>JAJRQV010000032.1 GCA_024280035.1 Campylobacterales bacterium
ATTTTTTCAGATTCAATAAGTTGAGACTGTGTCTCTTGAAGGTTTTCTAAACTCTCTTGAAGTTCAAGGGTTCTCTCATTTACACGCTCTTCGAGTTCATTAGTTAGTCTTTCAAGGTGGGCTTGATAAGTTTGTGAGATGATTTCTGCCTCATCACGCTCACGTCCACGCTGTTCAATTTTATCCAGCATATAATTAAAATCATCATAAAGATTTCCTACCTCATCAGAGAACATCTTTTGTGCCCGAATAGTATAATCATCACTCAGGGATATCTCTTTAGTAATTTGTGCTAAATTAAGAATAGGAAGGGTGATATAACGTTGGACTCTATAAATAACTAATAAGGATAATAAAAGTACAATAATCATACTTAAAAATAGTATGATTGCTGTTTCAATAAGGTCTTTATCTATTTCAAGGGTAGAAACATAAAAAAGTATAATCCCATAATTCTTATCTTTATGGGTAATAGGAGTAGAAATAAGAACCTCTTTATTGAGATGTTTGTCTGAGGCTACAAAACTCGAAATAACATTAGCAAAAACCTTATTTGTTGTTTGCTTGCGGTAACTGGCAAAGCGTTTTCCATTTTCATCATATAAGACAGCAGCATTAATATTAGGAATAGAAGAGAGTTTTTCAAGTACATCAGCTGCCCCATCTGTATCTGCAAACAGAAGGGGTGTAATAACATAATCAGCAATTAAATGGGTCTGTAGCTTAGAATTTTTAATAAGATCATTAAGTCCTTTTTTATAATTAGCATATAAAATAAAGCTAGTATATATACCTAAAGCAGCCGTTAAAAGGAAAATAATAGAAATTATAAGTTTTGATTTTATTGAAAAATGCGAAAAGAGATTCATTGGATAACCTCTTGAGCCGATTGTAGTAGTAGGTATGATATTTTCATGTCTACATTTTTGGCTGCCTTATTATTAATAATATATTTAAAACGTTTCTGTTTTAAAAAGATGGTAATCATTACATTTTTATCAAGATACTCTTCTTGATCACTTACGGTTAGCACAGGCTTATTTGAAAGTTTGTTTATAATATCATCAATATGTTGTATGCCTTCTCCTAAATATAGTAGTTGACACTCAGGAATCTTCTCATCTGCTGATATTTTTTTCACAAGAACAGGTGTGTTTTGAAACTTTTTTGTTTTATAAATCTCTTGAAGCGCATTAGCAAAGTTATCATTATTAACAACACACACAATAAAAAGCTCTTTTTGCTTTTCAGGCCACTGTACAAGATGGGTAAACTTTTCAAGAAAAACTGCCTTTATTTGTGTTTCTGATACAGCAAAAAGTTCTAAATTAAATAGAATTATTAAAAAAAGGTATTGTTTAATAAGTGTAGAGTTTATCATGATAAAGGATCTTCCTTTGCAAGAAGGTAAGGAAGGGGCTCACTAATGTAATAACCTTGAGAATACTTAATATCAAGTTCTTTTACAATCTCAAAAATATCTTTATTCCAAACAAATTCTGCAACAAGGTCTATACCCATTTTATTAGCAAAATAGACAATACTATCGACCATGTTTCGGGGTATCTCTTCTTTTAGATTTTTGATAAAATAACCATCAATCTTAATCGTATCTAACTGTAAGTCGAGCATATTCGCAAAGTTTTGACACTGTGCTCCAAAGTCATCAAGCGAGATTTTACAGCCTATATCATGTAAACGTGCAATATTATGTTTTGAGTTAGGAATGCTTTCTAAGGAGCTGTTTTCTAGAACTTCTAAGGTTAAACGTTCTGCTGAAATACTATTTTTTTGTAATACCGAAGCAACATAATCTGCAAAATGTTCATCTTGCAAGTCATGTTTAGTGATATTGATTGAAAAAGAGAAATTATTGTTTGTAAAAACCAGTACACTTTTTTCTAACATAACCTTTGTAATTTGTGTTAAAAGTCCTGTTTCTTCAGCAACATCTAAAAAACTAAAAGGAGAAATAACTTCATCTTCTTTAATCAGACGAACTAAACATTCATATTTTTCAATTTTAGAGTTTCTGTTATTATAAATAGCTTGAAAATAGGGGACGATTCTATCTTGTGCTAGAGCATTTTTAATCTCTTTAAACCATAAAAGATTATTAAATATGTCTTGCTGAATTTTCATATTATGATGATAGCGTTGAACTCTATTTGAACTAATCAGACGTGCCTCTTTAACCGCTAAGTCTGCTTTATTACATAAAAATTCTGTCTCATTTTCTACAATACCTATGGTAAAGGTGATGTTAATATCAATCTCTTCATGCACAAAAGAGGTGTTTTGAAACTTTTTTATAATCTTAGCAATAAGGGCATCTGTTTCTTGTGTGGATGAGTGTTCACGTAAGATAATAAACTCATCAATACCAATATGGTATATTTTATTGTTTTCATCTTCAAGAAGTTGTAAGGTTCGTCCCACCTCTTCAATAATATAATTACCTTGTTTATAACCGTACAAGTCATTAATATGAGAAAATCGGTCAAGGTTAAATAAGATCACAGTAATTTTATTCATATGAATAAGATCAGCTTGAAGCTTATGTCTATTGTATAAGTTAGTGAGTGGATTGTGGACAACTTTTTTATAAAGTTTGTCATTTTCATGATTAAAGTCCATAATTTCAGAATAAGAATCAATAGCAATTTTAACACTGCTGTAGAGTTTATCTGCATTTAGTTCTGTTTTATCTTTATAATCATTAATATCATAATTATCAATGACAAATTTTTCAGGAGCCTTACCAGATTGACCTGTTCTAATAATGATTCTAAGATAAGGATTAAGAAGCTCTTTTCGTATATGTTGGGTAAGTTCAAGACCTGCGTGCGTACTCTCCATAACAACATCAATAAGAGCCACTGCAAAACTTTGGTCATGTTCGATAAGCTCTTGTGCTTCTTTAGCTGAATATACTGAGGTAAAACTAACAGGTCTGTTTTGAACACGTAAGTTTTTTAAAGCAAGAATGGTGATATCATGTATGCCTGGGTCATCATCAACAATAAGAACCTTCCACGGTGCTTTAGTGGAGGGGTTTTCTTGGACAATTTCATCAGCAAAAAGAAAATCTTCCATAAGTCCCTCGTTGAATATTACTTTATTAATAATACCCAAATTATGGCTTTAAGTAAGCTAAAAAACTAAATTTATATAATAAATATTTATAAACTAAGTTTTTCATCCCTATATTGAGCAGCTTTTACAGCAGCTTTTACAGCATTGATATACGACTTGATAGAAGGTTTTTTATCTTTATATGCGATATCAAAAGCTGTTCCATGATCAACAGAGGTGCGAATAATAGGGAGATTAAGAGAGAGGTTTATGCTATCTTCAAAATATAATGCTTTTAAAGGAATTAAACCTTGGTCATGATACATGGCAACATAGGTTTTATATTTTTTTCGCATCGGTTTAGTAAAGGCAGTATCGGGAACAAAAGGACCGACAAAACGTTTTTCACCTAAGGCATAATTTACTTTTTTAATTACCTTTTTAATTTTTTTGTCTTCGTCTCCAATAACACCGCCATCACCAGCATGAGGATTAAGCCCAAGTACGGCAATCTTTTTTGTTTTAATCTCTCTAGAAAAATCAACTAAAAATCTATATAGTGCTTCTTTCGTAATTTTTGCAGGAACATCTTTAAGAGGAATATGTTCAGTAAAGAGTGCCACATACATTTTTTTACACCCCAACATCATAATGGCTTCTTTATCAAAATATTCTCGCATAAGGTCAGTGTGCCCTGTATAACTCAGGTCTGCTTTGTACCAAGCCTCTTTATGAATAGGTAAGGTGATGACAGCATCTGCTACTTTGGCTTCACAAAGTTTAATGGCTTTCATAAAAGAGTGGTAAGCGTAGGCACCACTTTTTTTATTGATTTTAGAAGGAATAATTTCAAAATTTTCACCAACAGGAGAAATTTCCATATTTTCAGGTCTACTTATGTCTAGTTTTTCACAGGCTTGAGAAAGCATCTCTTCAGAGATACAGTACAAAGGTCTAACCATACTAGAGATTTCCTCATGTGCGCGTAGGGCAATCTCAATACCAATTCCATTTAAGTCACCTACACTAATTGCCATTGTTCGTAATTTTTGCTCACTCATGATCTTATTAAATCCTTCATCTCAATAATGGCAGACTCTAACCCTGTAAAAACAGAACGTGCAATAATGCTTTGTCCAATATTAAGTTCGATAATGCTCTCTATTTTGCAAATCTCTTCTACATTTTGGTAATTCAATCCATGTCCTGCTGCGACTAAAAGCCCCTTGTATTGTGCATAATTAGAAGCTGATTTTAGTGTTGAAATAGCATCTTGAAGTCTTTTACGAAGCTGTGAACGAGGAAGTTCTAAGTCCTTAACACTGTGGTGTGTTGTAGCAAGAGGCGTATTTAACATAGCATAAATATTGGCATAAAGACCGGTGTGAAGCTCGACCATATCCGCACCTAAGTCACAAGACTTATCAATAATATCATGCTTAGGGTCTATGAATAAAGAGACATCAATTTCATGTTCTTTTAATTTTTGAACCGCTTTTTTTATGGTTTCGTATTGACCCTTAACATCTAATCCACCTTCGGTTGTTACCTCTTCACGTTTTTCAGGGACTACGGTTGCACGATGCGGACGAAGTTTACAAACAATGTTTATAATCTCTTCATCAATAGCACACTCTAAATTAACAGGAAGCGCAGAATTTTGCATAATACGTAGGGCATCATAATCATTAATATGACGTCTGTCTTATCTTAAATGAATCGTAATCTGGTCAGCACCTGCACGTTTACAAATACCTAAGGCATCAACGGGATCAGGGTCATTAATACGTCTTGCTTCTCTTAATACAGCAATATGGTCAATGTTAACACCTAATTCAATCTTATTTCTAGCTACGTTTGTCATAAAATTCCTTCTTAAATTCTATAAATCTATCTTCTAAGATAGCCTCACGAACTTCCCTCATAAGGTTTAAGTAGTAGTGCAGGTTGTGCAAAGAAGCAAGTCTAAAAAATGTTAACTCTTTTGAACGGTAAAGATGGTTTAAATAAGAGCGTGAATAGCGTTTACAGGTAAAACATTCACATTCAGAGTCAATAGGTGCTGCATCTTCTTTAAACTTAGCACCACGAATATTAATACGTCCAAAAGAGGTAAACAGAGTTCCGTTTCTGGCATTACGTGTAGGCATGACGCAGTCAAACATATCAACACCGCGTTCAATGTTTTCAATAAGATCTTCGGGTGTACCCACTCCCATTAAATAACGGGGTTTGTCTTCAGGCATATATTGAACGGTATGTTCTACTGTATCATACATATCTTGATTAGCTTCACCTACAGAAAGCCCACCAATAGCAAAACCATCATAAGGCAGGGCACATAACTCTGTAGCAGACTTTGTTCTAAAAGCCTTATCTGTTCCACCTTGAATAATAGCAAAAATATTTTGCTCTGTACAAATACCCTTGTCTTGTTGAGAACGAAAATACTCAATAGACTCTTCTGCCCAGCGAGTAGTTCTTTTAATAGAGGTCTTAATGCGTTCTTGTGTAGCAGGAAGGGCAACTAAGTCATCTAAAATCATCATAATATCTGAACCTAAGTTGGTCTGAATATCAATCACTTTTTTAGGAGTGAAAAAGTGTTTACTTCCATCAATATGACTTTTAAACTCAATACCATCTTCACTTGGTTTAGAAATATCACTTAAAGAGAAGGCTTGAAAACCACCCGAATCGGTCAAAAAGCTTTTAGGATAGGTGGTATATTTATGAAGTTTGCCCATCTTAGCTATGTTCTCATCACCAGGGCGCAGGTAGGTGTGATAGGTATTGGCTAAGATGATATCTGCTTTTAAAATTTCATCCATATCGTACATATCTAAAGACTTAACCGTTCCAACGGTTCCAACAGGCATAAATACAGGAGTTTGGATGGTGGAATGTTCGGTCACTATGGTTCCAGCACGGGCCTTACCACTTTGTGCTTCGAGGGTAAATTTCATATCGTATTTCTTTTTTATTGCAATTATACTACAATCACATAAATGTAAAACGAAACATCTATTAAGGTAAATATGAAAAAGATTTTAATTCTTGCTGATGGAACAACGGGTAAACACTTTGTAGAGCGTGTTGCTGATACGTATACCAGTGAAAATATTTATTATGTTGTTTCGATGGATAAGATGGAAATCGAACATGCTAAGGCATCTCAGTTTAAATTTTATCACTTTGACCCCACAAGTTTTCATAAACTTTCGAATCTTTTGAAAATGGACTTTGTTCAAGTGGTTATGGCACTTAAAAGCAGTACAGATGTTGAAATCAGTATTCAAAATATACGTACAGTACGCCAGCAACTTAGTATTGTGTTTTTAGACAGATGGAGCTTAGAATTTGATGATCAAAATATCTTAGCCATTAATACGAATGACATACTCTCTTCTCGTCTTTTAGACCACCTTCCTAATGTACCTGTAATTGCGCAAAATGTTGGTTTAGGTGAGGGTGAAATCATGGAAGTTCTTGTGCCTTTTGGAAGCTCATTTGTGTACCGACATATTGGTTCTGTTGAGCAAAACAATTGGCGTATTGTGGCTATTTATCGAAACCAAAGGCTAATTCTTCCTACACAAAAACGTATGATTCAACCAAATGACCTGCTTGTTATTGTGGGTGAACCTACGGTCTTGAAGACAGTATACAGAGCAATTAAACGTGAACTGGGACAATTTCCTGCTCCTTATGGAAATAATTTATATCTTTATCTTGATATGGGTGTTGAAGATATTCGTCGTCTTCCTAAATTGATTAAACGCTCAAAGTATATTCATAAAAACCTAGGTGACACCCTTTTTATTCGTGTGGTAAACCCTTCTGACTTAGAGATGATAAGAGTTATAAAAGAGCACAGAAGCGAAGACATAATCATTGATTTTGATTATACACAAAGAGACTATAAAGATATTATATTAAATGATATTAATGAATTGGGCGTAGGTTTAGTGATGCTCTCTTCTAAACTATTTTCACTTGCACCTATGCGTGAAACACTTTTTCATGCGAAAATTCCTGTACTTAAACTAGCCAATAAAGCCTTCTCAAAACTTAAAGATACTGTTGTTATCTTAACCGAAAACAAAGACCTTGAAACAATTTCTACAACAGTTTTTGATTTTTCTGCTCAGTTCTCTTATAATCTTGAGATTTTAGATTTTATGCAAGAGCAACATGCAGATAAAGAGCGTATTTTAGAACATTATGAGAACCTCTCTTTAATCTTTTCTAAGTCAATTAAAATTGTTACTGAAGAGACAAATCCTATACGGTTTTTAAAACAGAAAGAGAACTTTTTATACTGTTTACCCTTTACAGAAAAGATGCTTGATATGCCTCTGTTTTCATTTTTCTCAACAGATAGTGAAAAATTGTATCATCGACTTGGTGAATATCACCAACTTTTTATCCCCGTGCGCTTGTAATAGCAACTTTTTATCCCCTTTAAAGCCTTACTTTAGTAATATCTAGAATAAAAATTTATAAAGCATAAAAATGAAAATAGATATAAACCTTAAAAAAGAGATAAACAACTCCTATCAAGTCCATATTGGAGACTTGCCTGACCTTAATTTTGACACCAAAGTAGCCATTATTACAAACCCAAAAGTAGGTGGTCTTCACCTTAAATATCTGCTTTCAAAACTGAGTGCAAAAGAGATTTATGTTATTACTGTAGAAGATGGTGAAAGCTTTAAAACCTTAGCCACAGTGGAGAAAATTTTAAATAACTTATTTGAGCATAAGTTTAATCGTCACTCTACATTAGTTGCTTTAGGTGGTGGTGTTATTGGAGATATGACAGGTTTTGCGGCAAGTGTATATCAAAGAGGAATTGATTTTGTTCAAATCCCAACAACCCTTCTTTCTCAAGTTGATGCTAGTGTTGGAGGAAAAACTGGGGTTAACAACAGTTATGGTAAAAACCTTATTGGTGCCTTTCATCAGCCTCAAGCGGTATATATTGATCCTTATTTTTTAAGCACCTTGGCTAAACGTGAATTTGCCGCGGGTGTAGCAGAGATTGTTAAGATGGCAGTCTGTTTTGATAAAGACTTTTTTGAGTGGTTAGAAGAAGCTGACTTAAGTGATGCTCATGTAATTCAAGAAGCCATCTGTAAATCGGTACAGACTAAAGCAATGGTGGTGTCTAAGGATGAAAAAGAAAAGGGTCTTAGAGCAGCGTTGAATTATGGGCATACCTTTGGGCATGTGATTGAAAATGAGACAAAATACACACGTTATCTTCATGGAGAAAGTGTTGCTATTGGTATGGTTATGGCAAATGAATTAGCTTCACGTTTAGGGCTTATGAAAACTGATGAAGCCCAACGTATTAAAAACTTTCTTGTCAAAAATGACCTTCCTATTTCGTATGCAATTAAAGATACAGAAGCTTTTTATCAGGCATTTTTCTTAGATAAAAAGAGTTCAGATGCTGAGATTACCTTTATAATTCCCCAACATCTTGGTGGAGTGGAGTTGAAAACAGGGATAAACAAAGAGATTGTTATGGATGTATTAAAAACATTTGCGGAGAAAAGGGGTGCATAAATTTCTTTTTTCAGTTTTATTATTAACATCATGTTTATATGCAGTTCCTACAGATACGAATACAACACAAACAGAAGATATAAACCAAACCCTACTTGAACAAAAACGTGAACAGGTTCGATTACAAAGAATAGAAGGTCTTAAAAAAAATATTGATAAAACAGTAGAAGCATTAAAAAAAGAGGGTGTTTTATGGCAAAAAGCCTACAGTTCGTACACCACCTACCTTGATGTTGCAAAAGAGTTAAAATCTGTTCGTAAAAAAATAGAGAAACTCTCTAAGTCAGGAAGTAGTTTTAAAGCACGTGAAGAATTGACTGCATTACAACCTCGTGAACAGATTTTAGCCAATCAGATTAATCTTCTTCAAGGTGAGGGGAATTCACCCTTTAAGCACCTTTTAATTCCAGATGAACTACCTGAAACACCTGAAGTAAGCAACCCAATCGCAATTTTTACGGCACTTTCTTATATTAAAATTATTGAGGGAAAGGTGAATGAATACCTTCAGCGTGAAAATACATTAAGAGAATACGTCATTCTTTTACGTAAAAAAGCACGTTTAAGTGCTGAACTTCATCTTTTAACAAAAGATAAAGATGATGAGAAGACTTCTTTAGAAGATATTCACAAACTAACTATTTTTGAGGGTGCCTTAGAAACAGTAAGAAAAACCTCTGTTGTTTATGCTCAACGGGTTGATACGGTTGAAACACAGGTGCAAAAAAAGATTAACTCCCAGACTTTAAAACTGTTTAACCTTGGAATCATTGTACTTGTTTTATTTGTACTGTTTTTTCTTGCTAAGATGGCAATTAAAAAATATATTACTGATAATGAACGCATCTACATGGCACATAAGATTCTGACCTTTGCGAATGTAACACTAATTTTTATTATTGTTGCTTTTTCTTATATTGACAATGTAGGTTATATTGTTACGGTCTTAGGTTTTGCTTCTGCAGGTATCGCCATTGCCATGAAAGATTGGTTTATGAGTATTCTTGGATGGTTGGTTATTGTTCTTGGAGGAGCACTCCATGTTGGTGATAGGGTACGTGTAGATAAGGAGGGAATGAAGTATGTTGGTGATATTTTAGATATCTCTTTACTTCGTATTACCATTTTAGAAGATATTACCTTAACCAGTATCTTACACAATCGTCGTGCGGGGCGAATTATCTTTATTCCAAATAACTATATTTTCACCCATATGATTGCTAACTACACCCATGTCTCTTTAAAAACGGTTTGGGATGGAATTGATATCTTAGTAACCTTTGATTCTAACCATAAAAAAGCGATACATCTTGCAAAAGAGATTACCCGTAAATATTCTAAGGGTTATACTGACATTACACGTACGCAGTTAAACAAACTGCGTAACCGTTATAGTCTAAAAAACACCAATGTTGAACCTCGAATATTCTCTTTTATCGAGTCTAATGGTATGAATATTAGTTCTTGGTATCTAACGAATGCTTACGCAACACTGACCCTTCGTTCCACTATCTCTTCAGAAATTGTGGATGCCTTTAATGCTGCAGAAGATATTCAGATTGCCTACCCTACGCAGACACTTCATCTTAATAATGCTGATAAGAAAATGCCTGACCTTCCTCCTATTGATGAAGAAGAACAGTCGAAAATACAGTGGTGATACAGATGAGTACAAAACAGAAAGTCTTTATTAAAACCTTCGGATGTCGAACCAATCTTTTTGACTCGCAGGTAATGCTCTCTAATTTAAAAGATTTTGAGATTACAGAAAATGAAGATGCGGCAGATATTGTTATTGTGAATTCTTGTACGGTAACGAATGGGGCTGATTCGGGTACACGAGGGTATGTTAATGCTACGAATAAGAAAAACCAGAAGGTCTATTTAACAGGATGTGGCGCACATACCAAGGGTGAAGGACTTTTTGAAGCCGATAAGGTTTTTGGTGTTTTTGGACAGTCTGAAAAAACTAAGATTAATGAGATGCTTAAAAAAGAGACTAAGTTTTATGAAATAGGGGATTTAGACTTTATTGATGATGCTGTTGTTGAAGAGTTTGTAGGCAAGTCTCGTGCTTTTATTAA
>JAJRQV010000033.1 GCA_024280035.1 Campylobacterales bacterium
TACTCAGAATCAAGCCTTTTCTGCCTTGTTATTTTTATACAAAGAAGTTTTAGGAATCGATATGAGTAATTGGAATATTCAAGCGTTAAGAGCACAAGAGAGAAAACATATTCCTATTGTATTAACGAAGGACGAAGTTAAAAAGGTTATCTTTGAGTTAAAAGGAATATATAAGCTAGTGGTGAGTCTTATGTATGGTTGTGGTCTTCGTATGAGTGAAGTTTTAAACTTACGGATTAAAGATATTGACTTCGGGTATGGTAAAGTTTATGTTTTTGATAGCAAGTCTTTAAAAGATAGAACTGTTCCTCTCCCTTTAAAGTTAAAAGAAGAGTTACTTAAGCAAGTTGAAGAAGTTTCCTTGCTCCATGAAAAAGATATAAAAGAAGGATTTGGCAGTGTTTACTTACCTTACGCTACAGGAAGAAAGTTACCTAATGCAAAAGTAGAACTAAAGTGGAAGTTCTTATTTCCAATGGATAAGATTTCCAAAGATCCTCGTAACGGAGTACGAAGAAGACATCATATGCATGCAAAAACCTTGGGCAGAAATATAAAAGTTGCAGGCAGTAAGTCTAAGTTAAACAAACGAGTGACTTCGCATACGTTTAGGCATTCTTACGCAACGCATCTTTTGCAAGCAGGCGTAGACTTACGCTCAATTCAAGAACTTCTTGGTCATAAGTCTGTTGAAACGACAATGATATATACGCATATTGTTAAGGAGTTAAATAAAGGTGAGCTTAAAAGCCCATTGGACTTTTAACTAAGGAGATGGTGATTAAACGTTAAAACGAAAGTGCATAACATCACCGTCTTGTACGATATACTCTTTTCCTTCAAGACGCATTTTCCCTGCCTCTTTTGATTTGTTTTCCCCACCGTTTTGAATATAATCTTCATATCCAATAACTTCCGCACGGATAAAACCTTTTTCAAAATCGTTATGAATAACTGCTGCTGCTTTTGGAGCAGTTGTGTTTTTATGAATGGTCCATGCACGAACTTCTTTGACACCTGCTGTAAAGTAAGACATAAGGCCTAATTTATCAAAACCTTTACGGATAATTTGAGCAAGACCTGACTCTTCAACACCAAGCTCTTCTAAAAACTCTTGTGCCTCTTCTTCATCAAGCCCAACGAGTTCTTCTTCTACTTTTGCACAAAGTTTAATGATTTCTGAGTTGTTTTTTGCGGCATGTTCAGCAAGTGAAATTACATAATCATTATCATCTTCTAATCCATCTTCATCTACATTTGCACCGTACATAATCTCTTTAGATGTTAAAAGTCGTAAATCTTTATTGAGTTCAATAAACACATCTGAATCGACTTCAGGAAAGTTTCTTGCCATATTTCCCTCACCTAAGAATTCTGCTAAACCTTCGGTGAACTCCATTAAAGCGCGTGCACTTTTATCTGCTTTTGCTTGTTTTTTAAGTCGGTCAACACGGTTTTGAAGCACTTCTACATCAGCTAAAATAAGTTCTGTTTCAATAATTTCAACATCTCTTAATGGGTCAATTGAACCCTCTGTGTGAACAATATTATCATCTTCAAAACAACGTACTATATGCAAAATTACTTCTGTTTCACGAATATTTGAAAGAAACTTATTTCCAAGCCCTTCGCCCTTACTTGCACCCTTTACAAGACCTGCAATATCTACAAAGTCTAAGGTGGAATGCTGAACACGCTCAGGATTCACTATTGCAGATAAAGCATCTAAACGTGGATCAGGAACAGGTACAACTGCTTTGTTTGGTTCAATTGTACAAAATGGATAATTTGCTGCCTCTGCGTTTTGTGCTTTTGTTAAAGCATTAAAAGTGGTTGATTTTCCTACATTTGGTAAGCCTACTAGACCGATTGCTAATCCCATAATTTTCCTTTTTTATTTTATATTTTATTTATTGTTATTTTAAACCCATTAGCCAGTCTAAGGTTACACGTACTCCCGCACCTGAACCACCATAAGAGTTATATCCCCATGATGATTCTACATAAGCTGGTCCAGCTATATCAAAATGCATCCATTTGTTTTTATTTTCTTCATTAATAAATTCATCTAAAAACATTGCTGCAGTAATAGCACCACCATAAGGTTTATTTGAAATATTTGAAATATCTGCAATTTCACTTTTTAGTTGTTTTTTAAGATAACGGTTAAAAGGTAAAGCTGAGATTAGTTCACCAGTATTAGTACCTGAACGCCCTACAGAGTGTTTAAGTTTATGTGAATGACCCATAATACCTGTGGTGTATTGCCCAAGTGCAACAAGACAGGCTCCTGTTAAGGTGGCATAATCAAAAATATAATCAGCCTTAATCTTCTCTTGAGCATAACCTAAACAGTCTGCTAAGACTAAACGACCTTCTGCATCTGTATTTCTGACTTCAATAGTTTTTCCATTTTTTGCAGTTAGTACATCATCAGGTTTATAAGCATCTCCACCCACCATATTTTCAACAGCACCAATAACTCCATGGATTTCAACATCAAGTTTTAACTCAGATGCAGCCTTCATAATTCCTAAAACGGTACAGGCACCACTTTTGTCAAGCTTCATACTAACCATGGAAGCAGCAGGTTTTAGGCTCAGTCCACCACTATCATAAGTTAATCCCTTACCTACTAAAGAGATAACAGCACGAGGTTTTTTTGGTTTATATGTGAGGTGAATAAGTTGGGAGTCATGTCGTGATGCACGTCCAACACTGAGCATAGCATGCATGTTCTCATCCGCTAAGTCTTGTTCACCTAAAACTTTACATTCGAGATTGTTTTCTTTGGCTAGGTCTGCAGCAACATGAGCAAGCTTAAGGGGAAAGATATCTTCAGGTGTCATATTGACAAGGGTACGAGCATAATTGGTTGCTCGTGCAACGGTATAAGCATAAATAAGTGCTTTTTCAAGAATTTCAGCTTGACTTCCCTCGTCTTCAAGTGTTTTTGATGAGAATACAATCTCTTTTATTGTATTTTCTTTTTTTTCACTTTTATACATATCGAAGGTATATGCACCCAGTATAATACCTTCGATTAAAGCAGTGAAAATTCCCTCTTTATTATTAACATCATATTGTGCAATTTTTAAAGAGCTGTAGGTGAATTTTGAGAGCGTTTTAATAGCTGTTGCTGCTGCGGCACGAAAAAGATCGTGCTCATTTGCCTCAACGCCAACATACAGTGTTTTAAACTCTGAAAGATAACAGGTTTCATCTTGAGAAGCCTTAAATCCGAGCTCTTTAAGGGGACCTTCATGGAGTAGTTCGTCTGTGTTTAAGGCAAAAACAACAGTAACTTCTGCTTGAATGTCATAAAGGTGTTTTTCTTTAATTAAAATATTCATAAATTTCCTTCTTCTTAGTCAAAGTCTAATAAGTCAGTGGCTTGAATCATATCTTTATCACCACGCCCTGAAAGGTTGATAATAATAGTTTGACCCTTAATATTTTTTATCTTTTTTAAATAAGCAACAGCATGGGAACTCTCAAAGGCAGGGATAATTCCTTCCTTGCGTGAGAGCCATACAAAGGCATCTAGAGCCTCATCATCAGTTACACTATCATAAGAGAGAGTTCCCTTGTCTTTATGAAAAGCATGCTCAGGCCCAATGCCTGGGTAATCAAGCCCTGCTGAGATAGAATGGGCTTCTAAAACTTGCCCATCATCATCTTGGAGAAGGTAGGACATTTGACCATGTAAAACACCCGGACGACCTTTTTCTAAAGAGGCACCGTGCTTATCTGTTTCAATACCTAAACCACCTGCTTCAATACCAATACACTCAACTTCTTTGTCTTCAAGAAAATGTTGAAAAGCACCAATAGCGTTTGAACCGCCACCAATACAAGCAATAATTTTATCAGGAAGATTTCCCTCTTTTTCTAAAATCTGAGCACGGGCTTCATAACCAATAATAGCTTGAAAATCACGTACCATCATAGGGTAGGGATGTGGACCCGCTACGGTTCCAATGATGTAAAAAGTGTCACGAGCATTTGTTACCCAATGACGAATAGCATCATTCATCGCGTCTTTGAGTGTACGACTCCCACTCTCTACGGCATTAACCTTTGCCCCAAGGAGTTTCATTCTAAAAACATTTAGCTCTTGACGTTCAACATCTTTTGCACCCATAAATATCTCACACTCTAGACCAAGTAAGGCACAGATTGTAGCAGTTGCAACACCATGTTGCCCGGCTCCTGTTTCTGCAATAACTTTTTTCTTACCCAGTTTTTTAGCCATTAAACCTTGGGCAATGACATTATTAACCTTATGTGCACCGGTATGGTTAAGATCTTCACGTTTAATATAAATCTTTGCTTCAAGTTCTTCTGAAAGGTTAGCTGCATAATAGAGTGGAGAAGGGCGACCCACATAATCTTTTAGGTAATAATCTACCTCTTTCCAAAACTCCTTATCATGACGTAACTCTTCATACTTACTTTTAAGTTCAAGTAGGGCAGGCATAAGGGTTTCAGGGACATAACGTCCACCATAGATTCCAAAATGTCCATTTTCATCGGGGTCAAATTTACTTTTTTTTGGGATATACAATTATTTTTCTCCTAAGACGCTATATACGGGAGCGAACTTTTCAATTTTTTCTTTTCCACCAAGAAAGTCAAGACTCATAACAAAACATGACTCAATTAAATTACCACCCGCTTTTTGAATAAGTGATGCCGCAGCACTTGCGGTTCCCCCTGTTGCAATAAGGTCGTCAATAAGTAAAATACGAGGGTTTTCCTCACCTCTAAAAGCATCAATATGCATCTCCACTTCATCCACACCATATTCTAAGGCATATTTTTCTGAAATAGTGGTGTAAGGGAGTTTTCCTTTTTTACGAATAGGAACAAAACCTACATTTAAGTCCCGTGCAAGCGCTGCACCAAAGATAAATCCCCGCGCATCAATACCCGCAACAAAATCTATTTCCATATCTTCATAACGCTCTTCTAGATGGTCCATCAAAGTACAAAAAGCAGTTCGGTTATTTAAAATAGTACTAATGTCTTTAAAGGTGATTCCTGGTTTTGGAAAATCAGGGATATCACGAATAGCATCAACAATAATTTTTCTGTCTTCAGGTTCAAGTTCTACATCTAGCATAAGTACTCTCTTTTTTCTTGTTTATAATAAGGCATCAATACGACCTTCTAGGTCTTTAATCTTGCCTCTTAGTTTGTCTGTTTCTATACGGTGTTTAGAATTTCTCTGCTTAAGTACCTTAAGTTCATTTCGAAGCTTATTCAGCTCATCAGTTAAGATATCTACATTTCCTAAAGACCGTTGGAGTTGAATTTGGTACTTTCTAATAAGAATTTCTGCTTCTTGAAGGGTTAACTTCATCAGCTCATTACTCTTTTGTTCTTTATAAGTAATATTTTTAAAATAAAACATTTTAACAAAAAGAAAAATCCCTACTAATGTAACTAAACTTAGTAATGACCATTCAAAAAACATAATACTCCTTTATTTGTAGATAAAATGAGCAAAATAAGTTTCGACTTGAAAAGCTTATTTTCCTGAACTAATGCCTTACTTGGCACAGTGTGTCTTTAACTAAATAGACCTTGTCTTAGCCTTTAATAGCCTCAATTTTTGCCACACGCCCTGCATGACGTCCACCTTCAAACTCAGCTTCAATCCAAGCATCAATGATATACTCAGCCACACCTACGCCTACTACACGTTCACCAAAGCATAATACATTCCCATCATTATGGGCACGTCCCATTTTGGCAGTATAGGCATCATGACAAAGAGCCGCACGAATACCATGAAAACGATTTGCAGACATTGAGATACCGATGCCTGAACCACAGATTAAAATACCCATGCTTCCTTCATCGGCTAAAATCTTCTCACATACTTTTACAGCATAATCAGGATAATCAACTCTGTCTTTGGTGAAAGGACCCATATCCTCAACTTCAAAACCTTTTGACTTTAGGTATTCACAGGTGTGATTTTTAAGATCAATACCGGCATGATCGGTTCCAACATAATATTTTCTGCTCATAATAATTCCTTAGAGTATTAATTGACTTAATAGCCAATTTAAAGGTTCAAAGATTAAAATCTTTTGTAGTGGGCCAACCATAAAGATGGCAAGGACAATAAACATTCCATAAGGTGCTAATTTGATGTAGGCTTGTGCTACCTTGTTAAAACCTAGTTTAAAAGAGAGATAAGTAAGAAACTGTGCCCCATCAAAGGCGGGAATAGGAAGCAGGTTAAATACGGCTAAAAGTAGGTTAACAATAAGACTCATTCCAATAAAGTACAAAAAAGGGTCTTGAACAAGCATTTTAGTAATTAAATAGTGCATAATGCCTAAGGTTGAAGCTTCAGGGTTACTGCTTATAATTTCATTAAAGAGTTCCATTGGAAAGTAGTTTACAAATATAAGAGAAGAGAGTAGCGCTAAAACAAGGTTATAAGATATTCCGGCTAAAGCAACTGCCATAGCCGCAGTAAAACCACCTCTTGCAATAACCGTACGAATATCAACAGGTACAGGTTTCGCCCATCCAAAAAGAAAACCTGCACTACTAAGGTAAAGTAGGGTAGGAACAACAATCGTCCCAATAGGGTCAATATGAACAATAGGATTGATGCTTAGACGTCCTGCATCTTTTGCTGTATTGTCTCCATATTTATATGCCACAAAACCATGCATAATCTCATGCCCAACAATAGCAATAATCAAAACAACTACGGTAATAGCAATCTTTATGATTTCAGTAGTGTCCAATTAAAAAATCCCTTGGTCTTTAATAATGTCTTCTGCAATGGCACGGTCGATGTACTCTTTTTGTTCTAAATCGCTGGGTGTTTTACCCATTCTGTCCCAACGAATCTCATAATTATCGTTAATACTAAAATAAACAAACCAAGGGGTTCCTTCTATTAAACCATAAGGCACAGTACCCCAAAAACGGCTGTCATTTGAATGGTCACGATTATCACCCATCATAAAATACTCATTTTCAGCAATTCTTTTTACAGGAAAAGCAAAAAGAGGGTTATGCTCATAAAAGGTTCCGTTTTCAACTCTAAACAGACCTGAACGAAGTTGTTTATAAACCTCAGAACGTCTATCTACAGGTTCATAACGTCCACCTTCATAAAGAACAACAGGGCTGTCTTGGGTTACAGACTTATCATTATGAATTCCGATATGTTCTTTTCTGTAAGGATTTTTCACCCAAAGTTTTCCATCTTTATTGATGAGTTCATAACCCTTGTAGAACTCTTTAGTATAGTCATCACCCTCAAAAGGGTGCAGATATAACTCTTTGTTTACCATAAAGATTTCATCACCGGGTAGTGCCACACAACGTTTTACATAATGCATTTTTTTATTATGGGGCGGTCTAAAAATTACAATATCTCCACGTTCGGGTGTGTCCCCATCAATAATATGCCCATCTGTTCCTGGTACAAGAGCAATTTCTAAAAAAGGAAGATGCGGTGTTGAAATACCGTAAGCAAATTTTTTAGCAAAAAGGTGATCTCCAATTAGTAAAGAAGACTTCATTGAACCACTTGGGATTCTAAAAGCTTGTGCGACAAAGAAGATAACAAGAAGTACAATAATAATTGTACCCGGCCATGAATTTGAAAATTTATAGGCTTTATAGGCGAATTTTTTAGCTTTTTCCATTAATTGTGTAACCCTTAATTTTTACGTAATTTTGCAGATTCTAGCGTGTTTCTCAGTAGCATAGCAATGGTCATTGGACCAACGCCTCCGGGAACAGGTGTTATAAATGAGGCTTTTTTAGAAACATTTTCAAAGTCTACATCACCAACAAGTTTGCCATTTTCAGCGCGATTAATTCCAATATCAATAATAATGACATTGTCTTTAACCATATCTTCTTTAATAAGATTAATAACACCCACACCTACAAGAAGGATATCTGCTTCTAAGGTGTGTTTCTTTAAATCTTTAGTATAAATATGACAGATATCTACACTTGCATTAGCATTAAGAAGAAGGCTTGCCATAGGTTTGCCTACGATATTAGAAGCACCAACTACGCAGGCATTCATTCCTTTTACATCAATCTTGTATTCTTGAAGAAGTTTCATGATACCTAAAGGAGTACAAGGAACAAAACCATCTAAACCTGTAGTTAAACGACCAACATTAAAAGGATGAAAACCATCAACATCTTTTTCAGGGGCTACGAGTTCTAAAAGACGTGTGGTGTCAATCTGTTCTGGTAAAGGAAGTTGTACCAAAATTCCATCAATATTTGGGTTTTCGTTCATCATTTCAATGGTTTTTTCAATTGCTTCTTGTGAAATATCTTTGGGCATCTCATGGGTAACAGAGTAAAAACCTACCGCGTCACATGCTTTTTTCTTCATGCCAACATAAGCATGACTCGCTTCATCATTTCCCACTAAAATTACAGCAAGACCAGGAACACGACCTGTCTCAATTTTTAGTTGTTTTACTTCAAGTGCGACCTCATCCTTAATCTTACTAGAGAGTGCTTTACCATCAAGAATTTGCATCCAAACCTCGTCTTTATATATTTTTTGATATTATATCTTTACAAGACTAAAAGGGTGCTTTGAATGCGACAAATGCTTCTATTTTTACTGGTATTGACTACTTTGTTGGCGAAAGAAAAGGATTCTTTTATAACGGAGCAGGAGTATGCTGCAAACTTATATGCGAATCCAAGAGGCATTGGTTGTAATAAATGCCACGGTAAAAAAGGTGAGGGCATGATAATTTCTCGTTATAAAGACAAAAATGAGAAAAAAGTTTTAAAAACAGGCTCTATTCAAAATTTGAGTTTTCAAAACTTTAAGGATGCTTTTACTCAAAAAAAAGGGGTAATGCCTAAGTATTTCCTTACTTCTAGTGAGCTTAAAACCCTTTATAACTACCTTAGTATAAGGAAGAAATAGATGTTTATTGCCCAAGGTGAAACCTTAGAAAAGATTGTTAAAGAAAATGACATTAATGCCCTTGACTTACTTTTAAAACCCAATGGAAGAATTCAAAATAGAGGCAAATTTTTCAAATCTGCTTTGATGCTTTCTGCACACAACTTAAAACATCTTCTTAAAATTGACACCCTTAAGAGTGACTGCATTATCTTAAACTTAGAAGATGGTGTAGCTAAGGAGTATAAGCCTTTAGCCCTTCGTCTGTCTGCTTATTTTTTATCTAAAATTGCACAAAGTTCAAAAAAACTTGTGGTTCGTGTAAATGCCTTAGAAGAGGGTGGATTAGAGGAGATACAGTTTTTAAATGCGTATAAACCTGACGCCAGTAGAGTTCCAAAGGTTCGCGCTATTGAAGATGTCGAGAAAGCACTTGATGTTCTTGATAAGGGTATAGATCTCCACTTAAGCATAGAGACTAAAGAAGCCTTTTCTAATTTAGAAACACTTCAGTTTAAGGGCAGGGTAAAGGCTGTTTATCTTGGTGTGTTAGACCTCTTTGCTGACCTTGGGTTTTCTCAAGGTCTTTTAAAGCCTGAAAATCCCACCCTACATTATCTTCTGGCTGAGTTTTTAATCGGGGCTAAAAGTATAAATGCCTTGCCTGTCTCTTTTGTATTTCAAGATTATCAAAACATGACGGAGTTTTCACGTTGGCTGGAACTTGAAAAGATGATGGGGTTTTCTTCAAAAGGCTGTGTTTCTCCTATGCAAGCAGAAGAGGTGATGAAGTTTTTTGATATTGAAGATAAAGAGTTAGAACGTGCCCATTATATTATTGAACTTTTTGAGAAGATGAAAGAAAAAGGTGTCACGGGTTTTGCAGATGATAAATACGGTTTTATTGATGAGCCAATTTATAAGGGTGCTTTAAAACTGGTTCAGCAGAAGTAAACCCTAGAGGTTTACTATCTTCCTACGGCATTGTCTAAGCGAGCGATGGCTTTAAAATACTCATAATACGACTGCGCAAGACGTGCGCGTGAGTTAATATAAGATTGTCTGGCTTGTTGCATCTGAATATAATCGGCTAAACCATGCTCATATCTTTTTTCAACCTGTCCATACTTCTCTTTTGAGGCAATGCTTAAACTTTCAGATAATTTAGTATTGTCAAGTTGTTTATTAACTTGAATATAAGCATCATTAACCTCTTTTTGAATACGAAGACGAGCATTTTCTAAATCTGCTTCGGCACGCATAATCAAAATTCTTGTTTCTTGTGTTTGTGCAGATGTTTTTGAACCTGAATAGAGATTCCATTCTAAAGAAACGCTAGCTTTCCATTTCTCTTCAGGAGCAAAGGCATCCTCATCCACATCTTGAATTAAATAGTCTGCATTTACATATAAACTAGGGTAAAACTCACCATCAATTTGTTTATATACAGAGCGTGCAGAATTTAAAAGTTGTAGATATTGCTCAAGTTCGGCTCTGTTTTTATATGCCTCTTTTTTATAAGCTGAAACAGGAAACTCTAGTTTTGGTAAAGAGGCATATATGTGAGTTGCTTTTGGTTTTTGTATAAAAATATCATCATTATAAGTGACCTCATCATTATCTATGCCCACCTCTTTTTTTAAGTTAACTAAGGATAATTTAACATCATATTTTGTGTTTTGAAGACCTAGTTGCGCTTCTAAAAGGTTAACTTGTGCATCAGTAACATCAACTTTAGTACGAATCCCTGCTTCACAATAACGCTGACTTCTGTAAAGTTGCTGTTTATTTAGTTTGACATTTTCATTATCAACATCAAGCATGGCATTATTAAAAAGAAGCTCATAATAAGCTTTTTTAACAGCATAGATTTTATCTGAAATACTCTCTTGCATGGAGGCTTTACTTGCGTAAGATTGATTTTCAAAACTTTCCATGTTTCCTGTAGTTTTTCCAAAATCATAAAGGAGCTGTTTAGCATTAATCTGAGCACCAAGTAGATTGGTTTGTGTATTTCCTGGTTCAAATGCTGTTGCCCCTGAACCAATGATTTGACTGCCATAATCAACACCTTGCCTACCTGCCATTGCAGTAAGGTCTAAGCTAGGAAGATAAGCAGCATTAGCTTGGATAATATTTTGTTTTGAGGCTTCATAATCAGCCTTAGAGATTTTTAAATCAGGGCTGTTTACTAAGGCAGTTTCTATTAGGTTATTAAGTGTAAGTATTTGTGCGAATAGACTTGTACTTACAAGCAATGATAAGGTAATGTATTTTTTTATTATCATCTTATAAACTCTCTCTCATTTTAACTTCTTCTTCCACATCAACAACAGTCTCACGCATTGCTTCAAGTAGAACATACACTACAGGAACAATAAACAGAGCAACAAAGGTTGCCATTGTCATACCACCGAGTAAGGTAACCCCAATAGTTTTTTGTGTTACTGCCCCTGCACCTGTTGCAACAGCAAGAGGGATAATACCAAAGATAAAAGAGAAGATTGTCATTAATATTGGTCTAAAACGTGAGACGGCTGCTTCAATAGCAGAGTCAGTAATACTTTTTCCACTCTCTCTTAACTCTTTAGCAAACTCAATAATTAAAATTGCATTTTTTGAGGACATGGCTATAAGTAAGACCAGACCAATTTGTGCAAATACATTCATAGGCAAACCAACATAATTAAGCCCCGCTAAGGCACCTAACATTACAACAGGTACAGGTAAGATAATCATTAATGGTAAAATCCATGACTCATATTGTGCTGCAAGCACCATAAACACTACTAAGATTACAAAAGCAAAGGTCATTACTGTTGAAGAGCCTGCTTGTTTCTCTTGTAAAGACATGCCTGACCACTCAAAACCATAAGCCTTGGGCATAATTTTCTCTTGTAACTCTTCCATGGCTGTCATTGCCTCACCTGAAGAGTATCCCGGCGCTGCTATACCATTGATTTGAATAGAACGGTAAAGATTATAATGGGTAATATTTTGAGGTCCTGTGATCTCTTTAACATGAACAACAGCAGAAAGAGGAACCATCTTGCCTTGAGTATTTTTAACATAAAGTTTGGAGATATCACTACGTTCTGATCTAAACTCTTTTTTAGCTTGAAGATAAACGCGATATACTTTTCCATATTTAACAAAATCATTAATATAAAAAGAACCAAGGTAAGCTTGCATAGTGATAAAAATATCAGATAAATCTACCCCCAAGGCATTGGCTTTTTCTCTTTGAAAATCAATATAATACATAGGATAGTTAGCATTAAAGGTGGTGTATGCCATGCCAATTCTAGGGTCAGCATTAGCAGCTTGAATGAGTTCATTCACATAAGCTTGAAATTGATTGATTTCAGATGACATAAAATCTTGTACTCTGAAATCAAAACCACCAACAGAACCAAGACCTGGAATACCTGGCATATTTAAGGCAAAAACCTTAGCATCAGTAATGTTCGCTGTTTTTTGATAGACTTCTTTAATAATGGCACTGGCACTTTGTGTTACAGGGTCTCTCTCATCCCAATGTTTTAAAGAAAGAAACTTTACTCCTGCACTGGGATCAAGTGAAGAGGTTATCATATTAAAACCATCTACGGTTGTCATATGCTCAATCGCAGGTATCTTTTTTAGTGCCTTTTCGATTTGTCTGTTAATACCTTCTGTTTGATTAATAGAAGCACCTGGTTTTAAGTTATAACCCACAATAATAACACCCTTATCTTCTTCTGGCACAAAGGCTGTTGGTGTGATGGTAAATATCCATCCTGTTAGCCCAAGAAGCCCAATAAAAGCAGCTGCAACTAACCATTTTAGACGCACAAGGTGAATAAGAACAGAGTGATATTTTGTAGTGGTATAATCCAAACCCTTATTAAAGAGTTCAAAACCTACAAACTTCTTCTTACCTGGGCCCATACGTTTGATGATAATAGCAGCAATAGCTGGGGAAAGTGTAAGCGCATTAATAGAAGAGATAAATACAGCAAAGGAGATAGTTAAGGCAAACTGTTGGTATAAAGAACCAACAATTCCCGGCATCATAGACACAGGAACAAAAACAGCAATTAAAACAAGAGTGGTTGCAATAATTGGACCTGTAATTTCTTTCATCGCTTTTTTAACAACATGGGGCATAGGCAAATCAGGTTCTTTAAGCATAATTGTTTCAACATTTTCAACAACTAAAATAACATCATCAACAACAATTCCAATGGCAAGTATAAGCCCAAAGAGAGTTAAAAAGTTGATGGAAAAACCTGTTGCGTACATTGCACCAAAAGCACCAATAAGGGAGACTGGAATGGCAACTATAGCAATAACAGTAGGTCTCCAATCTTGCAAAAAGATATAAATGACTAAAACAACAAGAAAAATGGCAACCAGTAGTGTTTCAATAACATTAGCAATAGCAACCTCAACATAAAGTGTTGTGTCATAAGGAACAGAATAAGAGATGCCTTCAGGAAAACGTTTTTTCAACTCTTCCATCTTTTTTACAGCGGCTTTTTTAATGTTAAGTGAGTTGGCTCCTGGAAGTTGATAAATTGCCACTAAACCCGTAGGTTGTAGATCTAAAAAAGCATTCCAATCATACTTTTGTGCACCCAATTCTATCTCTGAAACATCTTTTAAATAAAGAAGACTTCCATCTTTATTGTACTTAAGAACAATCTTTCCAAAAGATTGAGCATCTTTTAATCGTCCATCAGCAGTAAGGGTATAGGTTGTTTTTTGATTTTTAAAACCAGGAGCAGCCCCAATTTTACCTAAGGCTGCTTGTTTGTTTTGATGTTGAACAGCCTGTATAACATCCATCGGTGTTATAGTCATGGATTTCATTTTGTCAGGATCAAGCCAGATACGAATAGAGTATTTTTTTTCACCCATGTTTTCAGCTTTTCCCACACCAGGAATACGTTTAAGTTCATCAAGAATATTTATATTAATGTAGTTACTTAGAAAAGGACCATCATATTCTGCTGTTCCAGAAAGGGCAATAAAGTTAACCATAGAGGGTGATTTCTTATCAACTTTAACCCCTGTTTGTGTCACCTCAGCAGGAAGCATAGGTTGTGCAATTTCAACCTTGTTTTGAACATCAACAGCAGCAATATCAATGTCATAACCCGGTTCAAAATAGATATTAATATTTGACTCACCTGCGGATGTTGAAGAGGAGTCAATATAAAGCATACCTTTAACACCATTAAGTTGGTCTTCTAAGGGACGTGTTACGGTGTTTTCTACATCATAAGCATTAGCACCAGTATAAACAGCGGTTACGGAAACAGTAGGTGGCGTTACATTAGGGTACTCTTCAACAGAAAGAACAGACAAAGAAACAATACCTAACACAATGGTTAAAATGGCAATAACCATTGCAAAAATAGGTCTTTTTATAAAAAATACTGGGGACATCTTATTTTTTCTTTTCAGGAAGTTCGGGAATAAGATGGTTCTCTTTAATGACTGCGTCTATTCCTTTTGTTGCAGTAACATCAGTAATTTTAAGGGCTAGGTTCTCTCTAAGACGAATAAGTGCAGAAATAACAACCTTATCTCCATCCTCTAAAGAACCTTTTTTAAGTAGGGTAAAAAAACGTGATTCATACACAGGTTTAATATATTTTTTGTGGGCTGTATTTTGTTTACTTGCTACATATACAAATTGACCTCTTTGGTCTTCAAAAATAACCTCAGGTGGAATACCTATAAGTTTAAATCTTTGGGTAACAAAAATATTAACATGAACAAAGGTGCCTGGAAATACAGAATTGTCTTCATTTGGAATTTCTGCTCTCATACTAACAGTAGATGTCCCTGCATCAACCGTGTTATCTGAGAAATTTACAAAACCAAGTTTACTCATGTTTTGAAGAAGCTTAGACTGATAATCAAAGGTAATATATGCCTCCATCACATCTCTGTCTTTAAATTTTTTGATTTTTTGAAAATCTTCTTCACTGGGTGAGAAGTAGGCATACATAGGGTGATTATTATTAATTGTTGTTAAAATTGTAGACTCACCTTTACCTACAAGATTTCCAATGTCTACCAACCGACGGCTTGCTTGACCATCAATAGGTGCTTTAATAATAGTATATGAAAGTTCTAGCTCAGCCTGCTTTATTTCAGCATCATTAGAAGTTAAGTCTGCTTGGATTGTTGCTACCTGTGCCTCGTATTGCTCAAGAGTAACACGAGGTGCTAATCCATCTTTAACAAGAGGTTTATAACGGTTAACATCTGCTTGTGCAAGTTTTAGTGTTGCTAAATTACGTGCTTTTTTTGCCTTTACTGTGTTAAGGCTTGCAAGATAATCAGTCTGTTCAATTTTAAAAAGCTTTTGACCCTTTTTAACATAATCACCATCTTTATAATAAATCTCTTCTAAAATACCTTGAACACGAGCACGTACTTCTTGAGAGGAACTTGCCTGTGTCTTACCGGTGTAGGGCATCCAAATAGGGATGTTTTTCTCTTTAATTGTTATAATTTCAACAGGTAAAGCGGGTACTGCCTTTTGTTCTTTGTGCTTTTTCTCGTCACTACAACCTGCAAAAGCAAGTAAAATGGCAGAGCCAAGTATCATTTTCTTTAACATTTAGAAATCCTAGTTAATTAATATAGTGACAATTATACAAAAATAAATTGTTTTTTTATCTAATGTTTAAAAATATGACTAAAGGTGATATATTTTTTATCTTTTACAAGGTATAATCAACCTTATGATAGATGAGATGAAAACACTTTGTTGCCCCTCTTGCGGACTAATGTTAAAGAGTGAAGACAAAGGGAACTCAGTGAAGTGCCCACGTTGTTATGCTTTAGTAATTAAAGAAGGACATCGTCTCTCTTATGATTTGGCGCTTTCTATAGCGGCTTTAATTCTCTACTTTCCTGCAATGTTTTTGCCTATTTTAAGTTATAAGATGGGGCTTGCTACGCAGACAGGAAATATGTTTTTTGCCTTAAAATATTTTTATGAAGATGGATATGAACTCTTAAGTGTTATTGTCTTTTTTACAACCATTTTAGCCCCTTTTATTTACATTATTACCTCTTTTTTAATGTTTAGCGCGCTTTATGAAAAAAGAAAAACCAAATTCATGAATATGTATTTTTCTATTTTGTTTTATCTACGAGAGTGGGTGATGTTAGATATTTACATTATCTCCATTTTAGTCTCTATTGTAAAACTTCAGGCAACAGCAGATGTGATGTTTGGCTCAGGGCTTATCTTTTTAGTAGGGCTTTCTTTGTGTAGTTTCTTATTAAGTAATGCCTTTTCTCCTAGGAAGATTTGGAGGGCTTACCATGCAAGCGACCGATCTTAGTACTGATCATGTTTTGTGTCTGCATTGTCAGCATGTAAGTAAAACTAATGTTAAATACTGTCCTGTTTGTGATCAGGTATTACATCAAAGAAAAAGAGACTCTTATGTACGTACACTTGCTTTTACTATAGCGGCTTTGATTTTTTATATTCCTGCAAATTATTTTCCTATTATGAAAACAGAAACTCTTATTTTTTATGAGAACAGTACCATTCTTGATGGTATATTTTATTTTTTTGAACATGGTGAGTATTTTGTTGGAACGGTTATTTTTATGGCAAGTGTTTTTGTACCCTTAGTCAAACTTCTTGTTCTTATTTTTCTTTTGTACTCTGTTAAGATGGGTTCAAAATGGAAACGTGTTGATAAAAATCAGCTTTACACCACCATTTATATCATTGGAAGATGGTCGATGTTAGATATTTTTGTGATGGGCATAATGATATCAATGGTACATTTTGGTGATATTGCTATGGTGACTTTAGGCTGGGCATCACTCTCTTTTGCTACAATGGTAGTTCTAACTATGTTTGCAACAGAAAGTTTTGATACACGTTTACTTTGGGATGAAAATGACGAAAATGAATAATTATACAATGGGGGAAATAGATGTCTGAATATACGGGTTCACCGGAATATGCACAGGGATTAATGCGTGATAGACGTAATCGGTTTTCATTAGTTTGGATTATTCCTATAATTGCCCTGATTATTACCGTGGGCATGATTTGGAAGACCTACATTAATGCAGGTACGCGTATCTATCTTGTGATTGAAAATGGGGATGGTGTTATTGAGGGAAAAACGCCACTCATGTATAAGGGTATTAAGATTGGTGCTGTTGAAGATGTGCATATTAAACAAGATGATGTTTCCAAACTTGAGTTAACTATTGTTGTTAATAAAGCCTCTACTCAGTCAGTAACTCGAGAAGGAAATAAGTTTTGGAA
This sequence comes from Campylobacterales bacterium, assembly GCA_024280035.1. Lineage (GTDB taxonomy): Bacteria > Campylobacterota > Campylobacteria > Campylobacterales > Sulfurimonadaceae. Next base: position 17,232 of record JAJRQV010000033.1, read on the forward strand.
GGTAGAACCAAAAATATCTTTAACAGAGATTTCTGGTTTAAAAACAATAGTTAATGGTGTTTATATTGCTGTAATGCCTGCTGCAATCTCTAAAGATGCTCTGATAGCTTTACCATTTAAAGATCATTTTATTGCGCTTGATTCTGCTCCACTAGATATTTTTAACCCTGGTTTGTCAGTTGTTGTAAACACTTTAAACAGGGGAGATATTGCTATTGGTGCTCCTGTTTTGTATAACAAACAAGCCATTGGTGTTGTTGAAGATAAAAAACTTTCTGCTGATAAAAATAGTGTTGATCTTTATTTACGTATTAAAACAGAGTATATGGATTTAATTCATTGTAAGTCAGTTTTTTTTAAATCAAGTGCCTTAGATATTAAAGCAAGCCTTAGTGGGGTTAAGGTGCATATGGGTTCTTTGGCTTCTTTTATTGCAGGCGGTATTGTTATTAAAAACACAAATGAATCACTGACTTCTACCTTAGCCTCTGATAAACAACGTTTCTCTTTATATGATGATGAAGAGTCCACTTATTTAGCAGCAGATGAAATTATGCTGACTATGACACAAACCTATAATCTTACGCCTGAGATATCAAAGGTTTATTGTAAGGGTGTGGAAGCGGGTGTAGTTAGTAGTCTTAAATATAATCCTGATACAGATAAAACACAGATAAAATTAAAATTACTAAAAGAGTTTAGAAACCTTGCTAATGAAACATCATATTTTTGGATAGTTAAACCCAGTTTAGGATTTAATAAGGTCGAAGGATTAGATACCATAGTTCGAGGTAATTATATTAAGTTTGAGACAAAAAACAATGATGCTAAAAAACAGTCCACCTTTGTTTTAAATGAGAATAAGCCTCCTCGTGAGGGTCTTCATCTTAAGATAATTAGTGAAGATATACAGAACTTAAAAGAAGATGCTGGTGTTTTTTATAGAAATATTATGATAGGTGTTGTTAATAAATTTTGGTTAAACAAGGATAAAAAAAGTTTCACCATTGATCTTGTTGTGGAGCCAAAGTATAAAAGACTGTTAAATACTTCTTCTCTGTTTTATCTTCATAGTGGTGTTGAATTTAAGGCAGATTTTTCAAAAGTTCATCTAAAAGCAGGAAGTTTAGAGACTATTTTACGAGGAGGGATATCTGTCATTACACCGAACTTTAAGCTTGACTCCAAACTTAAAAAATCTTATGTTTTATATAAGAGTTATAATGAGGTTGTTCGGGCGCAATATTTAGCTGAAAATGGTGTTCATCTTACCTTAAGTGCCAAAACAATGGGTTCATTAAAAGAGGGCTCATCAGTTTTCTTTAAACAGATAAAAGTGGGTGAAATTCTCTCTTTTAAATGGGACGCACAAAATAATACAATCTTGTTTGATGTTTTTATTGTTGAAGAGTATGCCAATGAGGTGCAAGAAAATACAATTTTTTATAATTCTAGCGGGATGAGCGCTAAGATTGGTTTAAATGGTTTAAGTATAGATATGGAGTCCGTTGAATCTTTAATTGCTGGGGGTATTGCTTTTTACACTCCTGCAACAAAAGAGAAAAAACGTGTGCGTAATAAAACACGATTTAAACTTTATGATACCAAAGATGAGGCTATGGAAAACTTTATAGATCTTGTCTTAATTGGTGAGGATTCGGCTGGTTTAGAAGTGGGTAGTCTTTTAAAATATAAGAATGTGAGTCTGGGGCAGGTGGAAAACATCAGCCTTATTAAAGATAGGGTTCGAATTGATTTAAAAATAGATGCTCAATATAAACACCTCATTAATAAGGGCACAGCCTTTTGGTTAGAAGGTTTTAAATTGAGTTTAAGTGGTGTTAAAAATGCCTCTTCGGCACTCAAAGGGTCTTTTATTGTTCTAAAACCCGGTAATTTAAAAGAGACAAGTGATGTCTATTTTTTAATGTCAAAACCTCCTATGCCACACTTAAACGAAAAAGGTTTAAGAGTAATTGTTGAAGCCAAAAGATGGGGTGGGCTTAAGGCAGAAACGCCTGTGTATTACCGTCAAATTAAGATAGGCTCTGTTATTCAACATCGTTTAAATTCTAATGCAACTAAGGTTGATATTGAGATCTTTATTGAGCCCTGTTATTCTCATTTAATTCGAGATAACTCGTATTTTTATAATACAAGTGGTATTGGTATGGAAGTTAGTATTTTTGGAGCGAAGGTGCAAACAGAATCCATAGAGAGTATCTTATCAGGAGGAATTGGAGTACTTACTCCTGATGATTACGCCAAAGCAAGTCAAAATGGGAAGAGTTTTGTTCTGCACGAAGACTTTGATGAAAAGGCTCTACAATGGGCACCTAAACTACACAGCAGTAATGCAATGTGTGAGTAAACTTCTAGGGGTCTGCAAAGCAGATGTTTCAGGCGAAGCCGCACCTCAGCTTATAGTACAAACATACTTTTTGCTAAGATGACAATTCCTAAGCCTAAGACAAGTACGTATTTATGAAAATGCTTTGCAAAGTGTGGATGAGGCTGTTTTTTTAAAACTCTTTGTATTAAAGAGTAAGCAACGCCTGCGATAATCAGTGATGCAAAAAGAATTTTTACTAAAAGTAGAAGTTGAAGATGGGTATTAAACATACCTTGTTCAGAGTTAATGTATTTTGACATCATAAACCCACCCGTTAGTAGAAGTGTTAATACAGACAGTGGAAAAATTTTTCTAGCTCTAGCACCTATAGTCTGTTTAATGTCTTTAAAGTGTTCTTTTCCAAACTCTTTTTTTAGTACACCCAAAACCATTACATCGGCAAAAACAAAACCTAAAAATATAATAGCAGCACTGAGGTGGGTAATTAACACAATTGTATAGGTGTCAAGCATGAAGAATCCTTTTTAAGCGGATTATATACTCTCTTTAACTTTTTTATCTTGATGTTAAATAATTAATAGCGTCTTGTCCCTAACCAGTACCCAACCTTATAACGCACTAATGTTTTTTGTTTAGGAAGAGGATAACGGTGATAAGAGTACTCTATTGTCTGCAAAGAGGTGTCATCAAGAATTTGATGAGAAGAGTTCCTAATAAGTTTTAGTCCGCTGATGTCCCCATTAGGGTGAAGATAAAACTCAATAATATTACTGGTATTTGTATGTAAGTTACGAGGAATGTTGACAGGAGCTAAACGGTTTAACTGCTCCTGAGTAATGCGTCTCATAATCTCTTGATTATCTATAATGTACTGTTCTTCACCCTCAGACAGTTTCCCAAATGCCTCTCCATATGCCTCTTTGAAGTCACTTCCAATTTGCGTACCTCTTTGTTGTTTTTCTCTTTTAACATCTTTTGTTTTCTGTTTTTTAGAGAGCATTGCATACAGAGCACTTTTCTTTTCTTTGGGTTTCTTAGTAAGGTTTAGGTCTTCTGCTTTTTTAAGTTTGGTCTTTTTTTTTGCAAAGAGGTCGGTATGTTTAAAGGGTGGCTTCTTTTTACTTATAGGTTTAGGTGGTGTATTTTTAGTCTCAACTTTTTTAGGTTTTGACTGTTTTTTAACTTTTTTAATCTCTTTTTTTAAGTTCTCAATTTTCTTTTGCACTGCTTGAATTTTTTTAGGTTCAGATTTTGGATCTTTTACAGGTTTGTTTTTAACCTGAGGCTTGGGTGCAAGTTCTTTAAGCTGTTTTCCTTTTGGCATAGGAGGTGCTTTTTCAACAGGTTTTATTTTATTTTTAACAGCAGCAGATTTTTTATTTTTGTGTTTAATAGGGTCTTTAAGTGCCACTTTAATACGATGTTCTTTAGGTTTTGTTGATGGCTTGTTTGGTTTTTGGTTTATTAGAAAATTAAACAGCAGTAGAAGCAGTATATGGAACATAATTGCTATCAATAAAGCAGCGGTACTTCTACTCATTCACCATCTTTTTCAATTTTTAATGAATTATAGCCACTTAGAATAAATTGTATTTAAAAGTTATGTAATTATAGTAAAAAGGGTCTCATCCCCTTTGTTGCGTTAACATTGCACTAACATTGAGTTTAGTTTTGTAGCACTTTAGGTGCATTATGACTCTAAATCTCATAAGCTTTTTTCGAGAATCATTTTGATATACTTGCACTTATTAAAACAATAGGAAGATATATGAACATTTCATCAAGTAAAGCTGCCTTCAGTGAAGCCCAAGAACTTATTCCAGGTGGAGTAAATTCACCTGTACGTGCCTTTAGTAGCGTAGGAGGAACACCCATCTTTGTTGAGAAGGGTGAGGGTGGTTATTTAGTTGATATTGACGGTAATAGATATATTGATTATGTTCAGTCTTGGGGACCTCTTATTTTTGGTCACACCGATGAAGCAATAGAAAATGCTGTTATTGCAGCGGTTAAAAAAGGGCTCTCTTTTGGCGCACCTACCTTAGCAGAAACAGAACTTGCTAAACTGGTTGTAGGTTTAATTGACTCTATTGACAAGATTCGTTTTGTAAGTTCAGGAACAGAGGCAGTAATGTCTGCTATTCGTCTTGCGCGTGGTTATACGGGTCGTGATGATATTATTAAATTTGAAGGGAACTACCACGGTCATTCTGACTCTTTGCTTGTTCAAGCAGGTTCAGGGATGATTACCTTTGGTGCACCCTCTTCGCCTGGTGTTCCCGCAGATTTTACAAAACATACTCTACTTGCAAAATATAATGATATTGAAAGTGTAAAAAAATGTTTTAAAGACTCAGATGATATTGCTTGTATTATTATTGAACCTATTGCTGGAAATATGGGTCTTGTACCTGCTGATAAAGATTTCTTAGCAGAACTTCGAAAACTGTGTGATGAAAACGGCACTCTGTTGATTTTTGATGAAGTGATGTCAGGATTTAGAGCAACACTAAGAGGTGCTGAAAGCATTGTGGGCACAAAACCAGATATTATCACTATGGGTAAGGTTATTGGTGGCGGTATGCCAGTAGGTGCCTTTGGCGCAAGACAAGAGATTATGGCACAGCTCTCACCTGAAGGGCCTGTTTATCAAGCAGGAACACTCAGCGGAAACCCTGTAGCAATGGCAGCAGGGCTTGCAGCAATAACTAAACTTAAAGATAAGTCTATCTTGTATGGTATCTTAGAAAAACGTGCGCTTCGTCTTCTGGAAGGAATGAAAAAGGCTGCTGAGAAAAATGGTTTTTCTCTTCAAACGAATGTTCGTGGTTCAATGTTTGGTTTTTTCTTTAATGATAAACCTGTTAAAAACTTTGAGCATGCTTGCAACTCTGATGCTGAACGTTTTGCAGCTTTTCATAGGGGCATGTTAGAAGAGGGTTGTTATTTTGCTTGTTCTTTATATGAGACAGGTTTTATCTCAACCGCTACTACGGATGAGATGATTGAAAAAACAGTTACAGCGGCTGAGAAAGTCATGGCAAATATCTAATGGCTGATGTAGAAGAAAGAAAACCACGCATTAAACCTATTATTGAAGGAGTTGACTCTCTCTCTTTAGGTGTGTCTATGGTTGTTGCTGTACTTATGGGTGTGGGTATTGGTATTGGATTGCAAAAGCTTTTTGATGTGAAGTGGGTCTTATGGATAGGGGTTTTTGTTGGTGTTGCTGCGGCAGGCTTAAATGTTTTTAAAGCCTATAAAAAGCAGATGAAAGAGTTTGAAGACTTAAAACGTGATAACCCTCGCTACCAAGACCAAAAACCTCTGTATGATGATGAGGACGATGCCTAATTTAATTTTTAGACTACTTCTAGTCCAGCTTATTTTTGTTCTTATTGTTTTGCTTAGTGGTTATTGGTACTGGTTATTAAACTTTGAGTTAGCCTTTTTCTCTTCACTGTTTATTATAATGGGTTCATTTTCAGGTTATAAACGTTTAGTTCAACGTCGCCTTGATGCAGGGGAGGGGGAGGACTCAATTGTTCTTGATAAAATAGAAGACCCTCATGAACTGTATGATGAAAAACACAAGCAAGAAGAGACTGCTCCTGAAGAGCTTGATTTAAGAGCAGTTGTTAAAGAAGAGAAGCAGCGTTTAAAAGCAAATAAGCAGACCTTTAAAAAGACAATCAAGTCTGCATCTGGGCTTTTTTCACCCTGGCGTTTTCTACCTTATATCTTTTTAGTATTAAGTTTTATTGCGCTTAACAACAACCATATTCTTGATTTAAATGGTTTTCTTATTGGTTTAGCCTTTGGAATTGCAACGGCTGTTCTTATGGGAATGAAATGGATTAAAAACGCAGCATAAAAGTTTTAGGTTATTCTGTAATAAGAGGGATATTTAAAATGGTAGAGTTGGCTTTAAAGTCAACAAAAATATTCATATCTTCAGCAAGAATTCTTATCTCTGAACTCTTTCCTTTTTTAATATTTTCACTCTCTACCTCAATAGAAAAAAGAGTGTATTTCTTGTTTTCTGTTTTAATGTACTCACCAATTTTTAGATAAAGTTTTGTTTTGATCTGCTTGCTGTTTGTGTGAATAGTATAGACACGATTCAAAAGTTTAATAAAATTTTCTGTTGCGAGTCTAATCTCAGGCAAGGTAGGGTCAAGCTCTTTTGAAAAAGTGATGTCTGAACCAATAGAGTTAGAACTAATACACAAATCAATAAGGGTGTAAATATTAACCATATCCCCTTTAAGCAGAGGTTCTGAGTAGTGAAAAGCAGGATGTTGAAAAAGACGCAATCCTATTTCGTCCTCATTATCATAACCAATCATTAAAGCAAAAAAGCGAAAACGTCCAAATTCTAAATCAACAAAAGAGGTTTTAAAACCTGTATTAGCATTGGCATAAGTGATGGCAAGTTCAAAAAGTGAAGCAACATCAGTATATCCAAGAAGATATTGTGCTTCATTATTTAAAGAGAGAATCTTACCATTTTTGTCAAACAGTAAGAAAGGATTGTAGTCGTATTCAATCCATTTTTCACAAAAATCCATCTAAGAGGTTCTTTCTACTCTTCGATGTAGTTTTTCAGTTTACGTCTAACTTTTGGATGTTTTAATTTTTTAATAGCTGAAGATTCAATTTGACGAACACGCTCACGTGTCACATTAAGTTCTTTACCAATCTCTTCAAGAGTTCTATCACTCTAATCATCCATAATTCCAAAACGCATCTTAATAACAGCCTTTTCTCTTTCATTAAGCTGGTCAAGAACACCCTCAATATGAAGTTTAAGGTCATCTTTTAAGATAGCATCTGCAGGAGAGACAGAATTTTTATCTTCAATAAAATCACCAAAACGTCCATCTTCTTCATTTCCAATAGGTGCTTCAAGAGAGATAGGTTCTTTTGTAATTTTAATTACA
>JAJRQV010000034.1 GCA_024280035.1 Campylobacterales bacterium
AGTAGTTATAATTTACATGTATCTCTTTTTTACGCGGTAAAGAGATACTTTTAATTAATGCAGTAAAGTCATCAAAAAGATAATTTGCCATAGAACCAGGAATGGGATTAATCTCATTAAGAAGAACCTTTCCTTCTACCACAAAAAAATCACAACGAATCAAAGCTCCCTTAAAAACAGGGGTATAAATCTGAGTAAAGGTGTCATATAATTCTTGCTTTAATTCAGCAGAAATATCAGCCTCATGTACCTTTTCACTTCGTGAAAAATCAAGGTATTTTTTATCAAAGTCTAAAAATTCCTCTTTTTGAGGCTCTTCTACAAGAGAAAGTTCTAATCCATTAGAAGTCATAACACCTGCAACATTGTACTCTTTAACACCCTCAATAAAAGGTTCAATAAGAAGTTTATCATCAAACTCATAAGCAACATCAAGTGCATAATCAAGTTCATCCTCATTCTTAACAATACTCACACCTATAGAACTTCCTAAACGTGTGGTTTAATAATAAAAGGGACAGGTATTTTTGTTTTTCTCTCTCCTGTACGAAGTTCATATGAAACAGTATCAACATGACAAGCCTGAGCATATGCCTTTGTTAAAAACTTATCAAAACTCATTACACTAGTATCTTTACGTGGTCCAATGTAGTTAATATTATAAAAATCAAATAAAGCCGCGATGGTAGCATCTTCCCCATCTGCACCATGAATAAGGTTTAAAACTTTTTGAAACTGTATCTGCTTAGATGAGATAAAGTTTTTTTGTGCAAAACCACCCTTTTGTAAAGTTAGTACAGGCATCTTTTTATAGCCAGCTGATGAGAAAGTTTTAGCATCCATCTTATGCGCATCAATAAGATAAAAAGTATGGTCTTGGTCTAAAAAACAAAACTTAACTGTAAAGAAGAGAGTTTATCTTTTAGAGTAATTGCAGAGACAATGCTGATTTCATGCTCATAAGAGGCACCGCCAAAAAGTATCGCTAAACTCAATGTGAAATTCCTAGGTTAATATTAAAAAGCTAATTTTAGCGTATTATCTTTAAAACTAGCGATAGCGGTTTTACCTAGGTAAAAAGTTTCTTCAGAAAACTAGCGATAGCGGTTTTACCTAGGTAAAAAGCTCCTTAAAAAACAGAACAATAGAAAAACAAAAATTAAAAACTAAGATCTAAACCAATAAAACTTTCTCTACCTCGATTAGGAACTTCAAGACTAACTAAACCCCCTGTAGCAGGTGTATAATACTCTTTATCAAAGATATTGTTCATTTGAAAATATAGGGATGTATTTTTAAAGACGGGGTAAGAGATTTTTGTATTTACTAAAAAATAAGAAGGAATTTCTCCTCCCTCTCCTGTTGTACTTCTTTGCACCCTATCATGAAAATAAGCACTCAAACTCATATTAAATTGAGAGCATCTGTAATTTAAAATTGTCGAAGAGATATGCTCAGAACTTTTGTATGCCGTATCTGGTTTTTCAAAAAGATAAGAATACGTAGCTCTTAGGGTAAGATTATCTAAGGGTTCACCTATATATTCAAAGTCTACCCCTTTATATACAGCACTACCACTGTTGGCATACGTCACATTATTAAAAACAATAATATCTGACATATGGTTTTCATAATAAGAGATATTAAAGGCATGATTTTCATATTGTTGAACAATTATGGCTTCATATGATTTTACTGTTTCTGCTTGTAGATTAGAATTTCCACGAACTAAGGTGTTATTGGCAGAATAAAGCTCATTCATTGAAGGAGCACGATAAGCTTCTGAGTAAATAAATTTAAAACTTGTATGCTCTAGTACCTTATATACTAAGGCAAGTCTTGGATTAACGGATGAGCCAAAATCAGAATATTCATCATACCGTAGACCTAAGGTAAGTACAGTATCTTTTAAGATTTCCCCTTGATACTGACCATAAAGACCATAAACATCACGAGAAACTTCATCAATAAGAGGATAGGTAAAATAGTTTGGATTATAAGGATAACTCGACAAAGGGGCACCTGCAACGATGGGAATAATTCCATAATTATATTGAATGGTACCTTCAACCGTAGGATGCCTATATTCTGCTCCAAAAACAAGGTTATGTTTAGAATTAAGAGTATACTTATTAAACCACTCTAAGCCTGGTGTTTTTTCTGTAATATCCACCTTTGCACGCAGAGCGTCAGGGACTAAGATAGGGCTAACTTCGCCATATAGTTTATCTTCAGCTTCTAAATAAGCAATAGAAAAACTTGTTTTATAATTTTGTGTAACTAAGGATTCATAATTAAGTCTTAGGTTATTATATTCACTCTCTCGTCCCTCATCATAAGAGAGCCCTCTTACTAGATAAAAATCATCCAGTTCACGTTCATGATGTAAAAAAGTTAGGCTGAATTCCTTATAAATAGCTCTGATTTGTATATCAATGCTTTCATAAGGGTCTGATGTTTCTGTTTTGCCATTATTTAAAGTATCTGTAACATCAGTATATTTTTGACCATTATCATTAACCCCTTTAACAAAAGCACAAAAGGAGAAGTCTTCCTCATTTAGGCTTAATTGCGCAGAGGCTTGATGGGCATCTTCACTGGAGCGAACAGAAAGAAAATTTTTATCTTTATTTGAGATGAGATTAATGACACCCGTTACAGCATTAGAGCCATAAATAGCAGAACCCGCACCTCTAATAAACTCCACACGTTTGATGTTATCTAAGGGAATAATTGAGAAGAAGGAGTTTGTTCCACCTAAGTATTCACTGTTTATTCTGTGTCCATCAAGAAGAATTAATATTGTACGGCTTGAAGTATGCCCACGTGTAGTAAAGCTATTATTCGTTGAAGCATCCCCATTTCTTCGAGATTGAAAACCTGGCACATAATTACTAAGTTCAGTTAAACGTGTCACACCTAAATTAGAAATTTCTTTTTCTGTAAAAACAGTAACAGAGGCAGGAACATCAAGCTGGGTCTGTTCTGTTCGGGTTGAACCTGTAACTTCAACCTGAAGAAGTTCTTCAATAGACATATTAAAATAGGTCTCAAGTTCATTTGCATTCAGTACAGATATAAAAAGTAAAGATAACAAATAAACTCTTTTCAATAGGAACTCCTTCTATGCGTTCTTAAAGTGTACTCAAGAATAAATTAAAGTAATATTACTTTAAAAAAATTTAGCTCTATTTTAGAAGATAGTATCTATTTGTATCACTAAAATCTGATATTATCTATTTCAGTTTTTTTAGTGCTTCTTTAACAATATCTCCTGTATTTGAAGCGCTAATACTGGTGAGAGCTTTAATAATCTGTTCTTTTTTAAAGCCAAGACTCTCTAATGCCATCGCTGCTTCAGCCTGAGATGGACTCGAACTATCGTTAGAAGTATTTACAATAAAATTAGAGAGTTCTACCAAAATACGAGAGGCACCCTTAGGACCAATTCCAGGAACTCTTTTTAAAGAAGATACATCATTAGCTTGAACAATTTCAGAAAAACTTTTTGGGGTATAGGTTGAACAGATGGCAAGCCCTACTTTTGGACCCACTCCATTAATTTTAATCAGTTGAGCAAACATCTCTTTTTCAGATTCACTTGAAAAACCATAAAGACTGTGCGCATCTTCTCTAATAATTTGAATCGTAAAGAGCTTGACCCTATTCTCTTGCAAAGCATGAAAGGTATTAATAGAGATAAACACCTCATAGGTCAAACCATTAACATTAATATGAACCTTTGTTGGCTCTTTTTTTTCTATTGTTCCATCTATTGCTACAATCATACTTTAACCCTATTTTTATTTTATCTCTTGTTTTCCAAGAATTTTAAATTCTCCTGTCTCTTCATCTTCATCTAAAACAAAACATTTCTCATCTATGCCACCCTTAGGTACATAATATAGTTCTAACTCTGGTTCAAGTAATTTAAATCGGATCTCATTATGACCCTTATATCTATCTTTATTGATAATTTTTGCACGCATAATATCAGTTTGGAGTCGTGTTGTCTGACTTAAAATTAGCTCCAACTTATCTCTGTTTTGTGTCAACTCTTTTTGTAGGCTTATAATACTGTGCTGCAAGCTCTGAAATTCTTTAAATTTAGAGACAAAAGAGCTTGGCATTTTTGCACCACTTTTTTTATAATGTGCTAATCTTTTTTTCAAGTCAATAATAGAACTTGCATTTTCTTTTAAGGTTTTTGTCTTTTTTTCAATCTCTTCTTCAATTGCACGTACTTTTCTTTTTTGAATAATACTTTCTTCTTCACTTTCACTAACAGACTCTTTATCATCATCAAACAAAACAGGAGAAATTGTGAAGCTGTTCTCTTCTCCTTTAAAATAGGTAATCTCAATAAGTTTATTAGCAAGAATTTCAACATGAGAGGCAATGGTTTTAATAATTACTTCATTCGCAACAATCTTTCCACCCGAAGCCTGTTCAATCTCTACGCGTTCTGCCTCAACTATACCCTGTTCAAGACGTTCAATTTTAACTGTTTTTCCTTTTGCTTTTCCCTTATGGATTTTAATGTTTAGCTTATCTGCTTCTACAAATGAACTTTGATGGGTTAATCCACCAATCATAATTTTTTTTGCTTTTAATCGAGCATTATTTCCAACATTTCCATCAACATTAATCTCTCTTGCCTCGACTTCCATGCCTTGACCAATTGCATCTTTAAAGGGGTCGTCTTCTTTTACATTTATCACAACATCAGAGTCTGTTCCTGCGCCAATAGAACCCGTTGTTTTAAAATTAATTTCTGAAACCTCAACCTCAACTCTAATATCATACGTACCGCCTTCAAAAGTGATATATCCACCTGTTTTAGCACGATATTCGATATTTTCTTCTGTCTCTATCACTTCAATGTTTTCACTCACATTAAAAGTAGGTGCATGCGAAATAACAGGCTCAGAAGGGGCAATAAATTCTCCCCTACAGTTTCTACCAGGTACCCCTCGGCGAGGTTTCACATATTCTATAATAAGCTCCCCCTCAATAACACCTTGAATATAACCACGATTAACATGGTCAACCTTATCGGACTCATTTTTTTCAGATTTTTGGTAATGTAAAATCAATTCATCATCAATAGTTTCAACGGCTTCTAAAGAGCGACCCACCTCAAAACTCATTTTATTATCTATTTTAAGTGTTTCAGCAACACGTACCTTTGCAATAAATTTTTTTATCTCATCTTTTACGTTATTTTCCCAGATATTAATAAGCATATTTGCACGAAGTTTACGTTTATTAATAAAGTCATATAAATCTTTTTCAATACCATCATAATAGTGCACAACTGAACCCGGTTTAATAGAAGCAAAAAGACGTGTCATTGAAGGGTTTGCACCAATATTTAAGGTTAACTGAGAAAAAGGAGACTCTAACTCAGCCATTATTATTTCTATCTCATAACTCTGAGTAATTTCTATTTTTACATCACCCAAAAGTGACTCATCTTCTAATTTTTCAAGTTCATCAAACAAGACCTCTTCAGGCTCATCCTTAGAGTCAGTCGTACTTAAAAAGGTCTGAACAGATAAAAGATTAAAATCCAAGGAAGAGGCTTTAAAACCATAGTTCCCTGCAGCAGTAACTAGCTCTTTGGCTATGTTCTGTGTACGTACAACAAAGGGGTTAAAAGTTAAACCTTCATCTTGGGTCAAGAGTATCCTTTGCTATTTTTAGTTATTATAGCACTTTATATGCCAAGTCAAGCAAATTATAGATTTCTTTTATAAAGCTTTGTCGTCTCAGAGTAGAAAAGTGCTATGAAAACAGTCCTAGAAATTTTAAATAATAGAGAGTTTATGTTTAAATCCATTTTCACTAACAGTATCGGTACACTCTTCTCTCGTATACTTGGTTTTATTCGTGATTTATTAACGGCTTCTATTCTTGGTGCTAACATCTATTCTGATATCTTTTTTATTGCCTTTAAACTTCCTAATCTATTTAGACGAATCTTTGCAGAAGGTGCCTTTGCTCAGAGTTTTATTCCCTCTTTTACCGCAGCAAAGTCTAAGGCTATTTTTTCCGCCCATATCTTCATCTTATTTTTCTTTATTATCTTTTTATTGACTATGCTTGTTCAGCTCTTTCCTTATTACGCTGCAAAAGCGATGGCAATAGGTTTTGATAAGCAAACATTAGAGATGGCAGCACCTTTTGTGGCTATTAACTTCTATTACCTCTTACTTATCTTTGGTGTTGCCTTTTTATCTGCTCTACTTCAATACAAAGAACATTTTGCTACAACCGCCTTTTCAACAGGGCTTTTAAATATGGCAATGATTTCTGCCCTTTTACTTGCCCAAGGCAAAGCCAGTCAAGAGGTTGTGTATTATCTCTCTTTTGGTGTATTAATAGGTGGTTTTTTACAATTTATCTCACATATACTTATGGCACAAAAAATTGGTATGCTAAAAGTTCTTCTTGCTGGATTTAAACATTTTAAGAAAAAAGATATTAGTGAAGATAAAAAACGTTTTAAAAAGAGTTTTTTTCCTGCTATATGGGGGAATTCTACCGCACAAATATCAGCATTTTTAGATACCTGGTTAGCAAGTTTTTTAGTAACAGGTTCTATCTCTTACTTGTATTATGCCAATAGAGTATTTCAGCTCCCCCTTGCCCTTTTTGCCATTGCTACTTCAGTAGCGCTATTTCCACGAATCTCACGTTATCTTCGACATGAAAAATTTGAAGAAGCAGAGATTGCTTTTACAAAAGCATTTTGGTTTTTAGGCTTTTTACTTACACTGAGTTTTATTGGGGGATTTATGCTTTCTCATGAGATTACTTGGCTCTTATTTGAAAGAGAGGCTTTTTCTAAAGAGGATACACACAATACCGCCTTAGTTTTACAGATGTATATGATTGGGCTTATTCCCTTTGGTCTGTCTAAGCTTTTTTCTTTAAAACTTTATGCCATGCACCAACAAGGCAAGGCTGCAAAAATAGCCACCTTTGCCTTAGGTGGAAACATTATCCTTTCTCTTGTGCTTATCTCTCCATTAGGAGCAATGGGGCTTGCCCTTGCCTCTTCGGTAAGTGGTATTATTTTATTTATTTTTACCATTAAAGCGTATGGTAGCTCTGCCTTTTTAGCTATAATTCGTGACAAAAAAGCACTTTGGCTTCTTCTGTGTAGCCTTGTTCTCATCTTAATCCTATATTTTTTTAAAGAGGCAGTCCATGTATATTTATGACACCGTTAGTAAAACCAAAAAAATCTTTGAGCCTATTACCCAAGGTAAAGCCACCCTTTATGTTTGTGGACCCACTGTTTATGATGATGCTCACTTAGGTCATGCAAAATCAGCTCTTGTTTTTGACCTTTTAGTACGTGTGCTTAAGGAAAATTCCTTAGAAGTGACCTTTGCTAGAAACATCACTGATATTGATGACAAGATTGTCAAAAAAGTTGAAGAAACAGGCATGAGTCTTCATGAGTTAACCCAAAAATATACAGATGCTTATCATAAAGATATGGATGCCTTAGGTATCTTACGCCCCGATATAGAGCCTAAGGCTACGGAGTCAATGGACGCAATGATTACACTCATCTCTAAACTTATACAAACAGGGTATGCTTATAAAACAGAAGATGGAGATGTCTATTTTGACACCAAAAATGATACTAAATACCTTAGTATCTCACATCGTATCCAAGAGGAAGAAGATACCCAAAGTCGTATAGAAAGGAACGCGCTTAAAAAGAACCCTGCTGACTTTGCCTTATGGAAACATTTTGACTCAGGTATCACTTATGAAACACCTTTTTCAGTCGGTCGTCCGGGATGGCATACAGAGTGTGCAGCAATGATTGAAGAACATTTAGCAGTAAAAGGTGAGTATGCCATAGACATACATGGTGGCGGTGCAGACCTTCTTTTTCCTCACCACGAAAATGAGGCGGCACAACACAGGTGTTCATCTAATCAAGAGTTAGCAAAGTACTGGATGCATAATGGTTTTGTCAATATTGATGGTGAAAAGATGTCAAAGTCTTTAGGTAACTCCTTTTTCTTAAAAGATGCACTTAAATCTTATCATGGTGAAGTCCTGCGTTTTTACCTCTCTAGTACGCACTATCGTGGTGATTTTAACTTTAATTAACTTGATTTACAAGCAACAAAAAAACGCCTTGACAAACTTTACCGTCTTAAAAAACGTCTTTTTGGGATGAAGATAACACAAGAGAAAACAGACTTTCAAAAGAACTTACTTGAAGCGCTTTCAGATGACCTAAACATTTCAAAAGGACTTTCTCTTTTAGACGAGATGATTTCTAATGCAAATGAAATCTTAGATGCTAATCCTAAAGACAAACTCATCAAACGTCAAAGTCTAGCCGACATGGCATATATAGAAAAGCTTCTTGGATTTGGTCTTGAAAATCCTTTTGAATATTTTCAATTTGGAATGGATGACAGCTTAAAAACAAAGATTAATAACTTAATTGAAAAACGAAGTGATGCTAAAAAAGCCAAAGACTTTAGCACTTCAGATGCCATTAGAGATGAACTTTTAGCCTTAGATATTTCCATTATGGACACTGCTAATGGTACTTTTTGGGAGAAAAACTAACTTTTGTATTATGAAAAGTAATTCTTCTGAATGCATCAGTTTATTACATGGGATGGGACGGTCTAAAAACTTAATGAAAGAAGTAGAAAAATACTTTTTAAAACAAGGGTACAAGGTCCTTAATATTGACTACCCCTCAACAACAAAAAGTATTGAATTTCTAGCGAATACATTTCTTGATAATATCATCTCTACACAGATAGGTCTGTCCATCAAAAAAATTCATTTTGTTACACACTCTTTAGGTGGAATTATTGTACGAATGTATCTACAAACCCATAACTTAACAAAAGGCTCAAAGATAGTTATGTTAGCACCGCCAAACCATGGCAGTGAAGTTACAGATTTTATTAAAAACAATATGTTTTATAAATATACAACAGGTGAAGCTGGACAGAGACTTACGACAAACAGCACAAGTTTACCCCACCAATTAGCAGAGCTTCCCTATGATATTGGAATTATTGCAGGAAATAAAACCTTAGAACCTTGGTTTTCACTTTTATTTGATGGTGAAAATGATGGAAAGGTGTCTGTTAAAAGCACCCACTTAAAAGAGATGAAAGACTTTATTGTTGTACCACATGCACACACTTTTATAATGAGTTTTAATAAGGTACACAGACAAATACACAACTTCTTAAAACATGGTGTTTTTATCCACATATAATGCTAACAACAATCCAAGCTAAAGTAACACAGAACCATCTGCTTAAAGTTATAACATACATTTCAATCTCATCTTAAATATTTTTCTGTATAATCACGTATTAAATAAAATAGAAAGATTTTAATGATTCCTTATTCAGCTATAAAACCTTATCTTTTTAAACTTCAGCCTGAAAGTGCTCATCATCTTGTTGAGACTTTTTTACGCGGAACAAACATCTGCCCTTCGGCATATAACCCTTGGATTGAAAATCATTTTGTAAGCCATGATTCTCTTAAACAAGAGCTTTTTGGTCGGACCTTTTTAAACCCCGTTGGACTGGGTGCAGGTTTTGATAAAAATGCAACTATGATTCGTGGAATGCAAGCCCTTGGTTTTGGGTTCACTGAGATTGGTACGGTAACACCACAACCTCAAGAAGGAAATCCTAAACCTAGAATGTTTCGTCATATTAAAGAAGAGTCTATTCAAAATGCTATGGGCTTTAATAATGAGGGGATGTACAAGGTACAACACCGCTTAAGCAAACGTTTTCCTTTTACTACACCCATTGGTGTCAATATCGGTAAAAACAAAGTCACAGAAGATAAAGACGCTGTTTCAGATTACACCACACTTCTTAACACCTTTAAAGACTTAGGCGATTATTTTGTAATTAACATCTCTTCTCCGAATACACCGGGATTAAGAGACTTACAAAATTAAGAGTTCATTTCTGAACTTTTTACAGAAGCTAACAAAATTACAAAAAAACCAATTTTTTTAAAGATTGCTCCTGATATGCAAGAAAAACAAGCTGTTGAACTTTCTAAGATGGCAGTTAAAGCAGGTGCAGCAGGAATAATCGCAACAAATACAACCATTGATTACTCTTTAGTTAAAAACCCTGAAGCTATTGGTGGTATTTCAGGTGCGGTACTGAAAGAGAAGGCTTTTAAAATCTTTGAAGCCGTAGCCAAAGAGCTTTATGGAAAAACTATTCTTATTTCTGTAGGGGGAATTGACTCTGCTGAAGAAGCATACAAACGCATTAAAGCAGGAGCTTCTTTAGTTCAAGTACTTTCAGCAATCGTTTTTCACGGTCCTACTTTAATTAGAAACATTAATATAGGTCTTATTGAGTTACTCAAGGCAGATGGATATGAAAATATTACAGAAGCTATTGGAGCAGATAGAAAATGACAAGAACTAAAATTCAGCCTAAAACATCCTTCAAAGGATTTTTAGGAAAAACAGTGTCAACATTAATTTTAAGCGCAGGAGTATTGATGTCAGCATCTTTACCAAAATATGAAACACAGACCTTAGATAACGGTCTTCAAGTTGTTGTAATTCCTATGGAAAACAACACCTCAGTTATCTCTACAGATATTTTTTATAAAGTTGGTTCTCGTAATGAGATGATGGGTAAAAGTGGGATTGCACACATGCTTGAGCATATGAATTTCAAATCAACAGACAAGCTTAAAGCAGGTGAATTTGATGATGTTGTTAAAGGTATGGGTGGTGTTTCTAATGCTTCTACTGGTTTTGACTATACCCACTACTTTATTAAAAGCTCAACTAAGAACCTCAACAAGTCTCTTGACCTCTTTGGTGAGTTAATGGAGTCTCTTAAACTTAAAGATGATGAGTTTCAACCTGAACGAAATGTTGTTGCGGAAGAGAGACGCTGGAGAACAGACAATTCACCCTTAGGTTATATGTATTTTAGACTTTTTAATAATGCCTACCTTTATCATCCTTACCACTGGACACCTATTGGTTTTATGGGAGATATCCAAAACTGGACCTTAGAAGACATTACAAGTTTTCATACCACCTTTTACCAGCCTAAAAATGCTATTATTGTTGTAACAGGTGATGTTAAACCTGCAGATGTGTTTAAACTTACAAAAGAGCGTTTTTCTAAGATTGTAAATAAAAAAGAGATTCCAAAAGTACATCAGGTTGAGCCTAAACAAGATGGTGCAAAACGTCTTATTGTAAATAAAGAGTCTGAGGTAGAGATGTTAGCAATAACTTATCATATCCCTAACTTTCAACACAAAGACCAACCCGCACTTTCTGCAATTTCAGAGATGCTAAGCTCAGGGAAATCTTCACGTTTATACCAAAAACTTGTGAATGAGAAGCGTATGGCAAATCAAATTTATGCTTATAATATGGAAAATATTGATACAGGGCTTTACATCTTCATGGCAGTATGTAATCCGGGTGTAAAAGCAGAAGATGTTGAAAAAGAGATTCTTTCTGAAATAGAAAAGCTCAAAACCACACCTGTTGATATGGCTGAATTAGATAAGGTTAAGGTCAATACTAAGGCAGACTTTATCTACTCTTTAGAGTCTTCATCTTCAGTAGGAGACCTTTTTGGAGGGTACTTAGCTCGTGGAGATTTAGAACCACTTATGCATTATGAAGACAATATTAATGCCTTAAATGTTCAAGATATTCAAGAAGCAGCAATTAAGTACTTTAATGCAACGCAATCAACTACAGTAATTTTACGTAAAGAAGAAGGAAACAAATAATGACAAAAGTAACTGGAGCAACAACCGCTCTTATCACACCATTTAAAAATGGAACATTAGATGAACAGTCTTACGCAAACCTCATTAAACGTCAAATCGCCAATGCTATGGACGCAGTTTGCCCCGTAGGAACAACAGGAGAAAGTGCAACACTTACCCATGATGAGCATAAACGCTGTATTGAAATTGCGGTTGAAGTCTGTAAGGGCACAACAACAAAGGTTTTAGCAGGTTCAGGTTCTAATGCAACGGCAGAAGCTATCTCTCTTGCTATCCATGCTGAAAAATGTGGCGTTGATGCTATCTTTTCGGTAAGCCCGTACTATAACAAACCTTCTCAAGAGGGGCTTTACCAACATTATAAGGCAATTGCCAATGCAGTACCTGACTTAGGTGTTATGCTTTACAATGTACCGGGGCGTACTATGGTTGATATCTCTGCAGATACAACCATTCGTCTTTTTGATGATTGTAAGAATATTTATGGGGTTAAAGAGGCTACGGGTTCACTGGAAAGAACTGTTGAACTTCTTTCTCGTCGTCCTGATTTAGCAGTACTTTCAGGAGATGACGCTATTGACTTTCCTATCTTAGCCAATGGGGGTGCTGGTTCAACTTCAGTAACTTCAAACTTACTACCTGATTTAAAATCTCAAATGGTACACTTTGCACTCGAAGGTGATTTTAAAGCATCTAAGGCACTTAATGACAAACTTTACCCTATTAATAATGTAATGTTTTGTGAGGCTAATCCTATACCAGTTAAGGCAGCTATGTATATTGCTGGTTTAATTGACACCTTAGAATACAGACTACCTCTTCTTGCTCCAAGTCTTGAAAACATGAAGAAAATAGAAGAAGTAATGAAACAATATGAAATTAAAGGATTATAGATGATGAATGGTAAGACTCTTTTTATTAGTGGTGGAACGCGTGGAATCGGAAAGGCAATCGTTTATGCTTTTGCTGAAAAAGGTTGTGATGTAGCATTCACTTATGCATCATCTGCAGAAACTGCAGAAGAAATCATTAAAGACATCGAATCAAAATTTTCTGTTAAATGTAGAGCCTATAAACTCGATATTATGGAACCTTTAACGTATAAAGATGTATTTAAAGAATTTGATGAAGATTTCTCAAGTTTAAACTTTTTCATATCAAATGCTATCATCTCTGGGCGTGCGGTTGTGGGTGGTTTTGCTCCATTTATGAGACTAAAACCAAAGGGTCTTACTAATATCTATACGGCTACAGTAGCTGCTTTTGTTGTGGGGGCTCAAGAAGCCACTAAACGTATTGAAGCAACAGACGATGGAGGTTCTATTATCTCTATGAGTTCAACAGGAAACCTTGTTTATACACCTAACTATTCAGGGCATGGAACAAACAAGGCAGCGGTTGAAACTATGGTTAAGTATGCCGCAGCAGAATTGGGTGAGAAAAACATTCGTGTTAATGCTGTTTCAGGGGGTCCAATTGACACTGACGCATTAAAAGCCTTCCCTAACTATGAAGAAGTTAAAGGTGAGGTTGTTAGACGTTCTCCTCTTTCAAGAATGGGTGAAGCAACAGACCTTACGGGTGCTTGTCTTTTCTTATGTGGAGATGAGTCTTCATGGATGACAGGTCAAACTATTGTAGTTGACGGTGGAACTACTTTTCAGTAGAACTTCTTTTTTAGAGTGATTGCTCAGCATGATTACCTGAAGTACACGGATTAACAATCAGCTTAATCTGTGTCATTATGCTGACAAATATACTTCATTAATAAATCTTTTGTCAAAGGTCTATTTATGAACTATAAATAATTATAAAGTTTTTTTATGACAAACAATCAAGTTTTTAACATTCCTAACATCTTAGCATTTTTGCGTATATTAGCAGCACCTTTAATGTTTTGGATTATCATTACACCCGAGTTCTTTACTGAGCAAGGTATTCATATTACCTGGGTCTATTATTTTGCTTCATTACTTTTTGTTGTAGCAAGTTCAACTGATTTTTTTGATGGTTATATTGCACGTACCTTTAACCAAATCACCCTTCTAGGAAAGATTTTAGACCCTCTTGCAGATAAAATGTTAACCATTGGAGCTTTTTTAGCACTGATGGTAATGGGTGATGCTAGTCCTTGGGCTGTTTACATTATCATTGTCAGAGAACTCTTTATTACAGGGCTTCGTACCGTTGCTGTAGCCGAAGGCATTGATGTTTCTGCTTCAATGGCAGGTAAGGTGAAAACCGTAGCACAGATGATTGCTATTGGTTTTTTAATTATGCACTGGGGTTTAATCGAGTATGTCGGTTTTGCTGTAGATAACGCCCTACTTTGGTGGGCAGTGTTTTTAACACTTTACTCAGGTGGCGAATATATTATGGGCTTTGTAAAAGCCTTAAAAGGAAAATAATGGGTTGGTTTGTCTCTCTTTTAGTTCTATCTTTACTCATCTTCTTCCACGAACTTGGACACTTCTTAGCTGCAAAAGCTATGGGTGTATATGTAAAGGTGTTTAGTATTGGTTTTGGAAAAAAGATTGTCTCTTTTCACTGGAAAAATACAGAATGGAAAATAGCTATGATTCCTCTTGGCGGATATGTACAGATGAAGGGTCAAGAAGATATGGATCCTACTGCTGTAAGTCAAGATGATGACTCTTATAATACAAAAACTCCTTATCAAAGAATTTTTATTCTTCTTGCAGGACCTTTTGCAAACTTTTTAATTGCTTTTGTTCTATTTTGGATGATTGGGTTAGGGGGTCCTCCTGTACTTTCTCCTGTGGTTGGAGAGGTTGTAAAAGAGTCTCCTGCAGAAAAAGCGGGTCTTCAAAAAGATGATATTGTCACCTCTGTAAATGGTGTTGAAATTAAAACATGGGAAGAGATGGCAAAGGGTATCTCTCAATCGCAAGGTGCTATTAGTTTTGTTATTGAACGTAAGGGTTATCTTCAAAATATCACCATTACTCCGCAGATGCGTGAGGCAAGAAATGACTTTAATGAGAGCATTCAAAAACGTATGATTGGTATTGGGGCAGCAGGTGTGTCTACTCCTTTAGAAGTCACCGACTCTTTGTCATATGCTTGGGATAAAACCTATTGGGCATCCACCATTATTTTTGGTGGTGTTCAACGCTTAATTTCAGGAGCTGTTCCGGCTAAAGAGTTAGGCGGAGTTATTAGTATTGTTAAAATTACCGCGGATGCTAGTGCACAAGGTTGGATGGCTGTCTTTTTCTTTGCTGCACTAATTTCTGTAAACCTTGGTGTTCTTAACCTTTTACCTATTCCTGCACTTGATGGTGGGCATATTATGTTTAACCTGTATGAACTTCTTTTTAGACGTCCTCCCAGTGAAGAGGCACTTATGAAGTTTACCATTGCGGGTTGGATTTTTCTTTTTGGACTGATGGGCTTAGGTTTATTTAATGATATTAACAGATTGGTAGGATAATGACTGAAGTAGAATATAAGATACATATTGACAAGGTAATTCAACGTTTAGAAGATGCTCGCGTGGCTAATAGTGAACATCATATTGTAAAAATTGTTGCCGTAAGTAAATACTCCACACAAGAAGAAATCAAAGCTCTGTATAAGATTGGGCAACGTGCCTTTGGTGAGAATAAGGTTCAAGACCTTGTTCAAAAGAGCCAAGACCTTGATGAATTCCCTTTAGAGTGGCACTTCATTGGTAACTTACAAAAAAACAAGATTAATCACCTCATAGATGCTTCTCCTACTCTTTTTCAAGGTTTAGACTCTCTGTCCTTAGCCAATGCTTTACAACAGCGTTTAGAGGTAAAACAGAGCTCTATGGAGTGTCTTTTACAGATAAACTCAGCCAACGAAGAGACTAAAGCAGGTGTAAGTGCTCAAGAAGCTTCTGATATTTACACTCAGATTAAAGAGACCTGCCCTAATATTGAACTTCGTGGAGTGATGAGCATTGGAGCACATTGTGAAGATAAAAAGCTCATTACGCAGAGTTTTGAGACCACCTATAAAATCTATGAAGGTTTAAAAGAAGCTGATATCTGTTCCATGGGAATGAGTGGTGACTTCGAACAAGCCATTTTATGTGGTTCAAACATGGTAAGACTAGGTTCTATCATGTTTCCCTCTTCTTAAATTAATCTGTCCACAGATTAAACGGATGTAGCAGATTGAAAATCAACTTAATCTGCTCAATCTGTGGACTACCGTTTTCTAAGCAATATTATTAACCGAGTCATTCACCGAATTTGAAACAACCGTAGGCGTTGGTTCTCCAATATAATAACCCTGAGAAAAATCAATGCCTAATTCACATACCTTTTCATGAACAGCCTTAGTATCTACATATTCAGCAATGGTTTGCGCACCAATACGAGAAGCAAAAGAGACAATATTCTCAACTATCATCTGATTAGAAAGGTTTGTATCCAAGCCTCTAATAAATGAACTATCAATTTTAATTGTTTTCGCTTCTAAACGAAGAAGACGAGAGAAAACAGACTGATCCACACCAAAGTCATCAATGGTAATATTAAAACCTTTGCTACGAAGGCGTTTAATCTGTTCTAAGGTCTCATCTGTTCCATTAATAGTAATACTCTCAACCACCTCAATAAAAACACGCTGTGGTGGAATATGATAATAATCACATTTATACTGTAAAAAGTCTTCTAAGTAACGCTCATGGAAATCTTCTGCTGCTACATTAATTGAAAAAGAGTAGGAGTTAGATTGAAAATATTTAAATGCCTTGTCTATCATCACCCTAGTAATTTTTGTAGTTAAACCCGCAAGATATGCCGGATGAATAAAGTCACTTGCCACAAGAACCTTACCCTGTTTATCTAAGATACGACATAAGGCTTCGTATTTTTCAATACGCCCTGTTTCATTATTATAAATGGGCTGATAATATGACATTACATGATCATTTTTAAGAGCATCTTTAACGGTTTGAATCCAATAAAGTGTATCTCTTTGGCGTTTAACATAATCAGAATCTGTTTGGAAAACAACCATTCGAGAACGGCCTCTCTCTTTGGCTTCTTGAGAGGCTGTTTTAGCATGAATAAACAGTTTCGCATGAGAACCTCTGTCCATACCCATTGAAAATTCAATATCAAATTCAATCTCACCAATAACAATAGGCGCTTGTTTAAACATCGCCAGTATCTGTTGGGAAAGAAGAAGCTCTTGGTCAGGTGTGGGTGCAAAAATCAAAACAACAAACTCATCTGCCGAGATTCTAAATAGTTTTGCATTAGACGGTAAAAAACGTTCTAGTCTTACAGCAGTTTCTTTAAGAACCTTATTACCGTAACCCATCCCATACAGAGTATTAATACTTTCAAAATGGTCAATATCAATAAATAAAAGTGCCTTATCACCCTGTTTTGAAATCTCTTCTTTTAAGGCATGTTTATTGTCTAATCCCGTTAAATCATCTTTATAACGAAAGGTTTCTAAACGTTTAGCTTGTTCTTCAAGTTGTTTTTGTAGATCTCTCTCTTTGGCTAACAAACGCCCTACTCGTTTACGCTCATACGCAATGGTCTCATTAAGTTTAATCTCATTATGTTCATAATGCTCTTGCATCTGTTGTTTCTGCTGTTTAAGCTGTTTTGAACTGTCTGCTTGTTGAGATTTTTGAGCAATAGAATAGAGTTATGAACTGCTTGTGTGAATGGAACTTAAGAGGTCTTGCATATTAAGAGGCTTAGGGATAAAACCCATAATTCCAATATTTACCCAATTAAGGATAGTTTTAGCATCAACATTTTTAGAAATTACAATAATGTGGGCTAAGGGATTTACTTTTTTAATCTGTTCTACTATCTGTATAGCAGAATAATTTTCTAAGTTATTTTCTGTAATGATAAGATCATGTTGATTAATCTTATAATGATTTAATCCATCATAACCATCAGCAGCATCATCAACCTGAGCAAAAACACGTTCAAATGTTTTTACTAAAGATTGTCTTACTGCAGTGTCCCCATCAACACATAAAAGCTTTAATTTTTTTGTAAATGGTAAAAGGTCTTTTAAATCAACCATATCTCACCTCTTTTCACGTAATTACGTATTATGCCTTTTGCTTACTATAGTCAAACTTTATCATAAGTAAATTAATATGAGGTAAACATTTTATAATAAAAGTGGGAGAAAGGGTAACAGTATAATTTGTAAAAGCTTACAAATAAGTATCAAATGAAGAAGAAGAGAAATAAAACAACAAAAATCTTTGCTTCTATGGTAGTTTAAGGCTCTTTAATACAAAAATATTTATAAGTTTTTTAATACGTAGATGGATACTCTTTTATATACTTACGCTTGGTTTACCAATAAAAAAGCCTTGAGAATAGTCAATTCCCATCTCCACAACAAGCTGGTGGAGTTCAGCAGAATCAACATACTCTGCCACAGTTTTTGCCCCGATATCTTTAGAAAACTCTACAATATTTTGAACTATAATTTTGGCATTTTTATCATACGGCATGGCTTGAATAAAATTACCATCTATTTTTAAAACCTCTGCTTGAAT
>JAJRQV010000035.1 GCA_024280035.1 Campylobacterales bacterium
GGGTGAAGGGTGAAGGGTGAAGGGAAAGTTTGTCAGTTTAAAACTTAAATTACTCTTGATCTTCCCATTCCCTCTTAGCGAAGCGAACACATCCCCATATTACCTGAGCCGAAGGCTCATTCTTTTTACATTCCCATTCCACCCATTCCTGGCATACCGCCCATTTCTGGACCTGGAAGACCTTCATCTTCTTGTTTAATATCATAAATAGCCGCTTCTGTTGTAAGCAGCATAGATGCTACTGAGGTTGCATTGGTTAGGGCAACACGCTCAACTTTAAAGGGGTCAATAATCCCTGCTTTAAACATATCTACATATTCACCTGTAGCGGCGTTAAAACCAAGTGTTTCAGAGTTAGCTTGCTCAATAGTATTAACAACAACACCCGTATCAAAACCTGCATTTTCAGCAATCTGTTTCATAGGTGCTTTAATCGCACGTAAGATAATCTCCGCACCGATTTTTTGGTCATGTTCCATATGCTCAATTGAGATACTTGCAGCAGCACGAATAAGTGCGGCTCCACCACCAATAACGATACCTTCTTCAACCGCTGCTTTAGTTGCCGAAAGTGCATCATCAACACGATCTTTTTTCTCTTTCATTTCCGTTTCAGTGGCTGCACCAACTTTGATTACCGCTACGCCACCTGAAAGTTTTGCAAGACGTTCTTGAAGTTTTTCTCTATCATAATCAGAAGTTGTAGTCTCCATCTGAGTTTTAATCTCAGCAATACGTGCTTGAACACCTGCTTTAGCTCCTGCACCATTAACGATTACAGTATTGTCTTTATCAATAACCACACGTCCTGCTTCACCAAGGTCATCAATAGTAGTTGTTTCAAGTGTGCGACCCACTTCTTCAGAAACAACTTGCCCACCCGTAAGTACACCAATATCTTGTAACATCGCCTTACGACGGTCACCAAAACCTGGAGCTTTTACTGCAGAGATGTTTAATACACCACGCATTTTGTTAACTACAAGTGTTGCTAATGCTTCACCATCTACATCTTCAGCGACGATAAGTAGAGGGCGGTTTGTTTTTTGAACTTGCTCAAGTACAGGTAAAAGGTCTTTAAGACTAGAAATTTTAGAGTCAAAAAGAAGGATAAATGGATTGTCAATTTCAGCGGTCATCTTTTCAGTATTAGTAATGAAATAAGGAGATAAGTAACCTCTGTCAAACTGCATACCTTCAACAACATCTAATTCGTCTTGAATCCCTTTAGCCTCTTCAACTGTAATAACACCGTCTTGACCAACCTTATCCATTGCTTCAGCAATCATGTCACCAATAGTAGTGTCAGAGTTAGCAGAGATAGAAGCAACCTGTGCAATCTCATTTTTTCCACCAACAGATTTAGATGAGGCCTTTAAGTTATCTAAGATAGAGTTTGTTGCCTTATCCATTCCACGTTTAACTTCAACAGGATTAGCCCCTGCAGTGATGTTACGAAGACCTTCTTGGTAAATTGCATTAGCAAGGATTGTCGCAGTAGTTGTACCGTCACCTGCTTCATCAGCAGTTTTAGATGCCACTTCTTTAACCAGTTGAGCACCCATGTTTTCTAAGGTCTCAGAAAGCTCTATCTCACGAGCAACAGAAACACCATCTTTTGTAAGAATAGGTGCACCAAAGCTTTTTTGAATTAAGACATTACGACCGCGTGGTCCCATAGTTACTTTTACTGCGTCAGCAAGTTTTTGAACACCTACTGCTAATTTGTTACGTGCTTGGTCTGAAAAAATTATCTCTTTTGCCATAGTATTAAATCCTTATTACATTAATTGATAGGATATCGGAGCATAAGCCTCGATATCTACGTTAACACTGAGTTTAATTCGGTGTTAAACCCACGCACAGTGAATGTGCTATGGAGTGTTCATATTGAACAACTTTTAAGCTAAATAAATTTTTATAGCCTAATTACTTTTTTTTACTTACTTTACGATACCAAGAAGGTCATCAAGTTCAATTACTAAGTAAGTTTCACCATCAAGTGTTAACTAACTACCTGCAAACTTACCAAATACTACGGTGTCATTAACCGCAACATCTTTAGCCTCTTTACTGGCTGCAATTACCTTACCTGAAGAAGGTTTCTCTTTTGCAGAGTCTGGAATATAAATACCTGAAGCGGTTGTTTTTGCCTCTTCTACACGCTGTACTAAAACACGTTTACCTAATGGTTCAAAATTCATATAAATTCCTTCTTAATGTGACTTTTATACGTCACTTTTAATGTTGAAATTTTACATGATTATGGGGCTTATGTCAATTGAAAAAAGTGCTTAATTCTAATTATGTAAATTTGAACTACCATAGGTGATAAACTTACTCATTAATAAGGAGCTTGTTATACTAGATGATTCTCAGTTATTATTAAATTTATAAATGAACTAAAGGCTTAATATGACTTTTTTTATAATAAAAGGAAATTAAAAGCTTTAGAGAGATATAATTCCACCCTACAAACGAAGAAACAATGTTTTTTCACTCGTAAAAATGCGTGTCACGGTAGCTCAGCTGGTTAGAGCACTGGTCTCATAAGCCGGGGGTCGAGGGTTCAAGTCCCTCTCTTGACACCATGCGTTTTTATTTACTCTTCAATTAACCTACTCAACGTAACTACAAAGAAATCAAGAAAATCATTTTTTATAATTTAGTAACCTATTGGTAACCACTCTTATAAAAAACATACATTTCTACCTTATTTTCGCTCTCAACTCTTTTAGTCTTTAAGCTAAAAGTCTCTGCACATATTCATCTTATCTGCAACAGTCCTAAGTTGTCCTCATTTATACAATAAATATAGTCATGAGTCAACTCAGGTAAA
>JAJRQV010000036.1 GCA_024280035.1 Campylobacterales bacterium
AAACTAGCGAATAGCGGTTTTACGAAGTAAAAAGTTTCTTTAGAAAACTAGCGAATAGCGGTTTTACGAAGTAAAAAGTTTCTTTAGAAAACTAGCGAATAGCGGTTTTACGAAGTAAAAAGTTTCTTTAGAAAACTCATCTCGAAAACTAGCAATGAAAATACAAAAGTCTATTATCAAAGACCTGTAGTACTTTAAACTTTCCCTTAATCACTCTGTTTACTCTTCATTTGCCTTATGTGTTAAAAAATATTTATTATTAATATATGGGATGTGATTTATAACTAAACTCTATACTAATGCGTAACAAAACTCCTATTCCTAGCATACATTTTTAAAGATAATGATATATTTTTCATTATGTTGCATTTTTAAGGTAAAATATAAAATGATTATTTTTGGAAAACAACCTGTCAATTATTTAATAGAAAAACACCCCAACAAGATACCAACACTTTATCTTTCAAAAGAGTTAGATAAAAAAGAGTATTCTCGTCTTATACGCATGGACTTTGAAGTCAAACGTATTCCTGCTAATGCTGCTCAATCAATGAGTAAAACAGGAAACCATCAAGGTTTCTTAGCAGAGGTCGATGACTTAGAACTGCAGGACTTAAAAGATCTTCATAAGGCTGACTTTATTGTAGTTTTAGCGGGTATTACTGATGTAGGAAATATGGGGGCAATTATTCGTTCTGCCTATGCCTTAGGTGTTGATGCAATTGTTGTGAGTGGAATTAAACAGTTTTCTGCTGATAAGGTGGTACGGTCTTCAGCAGGTGCAGCTTATGATATGCCATTAGTCCATGTGCATAACCTTTATGACCTTATGAATGAACTTAAACTTGATGGTTTTACTCTTTATGGGGCGACTATGGATGGTGAAGATATTCGTAATGTTAAATGCACGGGTAAAAAAGCACTTTTTATGGGCAGTGAATCTGAAGGTATTGCGTCACGTGCAGAGAAAAAACTTGATGTTAAAGTTTCAATCAAAATGGAAAACAATTTCGACTCTTTAAATGTAAGTGTTGCAAGTGCAATTTTAATGGATAGGATGAGGTAATGACGGGTTTAGAAAAACTTAAATCTATAGGCGCACATAAAATTTTTGAAACCACGCATATTGCAAAAAAATATGCACAAGATATTTTAGATGAAAATTTTTCATCAATGACAAAAATACAGTTTGCAGGTTTTATATCAATTTTAGAGCGTGAATATGGTGTTGATTTACAGGATTTAATTTTAGCTTATGGGATTGTTCCAATAGAGACGCAAGAGCCTAAGAAAGAACCTTTTATAGTTACTTCAGCAGAAGAAGGTACAGAAAAAAAGAGTAATAAAGCTCTTTATATTGGTGTAGCTGTAGCTATTGTTGTTTTGGTTATTATTCTAAACTTTTCAGATTCCACGCAGAAGGTAACTGGTGAAGAAATTAAACTGAAAGAAGAACCAATAACTGTAGTTAGTGAGCTTAATAATACAACAATACAAGAGGCTAAAAATAACCTAAATACTCTTGATAATACAAGCTTAGAAAATATACAAGGTGAAGTAGAACCTATTGTAGTAGAAGAGATAGCAGCGGTAGAGCCTATTCATACAACAAAGTTTCTTATTACACCTCGAAGTAAACTTTGGATAGGAATCGTTGATTTAGATAGCTTTAAACGATCGCAAAAACTGGGTTCAGTACCTTTTGAACTTAACCCTGATAAAGAGTGGCTTTTAGTTATGGGTCATGGTTTTGTAGATTTTGAAGTGAATGATGAAGAGAAGCATTTTAAAGATAAAAATAAGGTATGGTTTGCTTATGAAAACGGTACATTAACAAAGATTTCCCGTTCTGAGTTTAAAGAGAAAAATAGAGGTAAGGCTTGGTAAGACTCTTTTTAATACTTGCTCTTTTTTTTAGCATAAATTATGCAGAAGAATATACTCTTGAAACACTTTCTGAGACTGAACAAGCTGATACCGTAGAAATACAAAAAGACCTTTTACAAGAGAAGATTCGTTCTCTTCTTGGTGAAAATGCTTATGCTCGCCATAGAGAGTTTATAAAAATAATTTTTTCTGATGAAGAGAACTTTTATACTAACAGACGGGTTGATGTTACTAAGGTGATTCAAACCTTAAAAGATAATGGGCTGTTAGAACTGTTTTTTAAAAAACCACAACAGATGCATTTAACCTTTCAATCCAGTGGATACCCTCTGTTTTTTGTAAAAATTATGTCAGATACCCTTCAGTCTATGGGATATTATCGTTTTATTACAGACCGTTCTAAACAAGATGAAAGTGGATTTTTTTGGACAATACGACTGACGGGTGAGTATGCTATTGATCCCGTATTACTTCAAGATGCCTTAGCTAAAAGAGGCTGTTCAATCGTAGATATTGATAGAAATACAGCGACTGATTGGTCGTATCAAATTGATATGAAAAAAGCATATTTAATGTTAAAAGAGCTTGAGCCCTACACCGAAAGAGTACTTAAAAAGTCCCTGTATGAGCACTGGTTAAATGTAAAATCTGCAAAATCATTAACTATATGGTCTTTATCAGGAAATAGTTGGTATCCTTACGTTTCAATTTACGACAAAGAGTTGCATTTATTAAAAGTGTATAAACGTGATAAAAAAACACGTCGTATTACACTGCAACTTCCAGAAGAAACAGCTTACGTAAAACTGGCTGATCTTTATAGTCTAAAAAATATTAAACAAGGTCTACGAGTTCAAGCAAAAGGAACAAAGTAGAAACCTTGTACTTAAGGTGAAACAATGTTCGACGAGATACAGTTTGGTCGTATTGACCGACTCCCAAAATATGTGTTTGCAGAAGTAAACGAATTAAAAATGAAAGAGCGTCGCGCCGGTGCTGATGTTATTGACTTTTCAATGGGGAATCCTGATGGGGACACTCCTGAACATATTAGAGAAAAACTTGTTGAATCTGCCCAGAAAACAAAAACACATGGTTACTCAACTTCTAAGGGAATTCCAAAACTTCTTGTTGCTATTTCTGACTGGTATAAACGCCGTTATAATTGTGATATTAATCCTGAAACAGAAGCAGTTGCAACAATGGGTTCTAAAGAAGGATATGCTCACTTAACGTACGCAATTACAAACCCAGGCGATTTAGCTGTTGTTCCTGATCCTACCTATCCTATTCATGAGTATTCGTTTATTTTAGCAGGTGGTTCTGTGGTTAAGTTTGGGATTGAATTTGATGAAGACTATAAACTGGATGAAGATAAGTTTTTTAAAGACTTAGAGCGTATGTTTATTGAGAACTCACCAAAACCTAAGTATGTACTGGTTAACTTTCCTCATAATCCTTCAACCGCTACGGTAACACAAGAATTTTATGTACGTCTTGTTGCGATGGCAAAAGAGAAACGTTTTTATGTTATTTCTGATATCGCTTATGGAGACATTACCTTTGATGGTTATGTTACACCTTCTATTATGTCAGTACCGGGTGCAAAAGATGTCGCTGTTGAGTCATTTACACTTTCTAAGTCATACAATATGGCAGGTTGGCGTGTTGGTTTTTTTGTTGGAAATGCTAAATTAATTGGTGCTCTGCAAAAAATTAAATCATGGTTAGATTATGGGATGTTTACACCTATTCAAGTGGCAGCAACGATTGCACTTAATGGAGACCAACAGTGTGTAAGAGACATTACCGATAAGTATAACCATAGACAAGAAGTTCTTATTGAAGCCTTTGATAGAGCAGGGTGGAGGATTCGTAAAAACCAAGCTTCAATGTTTTCATGGGCAAAAATTCCTGAGTGTGCAGCACATTTAGGTTCTTTAGAGTTTTCAAAACGTCTTCTTGTTGAAGCGGGTGTTGCGGTAGCTCCAGGTATTGGTTTTGGTGCTTATGGTGAGGGCTATGTTCGTATTGCATTAATTGAAAATGATAATAGAATCCGTCAAGCAGCACGAAATATTAAAGAATTTTTAAAACAGTTTGATTGTGAAGTACCAAAGGAAAAAGATGCTTAAAATTGGTGTAATCGGTGTGGGAACAGTAGGAACTTCTGTTGTTAATATTTTAAAAAATTCGGCAGATATTATTACGGCACGTGCAGGTCAAGAGATTGTTGTTGTTTCGGGTGTGGTTAATAACTTAAACAAAGACCGTGGCGTTGATATTAAACTCTCAAAAGATCCAATGGATATTATTAATGATCCTGAGATTGATGTAGTAGTTGAGCTTATGGGTGGTGTGGACGAAGCCTTTGTGGTGGTTAAAGCCGCCTTAGAAAAAGGTAAGGCTGTGGTTACGGCAAATAAGGCACTTTTGGCTTACCATCGTTATGAACTCCAAGAACTTGCGGGTGATATTGCTTTTGAGTATGAAGCTTCTGTTGCGGGTGGAATTCCTATTATTAATGCACTTCGTGATGGGCTTTCAGCAAACCATATTGAGTCTATTAAGGGTATTATGAACGGCACATGTAATTACATGTTAACTAAAATGATGAAAGAGGGGGTTGATTACCAACCTATTTTAGATGAGGCGCAGGCATTAGGTTATGCAGAAGCTGACCCAACCTTTGATGTGGGTGGTTTTGATGCTGCACATAAACTTCTTATTCTAGCCTCTATTGCTTATGGTATTGATGCCAAACCTGAAGATATTTTAATTGAGGGTATTGATAATATTACTCAAGATGATATCGCCTTTGCAAAAGAGTTTGATTACGTTATTAAACTTCTTACCATTGCAGAAAAATCTGGAAATGAGGTAGAACTTCGTACGCATGCTACTCTGGTTAAAAATGAAGAGATGATTGCTAAAATTGATGGTGTTATGAATGGGGTTTCTGTTGTTGGTGATATGGTGGGAGAAACTCTGTATTATGGACCGGGTGCCGGAGGCAATGCAACAGCTTCTGCAGTGGTTGCTAATATTGTTGATATTGCTAGACGAGGTAAAGGTTCTCCTATGTTAGGCTTTACAAAACCTTTAGAAAAAGGGCTGAAGTTAAAATCTAAAGATGAGATTGTGTCTAAATATTACTTACGTATGGGTGTTGAAGATAAACCGGGCGTTCTCTCTTCTGTAACAAAAATGTTTGCAGAACATGAGATCTCGATTGAAACCGTACTTCAACGTCCTTGTGATAATGGTGCTGCAACCCTTCTTTTTGCAACCCATGAAGCTGTTGAAAAAAATATTCAGTCTATTATCAAAGAGTTAGCTGCTGCAAGTTTTGTACACTCAAAACCTTCGATGATTCGAATAGAATCGTAAGCTTCTTTTGATAATATGAGCCTTTATAATAAAGATTCACTTATAAATCAGGTCTTAGAAAACTCTGTGGATGCAATGTTTATTGCTGAGGGAAGGTACTTTTTAGATGCTAATAAAGCTGCTTTAAAGATGTTTGAAGTCTCTTCTAAAGAGGCATTTTTACAGATGCATGCCGCTGCCTTTTCTCCTGAATTTCAAGATGATGGGCAATCTTCTTACATTAAAGCCAATGAAATGGTCAATATCGCCTTGAAAAATGGTTATCACCGTTTTGACTGGATACACAAAACCACTAAAGACGAGCCTTTAGAGGTAGAAGTTACCCTTGTTATCTTTGAAAGTGATGGCAGAAAATTAAGTTTTGTACAGATAAGAAAACACTCTTCTTTCAGACGATAGTTTTAAATAGTTTCTCTTTATTCCCTATCGTTTAAATTAACTTTCTTTTTTAAACTCCTCTTATTTTTTCTTGGTTACAATTAATACAGCTTAGTTTTTGAGGTACATCAAAAACATAAATCAATGCACTTTTTATGGCAAGAACTAAAGGTAAAGAATGGATATATTGATGTATATTTGGAATTATTAAATTATGAATACAGATAAGCTTTATTATAAAGCAATGTTTGAACAAGATTTTAGTCCGATGTTTCGTATAAAAGATGATTATTTTATAGATGCTAACGAGGCAGTAGTTAAACTCTTTAACCTGAGTTCAAAAGATGATTTCCTTAATAAAAGTCCCCTTG
>JAJRQV010000037.1 GCA_024280035.1 Campylobacterales bacterium
ATGTTCAAAAATAAAACACTACTAATCACGGGAGGGACAGGTTCTTTTGGAAATGCTGTTCTAAGAAGGTTTTTGCAGACTGATGTAAAAGAGATAAGAATCTTTTCTCGTGATGAGAAAAAACAAGATGATATGCGAAAAAAGTATAACAATGCTAAGCTGAAGTTTTATCTCGGTGATGTTCGTGATGTGAACTCTGTAAATGATGCTGTTCGCGGGGTTGACTTTGTATTTCATGCGGCAGCTTTAAAACAAGTGCCATCTTGTGAGTTTTACCCTATGCAAGCGGTGCAGACAAATGTTATAGGGACTGAAAATGTGCTCAATGCTGCCATTAATGAAAAAGTAAAAAAAGTGATAGTGCTAAGTACTGACAAAGCAGTTTACCCCATAAATGCTATGGGGGTTAGTAAGGCGATGATGGAGAGAGTAGCAGTAGCTAAGAGTCGTAACTTAGATGACAATGACACCATGATAGCCGTTACAAGATACGGCAATGTTATGGCAAGTCGTGGTTCGGTTATACCTCTTTTTATCGACCAAATCCGTAACAATAAAACTATTACCATCACAGACCCTGCTATGACACGATTTATGATGAGTTTGGATCAGGCTGTGGAGTTGGTACTGTTTGCATTTGAAAATGGAAAAAATGGCGATGTCTTTGTGCAAAAAGCACCTGCTTCTACAGTAGAGTTACTTGCTAAAACACTGAAAAATATGCTAAAAAAGCCAGAACATGAAGTGAAAATCATAGGAACAAGGCATGGAGAAAAGCTCTATGAAACCCTCCTTACAAAAGAGGAGATGGTCAAAGCTGTAGATATGGGAGAGTATTATCGTATCCCTGCTGACACAAGAGATTTAAACTATAACAAATTTTTTGAAGAAGGAGAGGAGATTATAACTCAAGCAGGAGAGTATCACTCGCATAATACACATAGGCTCAATGAAAAAGAATTAAGAGAGATGCTTATAAATTTATATGAAATTCAAGGAGAACTTAAAGAGTTCGGAGTTATATCATGAAAACAGTAATGACTATTGTAGGGACTAGACCTGAAATTATAAAATTAAGTCGTGTACTTGCAGAACTAGAAAAATATACTAACCATATACTTGTTCACTCTGGGCAAAATTATGATTATGAATTAAATGAAGTATTTTTTAAAGAGATGGGAATAAAAAAACCCGATTACTTTTTAAATGCGGCTGCTGATAGCGCGGCTGAAACTATTGCGAATGTTATTAGTAAATCAGACAAGTTGCTTGAAGAAGTTAAGCCTGATGCTGTACTCTTATATGGCGATACTAACAGTTGTCTATCTGTTATATCTGCAAAAAGAAAAAAGATTCCTATCTTTCATATGGAAGCAGGAAATAGGTGTTTTGATCAAAGAGTTCCTGAAGAGATTAACCGTAAAATTGTTGATCAACTTAGTGATATAAATATGACTTTGACTGAGCATGCGAGAGATTATCTTGTATCAGAAGGCATACGACCTGAAACAGTGATAAAAACTGGTTCATCAATGCTGGAAGTATTGAACTTTCATAAAAAAGATATAGCAAATTCTAAAGTGCTAGAAAAGTTAAAGCTAAAAAGGAAAGATTTTTTCATTGTAAGTGCGCATAGAGAAGAAAATGTTGATAGTGAGCAAAATTTTAGTGATTTACTAGATTCCTTAAATGCAATAGCTACAACCTACAATAAAAGAGTGATTGTGTCTACACACCCAAGAACAAGAAAAAAACTTGAAACTTTAGATAGACAAGATTTTAATCCTTTGATAGAGTTTATGAAACCCCTTGGCTTCTTTGACTACATTGCTTTACAGCGAAACTCATATTGTGCAATTAGTGATAGTGGTACGATTACGGAAGAATCTTCAATATTAGGATTTCCTGCTATAACTATTAGACAAGCACATGAAAGACCTGAGGGGATGGATGAAGGTACTCTCATAATGTCTGGCCTGAAAAGTAATGATATAATAAGTGCTATAAATATTGTTACTGAGCAAATGCAAGATAAACCTATGAATCTTGTGAAAGATTATGAGAGTGACAATGTATCGAAAAAAGTTGTTAGAATCATTGTAAGTTATATAGACTATATAAATAGAACAGTTTGGAAAGAATATTAATATGAAAAAGAAAGTTTTAGTTCTTGGTTCAACAGGTATGCTTGGGCATCAAGTTGTAAATTATTTATCTCAATTTGATGCGTTTGAGATTGTCGACATCTCTTTTAGAAACAAATTAAGAAGTCAGACTATAATTTTAAATGTCACAAATAAGAAATTTTTTGAAGAAACAGTAATAAGAATCAGCCCAGATTATATTGTGAACTGTATTGGCATTTTGATAAAAGGTTCTAGCGATGTAGAAAATGCCATATATATAAATGCTTATTTGCCTCATCAGCTTGTAAGATTAGCCGACAGTATGGAAGCAAAATTAGTGCATATATCTACTGATTGTGTTTTTTTCGGAGATAAAGGAGGTTATATAGAATCTGACGAAAAAGATGGTAAAGATATATATGCAAAAACAAAATCGTTAGGTGAAATTATAGACAAAAAACATCTTACTTTAAGAACATCTATAATAGGACCTGAAATAAAAGAACATGGAGAAGGTCTTTTTCATTGGTTTATGATGCAAAGAGGAATTGTTAATGGGTTTACTAAAGCTATCTGGTCTGGAGTAAGCACACTTGAACTTGCAAAAGTTGTGAAGTTGGCTATTGAAAACAATATAACTGGTTTGTATCATGTAACTAATAATAAACATATAAACAAATATGAACTTTTAAAACTTTTTAAAAAATATACTAAAAAAGAGATTGAGATCTTGCCGATAGATGGTAAAGCAGTTGATAAAAGTTTTATAGATACGCGTAAAGAATTGAATTATAATATGCCAAGTTATGAAAATATGGTGAAAGATATGATTGATTTTATCAAAAACAATCCTGATTTATACAGTCAATACATAAAGTATATTAATGACTAAAAAAATCTTAATAGTCACAGAATGCTTTTACCCTGAAGAGTTCAAGATAAACGAAGTGGCTCTTGCTTGGAAAGAGAAGGGGTATGAAGTTGACATCCTCACGCAAAACCCTACCTATCCTGCAGGAAAAGTTTTTGATGGGTATCAAAATAGCTGGTTTTACAAAGATGAGTATAAGGGAATGGTACTTTTGCTATAGGCAAATGAAGCATTTGACCAAGATAATCCAGATACATATTATTTGGAAGTGTAGAGGTTGATAAAATATCCCATTTGGGATATAATATATAAAAAAGGATTTGTTATGCCTAAAACACAAACAACGATTCGCCTTGAAGAAGATGATTATAAAAAGGCTAAAGATATTTTAAAGTATATAGGGATGAGTTATTCGCAAGCAGTCAATATGTTTAACCGCATGATTGTGCTTGAGAGAGGTTTGCCTTTTGAAGCAAAGATTCCAAATGATGAAACACTTAAAGCAATGAAAGAAGCGATGGATTTGGATGGTGAGTATATTACGCTAGATGATCTAAAGAGAGAACATGCAACTCTTTCGCACTAAAACATTTATAAAAGAGTATGCTAAAGTTAAAATGAGTAATACTCAATATGTTAAGTATTTGAAATATCTAGGAGCCTGTCGGATTTAGATTTGAAAAGTTAGCTGTAAGCAATTTTTATATTGCTACTGCTTTTAAAAAGTTGAATAATGATTTCTAGAGCCTCTAGGGACTGAAGTTTAACTTAAATTCTATGCTTTTGTACTA
>JAJRQV010000038.1 GCA_024280035.1 Campylobacterales bacterium
ACAGAACTTTTTAAACTATCAGAAGTAGAATGTTTAGGAGCTTGCAGTGGCGCACCTATGCTTTGTATAAATGAAGAGTATTATGAAAACCTTACACCAAAAAATATAAAAGAGCTTCTTCAAAGGTTGGCAAAATGATTTATAAAATCGTTAGTAAAAACTTTGATATTAAAGATTCTTTTACACTTGAGGTGGCTAAAAAAAATGGTGTTTATCAAAGTATAGACAAGGCATTTAAAAGACCCCCTTATCAGATAGAAAGCGAGGTTGAAAAAAGTGGTCTTAGAGGAAAGGGTGGAGGCGGGGCTTTAGCAGGTGCAAAGTGGTGTTTAGTCTCCTCATCAAATGAGACTTCTTACTTAGTTATTAATGCGGATGAGAGTGAACCTGGAACCTTTAAGGACAGACAAATTTTAGAGTTTGATCCGCACCTGCTTTTAGAAGGCATGATTTTAACGGCTTATGCTATTGGTGCTCATGATACTTATATTTACATTCGTGGTGAGTATTCAGCCTTGGCTAAACGTCTAAATGAGGCTATTAACGAAGCCTATAAAGATGGTATTTTGGGTGAAAAGGTTAAGGGTTTTAATTACCGTGTAGATATTACTATACACAGAGGTGCAGGTGCTTATATCTGTGGAGAGAAGTCTGCTCTCATTGAGTCCTTAGAAGGAAACCGTGGGCATCCAAGACTAAAACCACAGCACCCCTCTCCTGAATATTATTTTAATAAACCTACCCTAGTAAATAATGTAGAAACTATTGCCACGGTGCCTTTTATTATTAATGAAGGCGCAGAAGCTTATCGCTCTTTTGGAACATCAAAAAGCCCCGGTACCCTTCTTTTTGGTATAAGTGGGCATATTAATAATCCTGGAATTTATGAACTTGCCTTTGGCGAATCTATGCAAGAGTTTATCAACACTCTTGGTGGGGGTATTAAAAATGGTAAAAAACTAAAGGCTGTTATTCCTGGTGGAGCCTCAACGCCTATTTTAAGTGCGAAGGAAGTCAAGGTTGCTAAACTCGATTATGAGTCAATGAAAGAGATTGGCTCAGCCTTGGGTACAGGGGGTATGATTATTATGGATGAAGACACCTGTATGGTTTCCGCTCTTAAAAACCTTCTCTCTTTTTATCATCATGAGTCTTGCGGTCAATGTACCCCCTGTAGAGAAGGAACGTCTTGGGTAGATGGTATTATAAAAAACATGCTTATCGGAAAAGCTCAAAAAGATGATATCGAACTACTGAGTGATATTTCACAAACCATGAATGGAAAAACAATCTGTGTTTTTGCACCAGCTGTTTCTATGGTTATTGATGCTTTTATACTTCGTTTTCGAGATGAGTTTGAAGCCTATATTCATAAAGGAGATTTAGATGACTAGAGTCTCTTTTATCGTTGATGGAAAACGAATTCAAGCAGAATAAGGTTCTTTACTTCTACCTCTTTTACTCAGTGAAGGTATTAAAGTTCCTCATTTTTGTTACCATGATGCCTTAGGTGCAGATGGAAACTGTCGTATGTGTATGGTAGAAATTGAAGGTAAAAAACGTCCTCAAATTGCCTGTGACACCGCTATTAAAAAAGATATGGTTGTTAATACTAAGAATGAGAGTATTAATGCTGTTAAAAGAGATATTTTAGAACTTGAACTGCTTTCTCATCCTGTGTATTGTGCCATCTGTGATCAAGCAGGAGAGTGTTCTTTACAAGATTATTATATGGACTTTGCTTTAGCTAAATCACGCCGAGCTAAAGAAGAAAAAAGCATAAAAATAAAAAACTCGATATTGGAAGAAATATCATTTTAGATCAAGAACGCTGTGTTTTATGTGCACGATGTACCCGTTTTACCCAAGAGATTACTCATACCAATGAACTCTGTATTATAGGAAGAGGAGATGATGCACGTGTCTCTACGGTGCCAGGGGAGAAGATGCATACCCAATATGCAATGAATATTATTGACTTATGCCCAGTAGGTGCCTTAACATCCAAAGACTTTCGTTTTAGACAACGTGTTTGGTTTATGAACACCGCAAAAAGCATCTGTCATGGATGTGCAAAGGGATGTAATATTCATCTTGACCATAACCAACAAAAATACCAAAGTGACACTATTTTTCGTTTTCGCCCGCGTATAAACCACAATATTAATGGCCATTTTATCTGTGATGATGGACGTCTCTCTTATAAAATTCAAAATGAAGATAGACTTGAAGAGTTTTATCATCTTAATCGTCTTGTTAAGCAAGAAAATGCCCTCTCTTATCTTTTACATGCCTTACATGATGAGAAACCTCTTCTTTTAATTAGCCCCTCGTTAAGTACAGAAGAATTAGTCGTCATTATGGCTTTAGCCCAACGTTTTGGACTACAGATGAATGCCTTTTCTGAGACCTATAAAGATGAAAGTTTTGGAGATTCTTGGCTCCGCTCAAACAACACAGCTGCTAATCTTAATGCCATAAAAAAACTTGGTATTAACGATTCAAAAGAGGAGTTCATAAGGGATTTAGACAAAACAACCACCATTATAAACTTTAATCATAAAGGCTTTTTTAATGCACCAGAGATTAAAAACAAGACACAGATACATTTTTTAACCAACCTTTTTAAAGATTGTAAACAATATTCTATTTTACTACCTATGGCATCTTTTAGTGAACAAGAGGGTACGATTATTAATGAAGATGGTATCTTACAAAAATTTGAAGCCGGTCTGTGTAATGATAGAAAGACTCTTTTAGAACTCTTACATATTATTAATGCCACTGCCAAAACGGCAAATGAAGTTTGGAAAGAGAACTTAGAAGAAAAATTCAGCCTTAAATATGAAGATATTCCAAATGAGGGGGTACAAATATAAATGCATCTGTTTATGATACTCTTTCCTATTATGCTTACCCTTATTTTCTCTTTAGTCACCATTCCCTTATTGGTCTGGATGGAGAGACGTGTTGCAGCCTTAATTCAAAACCGTTTAGGACCCAATCGATGTAATATTAAAGGCATGCGTTTAGGAGGCATTATTCAACCCATTGCTGACATGATGAAACTGATCTTTAAAGAGGAGTTTTATCCTGCCCATATTAAGCAGAAGTTTTACTATATTCTTGCCCCTGGGATTGTTTTTGGTGCTGCCTTTTTATCCTTTATTGTTGTCCCTTATGCAGATGATATTACACTAGATGGTTTCACCTATCATATTCAAGCCCTTCCCATTGAGCTGGGAATTTTATGGTTTGTAGCTATTGCAAGTTTAGGTGTGTATGGCATTATTATTGCAGGATGGTCAAGTCATAACAAGTACTCTATCTTAGGCGCTTTACGTGCCTCTTCTCAGGTTATCTCTTATGAAATTGCTATGGGTCTGGCTATAGTCTCTTTTTTAATTACTTATGACAGTATCTCTTTAAACACTATGGTGCAAGCCCAAGGTGAACTTCTTTTTGGTTTTATTCCTGCTTGGGGAATTATTATGCAACCCCTTGCAGGGCTTATTTTTATAGTCACCGCCTTTGCAGAAACAAACCGTGCTCCTTTTGATGCTCCTGAGGGAGAGAGTGAAATTGTTGCTGCTTATCATACGGAATATTCAGCCATGAAGTTTGCCCTCTTTTTTATGGGAGAGTATATCGCTATGTCTGCCTCTTCTGCCATTATTGTCACCCTTCTTTTTGGTGGATATCAGATTCCATTTTTAAACACCCAAGTGATGCATCAGCATATTAACCTTGTTTTAATAGCTCTTCTTATTCTTGTGCCTCTTTTAAGTATGGGTTTTATCCGATGGATGCAAAAAAATAATTCCTGTGACCTCAGCCACAGACGTGAAACTAAATACGCCACTATTCTTATTACTGTTTTTGTAATATGTTTTGAGTCTTTTCTTTTTTATCTTCTAAGCTCAGGACTTTCGTATGAGCAGAGTTCTGTTGGCATTATGATTTTACAAATCTTAAGTTTTGCCTTTAAGGTGATGCTGATGAATTTTGTTTTTGTTTGGGTTCGGTGGACATTTCCACGTTTTAGATATGACCAGATTCAACATCTTGGCTGGAAAATTTTAATTCCTCTAGCCTTACTCAATATCTTTTTTACGGCTATTTTTGTCATTTTGGCAGGAGTTTAAGATGGCAGTAAAAGTCGTTCCTCGATATGGAAATACACTAAAAGAGAAAAGTTATATCTGGGCTGTTGTCGCAGGTATGAAACTTACCCTTAAGAACTTTACCACTAATCTTTCTGACACAAGCTGTATTCCTACTTGTGAGTATCCAGAAACACAACCCAGTGATATTACCGATCGTTATCGTGGGCTTCACCTACTCACAAAACGAGATGATGATACTGTCCGTTGTGTGGCGTGTTTTATGTGTGCAACAGCATGCCCTTCTGAATGTATCTTTATTGAAGCCCAAGAGCGTACTGATGGTGTAGATGAAAAAGAACCGAAGACCTTTAGTATTGACCTACTTGAATGTATCTTTTGCGGTTATTGTGTTGAAGCCTGCCCTTGTGATGCCATTCGAATGGACACAGGAATTTTTTCTATTATTGCCGCTACACGAGAAGAGTTCATTGTGGATAAAGAAAAACTTCTGAGTCATACAGGAATTTTTGGGAAGGAGAACTCCCTTGCTCAGTAGTATTATTTTTATAATTTTAGCCACACTTGCACTGATAAGCGCTTTGGTAATGATTTATGTTAAACAACCTATTAATGCTGCCTTGAGTTTTATTGTTACTCTTTTAAGTATTGCAGGGCTTTTTGCCCTTTTAGGGGGAGGTTTTCTCTTTTTAGTACAGATTATTATCTATGCAGGTGCTATTATTGCTCTGATTTTATTTATTATTATGTTCTTAAATATTAAAGAAGAGAATCTTCCGCATGAACCCTATAAACTAAGATGGTTAACAGCTATGACCCTCCTAGTCATGCCCTTTAGTGCCATCTTAATTTAAACTGTACATAAGATGAACTTTAAACCCCTGTACTTAAAAAATTTCGGTTCTATTAAAGATATAGGAATGGAACTCTTTACTGAGTGGGTACTGCCTTTTGAGATGATCTCTATCTTACTTCTAATTTCACTTATTGGTGTGGTAGTCTTGGCAAAAAGGGAGAAAGAGAATGCTTAATATTGAACATTTCTTTATCCTTGGTATCTTACTTTTTTCTATCGGTATTATAGGTGTAATCAGTCGCAGAAATATTTTTATTATGTACATGTCAATTGAACTTATGCTTAATGCCGTTAACCTCATCTTAGTTGCTTTGTCTCACCATTATGCTGACTTAAATGGACAGATTA
Organism: Campylobacterales bacterium; assembly: GCA_024280035.1. Classification (GTDB taxonomy): domain Bacteria; phylum Campylobacterota; class Campylobacteria; order Campylobacterales; family Sulfurimonadaceae. The sequence continues at coordinate 5,329 of JAJRQV010000038.1, forward strand.
TGGCAATGATGATTATCTCCATTGCCGCAGCAGAAGCCTCTATCTTTTTAGCACTATTTGTAATGCTATTTAAAAATGCTCGTTCTCTTGATGCTAATTTTTTCGACTTACTTAAGCAGGAAAAACATTATGATTGAGTCTTCTATGCTTGCTTGGATAATCGGTTCTGTCTTTTTTTCTAGTGTTTTTATTATGTTTATTTCTTTGTATAATCATTATGATAAAAACATCCCTAAAATCATCTATACACTCTTAGGTCTCGGGGGACCTTTGCTTAGTCTTGTTCTCTCTTTTATACTTTTATATACGCACATTAGTACAGGTGAAAACATCTATTTTACTGCCTTTACATGGTTAGACATCAAAGGTTTTATAGTGAATGCTTCTTTTTTACTTGACCCCTTATCTGGCGCAATGTTAAGTTTTGTCTCTTTTGTTGGTTTTATGATTCACCTTTATGCTCACGCTTATATGCAACAAGACAAAGGTTATGCACGCTTTTTCGCTTGGTTTAATCTCTTTATGGCTTCAATGTTCTTACTTGTTTTAGCAAACAATCCTATTATGCTTTTTATTGGCTGGGAAGGGGTAGGTTTATGCTCTTACCTACTCATTAGTTTTTACTTTAATAAACACGAAAATGTTCAAGCAGGAAACAAGGCATTTATTTTAAACCGAATTGGAGACTTTGGTTTTATCTCAGGGCTTGCACTTTTGTTTGTAAACATTGCTCACTTAGGCTTAGACTTTAATGCCCTAGAACAGAATATTCACCTTATCCCAAACGGCACTCTTTCTCTTATTGCTCTCTTACTTTTTATAGGGGCTATGGGGAAATCTGCCCAACTTCCTCTGTATGTTTGGCTTCCTGACGCAATGGCAGGACCTACTCCGGTATCGGCTCTTATTCACGCGGCAACAATGGTCACCGCGGGTGTTTATATGATTGCTCGATTTAATTTTTTATATTCTATGACAGAAGAGGTTGGGCTTTTCATAGCTTATGTGGGTGCATTTTCAGCTCTGTTTGCTGCACTTATTGCACTGAGGCAAGATGACATTAAAAAAATACTGGCTTATTCAACCATCTCCCAATTAGGGTATATGTTTATGGCAGTAGGTTTAGGTGCATATTCTGCTGGTATTTTTCATGTTTTTACCCACGCTTTTTTTACAGCACTTCTGTTTATGGGTGCAGGCGCTATTATTTTGGCACTGCATCATGAACAAAACATTAAAAATATGGGTGGCTTAAGATTAAAAATGCCCCTTGTCTTTGCCGTCATGCTCATTTCTAGTTTAGCCATTTCAGGCATCCCTCCCTTTAGTGGTTTTTTCTCTAAGGATGCAATTTTAAATCATCTTTTTGCGAGTGAAAATTATCTGATTTTTTCTATGGCACTTCTTACATCAGGGCTTACCAGTTATTATATGTTCAGACTTCTGTTTAGTGTTTTTATTTCTAAAAGTAAGGAGAACTTACAGCCCTTAGCACAAAATCAACTTATCTCAATCACCCTTGTTATCTTAGCTATAGGTACTATTTTTGCAGGTTTTTTAAATCTTCCTACTTTCTTTGGAGGAAGTGAAAGGTACACGCTTTGGCTAAATCTTCCTGACCTGAGATATCATCTTTCTCATCAAACTGAAACTATCTTACTTCTAAGTAATATTTTGATTGCCTCCTTTGGAATTGTAATGGCATATTTTCATTACGTTAAAAGCGAACATGAGCCCTCTCTTGGTCTCTTAAATACACTTCTAAAAAACAAGTTTTATATTGATGAAATATATACTCTAATCTTTACTAAAAGCCTTGAAAAACTTTCTGATTTCATTGTTTTTATAGATGAAAAGGTTATTGATGTTTTTATTCATAAACTGGCATTCGCTTACCAAAGGCTTGCTTATTACAGTGACCTTGTTCAAAATGGAAATGTACGTTACTACGCCTTATATATGACCCTAGGTATAGTAGGGATTTTTAGTTATATCTGGGGAGTAAACTAATGTTTGAAAATATTCTCTCTTTACTCATATTTATTCCTATCTTATCTGCAATAGTTTTATATCTCTTGCCTCTACGTATTTATATTATTCGTTATCTTAGTTTTGGTGTTACGCTGATAACCGCATCCTTAAGCCTTTGGATGTATGCCCACTTTGAGCCCTGTTCACAGATGCAGTTTATTGAACAATACGCTTGGATTAAAGCCTATGGAATCACCTACCATGTGGGAATTGATGGCATCTCTTTAATCATTGTTATGATGACTAACCTCATTATGCCCCTTTTATATCTCTCTTTTTGGCATCTTCAAAGAAAGGGTTATTGGTTAAACCTTCTTATTGTTCATGGTGGGCTTACGGGAGCGGCTCTTTCTCTTGATTTAATTCTATTTTACCTCTTTTGGGAGACCATGTTATTGCCTATCTTTTTTATGATTGGGCTGTTTGGACGTGAAAACAAAAACTTTATGTCAATGAAATTCACCCTTTATACCATTTTTGGTTCACTCATTATGCTTATTGCTATTATGTACTTAGGTTTTGAGAATTTTCAAGAAACACAGGTATGGAGTTTTTCACTCTTTGATCTTCAAAACTTACACTTAGATAAGCAAGAGAGTCTGCTTATTTTTGCTGCCTTTATTTTTGCCTTTAGTATCAAAATCCCTCTTTTTCCTTTTCATACTTGGTTACCACAAACCTACAGAGCTGCACCAATAGGGGCTATTGTTGTACTGTCAGCCCTTATGGCAAAACTTGGTGTGTATGCTATTTGGCGTTTTGTATTTGGGCTTTTATCAGACTTAAGCATGGAGCTTTCAAACTTTTTTATTTACCTTGGGCTTTTTGGAATGATTTACTTTGGAATAGCAGCAATTCAACAAAAAGAGCTTAAAAAATTGTTTGCCTACTCCTCAGCTTCGCATCTCTCCTTAATTATTATGGGAATATTTACCTTTAACTATTATGCTCATTTAGGTGCTTTTTATATGATTGCCTCTCATGCTCTTAGCTCAGCAGCTCTTTTTATGATGTTAGGAATGATTTACAAACGTACCCAAAATTTACACCTAGATTCACTCGGAGGTATTGTTCATCAAGCCCCTATATTTTCTGTATTTTTTGCCTTTTTTGCCTTAAGTATTGTAGGCATTCCATTAACAGGTGGTTTTGTTTCAGAGTTACTTCTGATTATTGGTGGTTTTAAGTACAGCACTCTTGTCGGTTTTATTACAGCTACAACCCTACTCATTGCAATTTTATTTATCTTTAAAGTTATGCAGAAAATTCTTTATGGACCTGAAAAACTTCCTGAATTTTCGGAACTACGAAGGTATGAAATTCTTTCCTTAATTCCCTTGGCTCTGCTTATCATTGCTATGGGAATTTTTCCCTCGTATTTTATTCATAAGATAGAACCTACTGCTGCACAGCACACAAAGGAGTACCATGTTAAGTTCTAGTGGAATTATCACCTCACTTCTTATTATCGGTATTGGTGCCGTTGTGATGATGCTTGTTGCTGCTTTTATAAAACTCTCAAATCGCAGTTTAAGTACCATCACCATAACTATTATCCTCCTTTCTTTGTATTTTCAGACACCTTATTTAGGTGAGCTTTTTGTTATTAATATTCAGGGTGAACTTTTTAATAATATGCTTCGTTATGACTCTTTTGCCGCTTTATTTAATATGATTTTTTTAGTCGGTGCCTTACTTATGCTTTTAACGGGTAGTGCCTTTATGCAAGCAACTAAGTTTTTCGCACACGAAACTTTTTCCCTTATTCTTTTTGCCCTTTTTTCAATGATGCTTCTTTCAATGTCAAATGAGCTTTTAACTGCCTTTATTGCCCTTGAATCAGCCTCAGTAGCCATCTACATCTTAGTAGGCATGAACCGTTACAATATACGTGCGAGTGAGGCTCTGTTTAAGTACCTTCTTTTAGGCTCGTTTTCAGGTGCTTTTTTTCTTCTGGGCATTGCCTTTATTTATGCCCAAGTCGGTTCAACCCATTTAGGAGATATTCGTGCCTACCTTGACCTGCATGACTCTTATGAGCTCATCATTATTGGGGGTGTTTTAATGATGATTACCCTCTTGTTTAAAATCTCTGCTGTTCCTTTTCAAGCTTGGGTTTTAGATGTTTATGATGGAGCTTCCTTACCCATTACCGCTTTTATGGCAGGTACCTTTAAAATTGCTATCTTCTCCATAGCATTACGTATCTTTTTGGTTGATTACCAAGCCCTTAACTCCGTCTTTGACCCTCTTTTGATTTTTATAGCTGTTATTACCATTGTAGGGGGTTCACTTCTTACCCTAGCCCAACAAAATATTAAACGAATGCTTGCGGCATCTTCAATAGTGCACAGTGGTTATTTACTAATTGCTCTGGCTGCAACAGGGGCAATGAATACCTCTGCTGCTCCTTCTATTATCTTTTACCTTGTTGCTTATTTTCTTTCTGCAATTGGTGCATTTGGAATACTCTCTTACCTCTCCCATTGGGATACCGAAAGAACAACTTATGAGGACTTTAAAGGTTTTGCCCATCAACGACCTCTACTTGCTGCTATGATGTCTATTTTTATGCTCTCTTTTGCAGGTTTTCCCTCAACCATAGGTTTTTTAGGAAAGTTTTATATCTTTACAGCTGCAATTGAGTCCGGCTTAACATGGTTAGCCTTATTAGGTGTTCTTGCGGCATTCGTTTCTATCTATTATTACTTTAAAGTGATTGCAATGATGTACTTTTACCCTCAAAAACTAAAATACAATCTTGCCTTTAGTTTTACCCCTGTAGTTATTGGTGCTATTGCTCTTGCTATTTTATGGGGAGGCATTGGAACAGGGCTAATCTCTTTCTTACCCGGAGCTAATATAATTATTGAAACTGCACAAGACTCCATTACCTCTTTGTTTTTGTAAGATTGATTATGCTCTATAAAAACAGATTAAAATTACACTATACTTATAAGATTAATTATTAGGAAAAGACAAATGGCTGATGAACTTTTTGAAAAACTAGAAAAAATTGTATACGACAACGACTTAGATGCACTCAAAAAAGAGATTGAGGATGGATGCGATCTTAATCTTCAAAATAAGTATGGATGGACTCCCCTTCACATTTGTATAAGACGAGATAGAAAAGATATGGTGGCATACCTTCTCGAACAGGGTGCAGACATTAATAAAACCGACGGTGTTGGCTGGACCCCCCTAATGGAAGCAGTTATGGATGATATGACAGAACTTGTTGCTTTCCTTGTAGAAAAAGGTGCTGATGTAAGTATTGCTAATGCAAGAGGAGCAACTGCAGCTATGCTTGTTCAAAAGTTTGGACGTGAGTCTATGATGAAGTTTTTTTAGGTTTCCTCCAAGGGTAAATGTTACCCTCAGAGAACTAAAAAGATGAAATATTGAGTATTTCATCTTTTTAGTTTTCCCTCTGGGCATAACATACAGATATGTGAGACATCGTTAGAACCCTTTTACCGTAGCCTCCACTACGCTAAAAAGAACCTGTCTTGTTCATATATCTGTATGTTATTCTGAGGGTAACATTTACCCTTGGAGGAAACCATATGTCATTTATTAAAGTTGATGCAGAAGATTTTGCAATAGAGAGAGAAAAAGCCTTTGACCGAGGTGACATTGTATTTTTTAAATTTGGTTCAGAGTATTGTGATCCTTGTCACGCCTTAGGTTTTGAACTTGAAGAGATTGATGAACTGTATGATAATATCACTATCTTAGAAATTGACACCGACAATTCACCTGACCTAGCCGAGCACTTCGACATCATGCAACTCCCCACTATGATGATTTACAAGGACAGAAAAACCTTAATCTACAAAGAAGAAGGTGTAATTTTGTATCAAGATATTCAAGAGATTATTGCAGAACCTTCAAAATAAAAACAGCTTATCCACAGATTAGGTGGATTAAACAAATTTTCTTAATCCCTTGAATCTGCTTAATCTGTGTACATCTATAAAGTCATCTATACTATCTGTGCGACTTTAAGACACTTACCATCTACGGACTTTTTGGTGACAGCCTACACATTCTTGTAAGATATGCGTATAAATGGCTGACATTTTAGAATAGGCTTTTCTACTGCCTAAGTCCTCCGTCATTTTATTTGCATAGTCTTGAATGTTTTGACCCGTGCGTTTAGCAAACTCTTTTGCGAACTCAGGGTTTTCTGGCATATATAAGGCTAAGGCATCTCCATGCTTTTTAAAGAGTTTCATATTATTGACTTGCAGAAGCTGTGCGCCCTTATGCATCTCTTCTTTATTGTTATATAAAATACCGTGTTGAATCAACTCCATTGCTGTTGCAAAGGAAATCATAGTTTTTCTTAGTTCAATTTGTTTATCTTCATTTGCTGACAATGACAGCATCCCCAAGGCTATTATTAGCATTAATATCTTTTTCATGTTCTCTCTTTTGAATTTACTTTCGTATATTGTAGCACTTTCTTTTATGATTTAATAATAATGTATATCAATAAAGTTCGTTTACCTAAAAATTGATACCAACTATTTTGATAAAAGAGGCATCTTCCAAAGCACTTCACAGATTTCTAATGATAAAAATTCACTGCCTCAGGAGAAGCAAAAATAAACTTTTCTATTGGTCGTTTTGTTTCTAAGAGACTTAACCTATGCGGAGAAATTGCACGTGAAAGTGCCACATAAAACTGTGAGGGAGCAAAAATCTCATTCAGGTATATAACAATATCTAAAAGACTCATCCCCTGAGACTTATGAATAGTAATAGCATAGGCTAAAGACAGAGGGTATTGAAAAAGGTCAAACTTGCTCACCTCAACCTCTTGTTTTTTTCCTTCTATACTTCTACTTTTCCACTGTTTTTTTGAATACCGCTCTTTCTCAACACGAACAGTTTTACCATCTTCTTTACGTACATGAATATAGTTTTCTTCCTCATTAATTCGAGAAACAGTTCCTTTTTCTCCATTAAAATAGTTCCAAGAGTTTCGCATAAACAATACAGGTGCACCAATTTTCAGCTCTAAGACCTTAGGCAGACGCGAATCATTCATAAAACGTTCTACCTCTTGGTCTTTAACATTTTTTTCATACATCTGCACAGAAGTTTCAAAAGGATAGACTTCACCTTCAAGATGATGTAACTCTTTTTTATTATGGCGTTCAACAGAGATGTTTTTTCCAAAAAGTAAGGTATGGTTTTGCATATCATCAGGCATAGGTCGAACAAGAGAGTGAATATATTGCATTGTTTTTTCATCCTTATGCCCATAACGAATAGCATCTAAGATATGTACAAACTCTTCATCACTAGTACGTTTGACCTCACTTAGATTATAAGTCTCAAAATCAAATCGTTCCCAAGACTCAGACTCAAAAGCAAAACCATAAACACCATGAACAGGTCTCTCAGGATAATCACGCATAAAAGCATACTTGTCACGCTCTCGTATTACCGGAGGAAGCTGTAAGAAGTCACCACTAACAAGAAGTTTAGCCTCGGACTCCGCTTGCAAGAGTCGAAGCCGTATCATATCCATTACACCCGAACTTACCATAGAAATCTCATCAATGACAATAAGGTCAATTTCTTTAAGTAACTTAGAAAGTTTTTTATCAATATTGATTTTCCCCATACGCTCTAGCTCAAAACTATGATTACAAATACCCAAAGAAAAGAAACTGTGTAAGGTTTGTCCTGTGATTAAAGACGCTGCCATTCCTGTTGAAGCAAGTTTAGCAACCTTTTTACCCTCATTTTCATAAGTGGCAATCAGGGCACGAAGTAAAAAACTTTTACCTACGCCTGCACCTCCCGTTAAAAAAATATTTGTATTCTTTTCAAGCAGGGATTGTACTTCAGTTAATGCTTTCAATTATATCCTTATCATCTTTCCAAAAGGGGCATCTTTTGGGCTGGGGCTTATCCAAATCGTATTAATTAAAGGTTCTTCTTCAGGAAACTTTCCTTCAAGGTCAGTAAAATAAAGAAGCAGTTGTGTCTCATGCAATTCATCTTCTATATACTCAAAAACAGGTTTAAAATCTGTTGAACCTCCCCCTTTTAACTTATATTCTAGTTTATCACCTGAACAGAAGTGTGCAGATGAACGTATCTTGTCGTCACAAACAAGAAGATCAATTTCAAAAGTAGCAAAACTCAATAAAATAGACTCGAACTCAGAAATAAATTCTCCCAGAAGCTCTTCATTGACCGAACCTGAACTGTCAATTGCTACAACAATACGAAGCATATTTGAACTTAACGAGGGTAAATACGTTCCCATATAAATAAGTTTCTTGGATGGAGGTATTAAGACATAATCATGATAATAGTGTCTATCTATAGCATTATATAACTCTGCTCGCCAATCAATTTTTGTCTCTTCTTTTTCATAAAAACGTTCTATCCCTTCAGGGAGTTCATTTTTGAATTTTTTAGAGGTCTCTTCAAGGTTTTTTTTCCAAGCCTCTTCATCAACCGCACGCTCTTGTGTGTCTACGTCTTGTTGCGTTTTTTGTTTCTCATTACTTCCCTCAGGGGGTATTGCCTTCTCTTCAGACTCTTTTTTTCTGTTCTCTTCATTAAAACCCGTATCATTATCTTCATTATCATCATACTCTTGGTTTTTGATTTCATCTTTTAAAATAGCATAAATCTCTTCAGCATACATACCCTCAAATCTATCTTGATAGTTCACACCAAAGGGAGCATCTAAACCATTACTTATCAACATAGAATTAATCGCATAATCTGTTGCTAACTGCCATAACCATGACATTCTATTTTTTTGTCTATTGTCATGTGCTAAGGCAACATGCATTGCGGCATTACAGAGGGTAAAACCTATCTCATCTAAGTCTAAATTATTAAGATATTCATCATTATATTCATAAGAAAGACCATTCGTTAAAAAAGATTGTATATTATCATTTTTTTTAAATTTTAGGCGTGAGGCGAGTGTTCCAAAATAAGGATTTTGAACAAGAAGTCTTGCCTTAGCCTGAGAGATTTTTTGTTCTACTGACACAGCTATTCCAGAAGGTAAGCAAACTTACGAACCCAGCTCGTAAAAACTTCTGAGTGTTCCATAGACATTCCATTTCTTTGTAAATCTTGAACAATCATTACAGCAAATTCACTTTGTAAATCAAGCGTATATTTCAGTACATTTTCTAAAAATTCAGGCTTCTTAAGTAAGAATGAAACCAGTACCGAAGAGAGGGTAAACAAGACATCGGGTTCACTAGGATACTCCGCTGTTCCTGTTGATAAAATACTCTCAATATCAGGAAGTTTATGTGCTACCTTTGAAAAAGATAAAAAGGAGATAGCCCTCTCTTTTCCAATAGCACCCGAAATGACATCTAATAGTAAGTTTTCACGCATTTCTGATTTTAAAATACCATTAACAAATTCCCAAGAGCGTGGTGTTGCAAAAGACTTCTCATTAAGACTTGGCTCAAATGAGAATAGGTCTTCATTTTTATAGCCAATATAAGCAATGATTCTTTCATCTATTCCTACTTTAAATGCCCAATCTTTCCAATCATTAACATCCACATCCATCTCTAGATGAACAAAACGGTTAGCTAAGGGAGATGGCATTTTATAAACAACCCCTCGGTCACTCTCTCTGTTTCCAGCCGCAACAATTGCCCAACCATCAGGGAGTTTATATTCACCCACTTGACGATCTAAAATAAGCTGATAAGCAGAGGCTTGAACCGCAGGAGGAGCCGAGTTAAGCTCATCTAAAAATAAAATTCCTTTACCCTCTTTGGGTAAAAATGAGGGAGGTGCCCAAACAGAATGATGTTCATGTTTATCATAAAAAGGAATTCCTTTTAAGTCCGTTGGATCCATTAAAGACAGACGAAGGTCAATAAACTTAAGTTCTTTGGCTAATGCAATCTGTTTTATAATAGAAGACTTACCAATTCCTGGAGGTCCCCATAAAAATGAAGGTATTTTTGAATCAATTAAGGCATTAATCGACTCTGTTATCTTACTTGCTTTCATTAAACTTCTTTCAATAGCATTATAACCATCCTATATTATCTTGTGTAATGTGTTTCCCAAAACTCTCATTCTCTTTAACATACCTATCATAACGTCTATCAAGCTGTAGCTGACATAAGATATTTATTGGCGTTGAACTGTTTTTTGCTAATTCCCTTAAGACCTCTTCATCTTCTAATAAAAAAAGTTTTTCTAAGATACCTGCCGAAGTTGAGCTGTTCCCTGCAAGTTCTACATTAAACATACTTTTTTGAAATAACTCTTGTAAAAGGGTAGGAGGAAGTTTTTTATTACCTGCTAATGAAGAGTACACCTCACTCTTATCAAGATTATAAAGTTTAAGATAAACCAGTCGGTCTATCTCCTCATTCTTTGCTAAGGCAGCTAAGGTAATCGTGTCATTACAAGAGATAAGTTCATTCACCATTTCTTTTGATAAAGAGTTATTAAGGGCTAAAAGTTTTGGATACACTGTCTTAAATTTTTCAAAAAGTTCTTGGTTTAAAGAAACTGTTTTTGCAATACTTTCACTTTGAAAATCTGCTTTAAGCATCTGTATAGCAAGGTTTGTATCTAAGGCAATATTCTTGGATAAGCTAGTGTTTATTAATTCCGAACCCTCTTGGTACAAGATTTCTTGAAACGCAGGGCTTAAGTCTTCACGTGTTGCAAGCTGTGCCTTTAAAAATTCATTTGCATTTTTAATATACATTTTAATAACAGAATCTGCAGTAGAAGGATGCAGGGCAATCACTTGTAAGATTTTAAAGGTTCCATTTTCAATATCCTTATCTTTTAAGGCTTTTTTAATTGGCTGAAGATTACTAATAACTTCAATAAGTTCAGAGTTTTCACTCTGTAAAATCAGATGTAAAAGCCCTGTTGTTGCGTACTGAACATTATGGTTTTTTTCAATATCTGCGTAAAACCTACTAATAAGAGCTGCTGTTACATCTCGGTTTTCATCATTTTCAAAAAAGTTCTCGTTTTTCCAATCGTGCAAAGAGATAAGACGTAAAAAAAGCTCATCCGTAATAAATTGATTTTTAATAAAAGCCAGCAGTCTATCTTCATCTGAACTGAGCTTTAAACTCATATGTAATTTTTTTGAGTTAATTTCTTCACACAAGGCTTTTTCAAGCTTAGAAATATGAAGAAAAGGCGCTCTTTTGTTTTTATGAAATGCTTCTATATCATCTTGTTCAAGAGGGTTTAGCATGTGCCCTTCAATGATAAAAGAGACCTCATCATTAAGTTCAGTTACACAGTTAATATTATGGTGTTTAAGTTGAGAAAGAAACTCTTGCTTCTCTAAGGCACGTGTCTTTCCAAGAAGTAAAATCGTTTGGTTTTTTAAGTCATCTAAATTCATACTGCGATTATAGCTAATACTTTTCTAAGTACACTTAGCTTAAAAATTAACTAATTTCCCCAAGGGCACGTTTAATAGTATAAACCATATCTTCATCCAAATCCATATTTTTACGCATCCAGTCTATATAACCCTTATCGCTAATAACAAGATCTTCAATGGTTTTACCCTTGTTCTTACCAAAACGCAGAGGTTTGTTCATATACACAGGCTGAGAACTTAGTTCAACAAGCTTTTGCATAGGATTTTCATTTGGAAAATTCTCTTTAACTTTTTTGGTTAATGCTGACATAAACAACTTTAAAATCAGTACATCACCAATAGCATCATGTGCCTTAATCTGCACGCCTAATTTCTGAGCCTCTGCCTCTTCACTTTTATAAAGCCCCAAAGAGTAACGCAGATATTGAAGTCTATGAAAGTCTTCTTCTGTATAAAGATGTTTAGCACAACGAAGGGTGTCAATAAGTTGCATCTGATTTTTAAAGCCCTCTTTTTCAAGCATAGCTAAATCAAAAGGAGCATTATGAATAATCATATAATTATCATCTGAATTAAGCTCAACAAGACGTTGATATGCACGCATATCTGTACACTTAGGTTTACCTTCAATCATCTCAGGTGTAATATGATGTGTCTCCATAGCCCCTAAACCAATCTCTACATCTGCAGAACAAAACTCATTATGCACTTCAATGGGTTCACTCGGTTTACCCAGTACAATATAACCTAATTGAATAACTCTATCATTCTCGCTAATGCCTGTTGTTTCTGTGTCTAAAATAATATATTTTGCCATACGTTTCCAATAAATTTGAAATTAAAATTCGAGGTAAGGGTTTACTACAAATGTTTGTGTAATTGTAAGGTATTCTGGATTAATTCTAAGTATAATAAAGTCTCCGCCCATTTCAACAGGCTGTACAAGTGTAAAAAAATCATACGTCTTCCATTCAATATATCGATGGTTTAACTCTTTATCAATCACAGCAACAGGCTCGTCTAAAAGCTCATTAATTAGTGATGAAATATATGAAATTGAATCCCTATTGCAGGTTCTTCCAAAAAGTTCACATACTCGTTTCATAGGAACTTTTCTAAATAATTCTTTATTTTCATCAACCTTATAGGTATGAAAAATGGCATTAGCTACACGTACTGCGTCATCACTTGGCCATGCAATTTCAATGTCTTTTACTTCGTCGATGGGAGAATCCTTACTTAGTTCTTAGTGATAAAATAAATTATATCACAAAACATTATTCATAATTAAATAAGTCAATAAAAAGTGCATCTAAATCAAAAGTACACCGTATCTCATGAGTAAAAAAAGAAGGAATGTATTCTAAAAAGAAATACGCAAGTTTTAACATAGGGTAAAAAACAATAACAGCATAATACAATTCATCATAAGTGAACTGTTTTCGTATCCATGATACAGCATAACTTGAACCACTCATTGCACCCACTACTTCAAATGAGATAATAAAACCTAAAACAATATAAGTCAAAATTAAAGCCAAAACAATATAAAAAAAGAAAAATACTAAAGTACTCATTACGCACCTCTAATACTTAGGGTATATAAGTAATTTTACTGCAAGATAGATATAAAAAGTCTTATAAAATGAATGTGAATTTTGTTTTAAGAAAAAGAGAGTGGTGCGCACGAGAAGATTTGAACTTCCACACCCGAAGGCACTACCCCATCAAAACTGTGGAGGCGTTTACACATATTTACTCACTTCTACTTATTAAGCCCTATATATAGGCTTTTTATTGGTTTTAAGAAGATTTCAACTAACATTTTTTTAACTTTAAATAGATATAATAGACACATAACTTTATAC
>JAJRQV010000039.1 GCA_024280035.1 Campylobacterales bacterium
AAAGTGGTTGCGAAGCAAAGTTTCTTCTTAAAACTAACGAAAGTGGTTGCGAAGCAAAGTTTCTTCTTAAAACTAACGAAAGTGGTTGCGAAGCAAAGTTTCTTCTTAAAACTAACGAAAGTGGTTGCGAAGCAAAGTTTCAAGCAAAGCCAAATAATTAACAACAAAATCAACTAAGGACAACAGATTGCCATTTGAAAATAAATACGTTCAGCAACGTATAGAAAAAGCTAAAAAACTTCAAGACTTAGGGTATAACCCTTATAGAAATGATTCTGAGCGTAATACAACTATTGGAAAATTCATTAACATCAATGCTGATGTAGAAAAAATGCAAGACCAAAGAGCGGAGAGTCGCTCATATACAGTTGCCGGTCGTATTAAACTTTACCGTAACATGGGTAAGGCGAGTTTCTTAAAAATCGAAGATGAGAGTGGTGTACTTCAGATTTATGTTGCACGTGACAACCTTAGAGAGGGTTACTACAACGAAATTAAAAAATTGATGGAAACCGGTGATATTATTGAAGTCGAAGGTTACCCATTTCTGACGCAAAAAGGTGAACTTTCTTTGCATGTTAATGATTTAAAAATCATGACAAAAGCTATTTCTCCTCTTCCTGAAAAATATCATGGAATTACAGATAAAGAGACACGTTACCGTCAACGTTATCTTGACTTGATTATGAATGCAGATGTTAAACAGACATTTAAAGTGCGTTCGCGTGTGATCTCTTTAATTCGTCGCTTTTTTGAAGACAAGGGTTTCTTAGAAGTAGAAACACCCATGATGCACCCTATTCCTGGTGGCGCTAATGCTAAACCTTTTGTAACACATCATAATGCTCTTGGTATTGATAGATATCTAAGAATTGCACCAGAACTTTACCTTAAACGTCTTATTGTAGGTGGGTTTGAAGCTGTTTTTGAAATTAATAGAAACTTTAGAAATGAGGGAATGGATGCCACCCATAATCCTGAATTTACAAGTATTGAATTTTACTGGGCTTATAAAAACTATAAAGACCTTATTGAAATTACAAAAGAACTTTTTGATTACCTTTTTGTACACCTAAACCGTCCAAAAGTTCTTCCTTATGGTGATTTAACTATTGATTTTGATGACTTTACTTAAATTCCTCTTATTCAATCTTTAACAGAAATTGGTGGTGTTCCCATTGATGTTGCAGAAGATAAAGATAAAATCATTACTTATCTACAAGAACGAAAAATAGACGTTAATGTAAAAATGAATCTTGGGCAACTTCAAGCAGAACTTTTTGATGAATTTGTTGAGTCAAAACTGATTAACCCAACATTTATTACTGAATATCCTGTAGAAATCTCTCCATTAGCAAGACGTTCAGATGCAAACCCAGCTATTACTGAACGTTTTGAACTTTTTATTGCAGGTAAAGAGATTGCTAATGCTTTCTCAGAGTTAAATGACCCTGTTGATCAATATGAAAGATTTAAAGGTCAAGTTGATGCCAAAGAGTGTGGTGATGATGAAGCACATGAGATGGATGAAGATTTCATTAAAGCTCTTTCTTATGGAATGGCTCCAACAGCAGGACAAGGTATCGGTATTGACCGTCTTGTAATGATGTTAACCAACCAACACACCATTAGAGATGTACTTCTTTTCCCTGCTATGAAACCTATTACACAAGCAGAACAAGAGTGTATCGACGAAGAGTTAAAGAGTTAATAATTGCCAGAGCTCAGCACTAAAGTATTAAATTTGGCTCTGCCAAATTTTAAGATTAAAACTAAAAAAAACAATAACCAAAAAGGAAAATAAAAGATGAACACAAGTAATTTACAAACATTTGACCCCGAAGTATTTGGATACTGCGAACAAGAAGTTGAACGTCAATCAGAACACCTAGAGATGATTGCATCAGAAAACTTTACGCTTCCTGCTGTAATGCAGACTATGGGTTCAGTATTTACAAACAAATATGCTGAGGGTTACCCTGGTAAACGTTATTATGGCGGTTGTGAGTATGCTGACAAAGTAGAACAACTGGCAATTGACAGAGCCTGTGAGCTTTTTGATTGTAAATTTGCTAATGTTCAACCACACTCAGGTTCTCAAGCTAATGGCGCAGTTTACGCAGCTTTACTAAAGGCTGGAGAGAAAATCCTAGGTATGGACTTAAGCCATGGTGGTCACCTGACTCACGGTTCTAAACCTTCATTTTCAGGTAAGAATTATTCTTCATTTACTTATGGTGTTGAGCTTGATGGTCGTATTAACTACGACAGAGTAATGGATATTGCTAAAATCACTCAGCCTAAAATCATTGTATGTGGAGCTTCAGCATATGCAAGAGAGATTGACTTCAAAAAATTCCGTGAGATTGCAGACGCAGTTGGCGCAATTTTATTTGCAGATATCGCACACATTGCTGGTTTAGTATGTGCAGGTGAGCACCCTAGTCCATTCCCTTATGCAGATGTTGTGACAACAACAACACACAAGACTCTTGCAGGTCCTCGTGGTGGTATGATTATGACCAATGATGAAGATATTGCTAAGAAAATTAACTCAGCCATCTTCCCAGGTCTTCAAGGTGGGCCTCTTGTTCATGTTATTGCAGCTAAAGCAGTAGGTTTTAAATATAACCTTTCTGATGAGTGGAAAGTGTATGCTAAACAGGTAAAAGCAAATGCTGATGTTCTTGCAAAAGGTCTTATTGCTCGTGATTATGATGTTGTTTCTGATGGAACAGACAATCACCTAGTCCTTGTCTCTTTTATTAACAAAGGGTTCTCCGGTAAAGAAGCTGATGCGGCACTCGGAAATGCAGGTATCACTGTTAATAAAAATACTGTTCCAGGTGAAACACGTTCTCCTTTTGTTACTTCAGGTATTCGTGTAGGTTCACCTGCACTTACCTCTCGTGGTATGAAAGAGAAAGAGTTTGCAATTATTGCAGAACGGATGGCAGATGTACTTGATGATGTTAATAATACTCAGATTCAAGAAAAAGTAAAAAAAGAGTTGACAACGATGGCAAAAGAGTTTATTATATACACACAGTCGACATACTAGAGACGATTTAAGGGGTTTTTATGACAGCAATGGACTTAAAACTTATTAAGATGGTATCTGATCATTATTGGGTGAAATCAGATACTGTAGTTGATAAGTTATCATATAAGGGTCGAACTTTTTATAATAAGTATGAAAAAGTAAATAAACCTCTTAACCAATCCGTAATTAACCAACATATTAAGGGTGAAATTACGGTGGCACACTCTCTTATTAATGCTAGAGATAAGGTAGAAAATATAGTCATTGACTATAATGGAAGAGATCCTCAACGTTTCTACCACAAGGCACAACTTCTTCTTCGTGAAGAGGGTTATATTAACTTTACTGCCTTTGAAACAAAAACAACAGGTCACCTTCATCTGTATATTCATAAAGGGCATACTACTTTGCAAGAAGCCTATCAATTAGGAAAACTACTGTCTATGAAACTGGCTGCTAAAATGCCAAAACAGTGGAGAGTTTTTCCTACACAAGAGTTACCCTTAGAGTATAATATATTAAATATTCCCAAAGAAGTTTATGCCAAAGAACGCGGAGCGTCCTGGTCAAAACACATGTGAGTTCGGAAAAGTAAAAGCCCACTGCTGGGCTTTAACCCGAACGAAACCAAAGCTGTTGTTTGCGAAGCAAACCAGCGTAGGCTTAACATAAAAAAAGAGCAAAGCGATTCCTCTTAAAAAACACAATCAAACCTTAACCCGAACGAAACCAAAGCTGTTGTTTGCGAAGCGAACCAGCGTAGGCTTTACATAAAAAAAGAGCAAAGCGACTCCTCTTAAAAAAACACAATCAAAAAAATTGCACAGGCTTAAAATCAATTAAATTACGAAATGCTTAGTTCGTGAAATCAAACTACTTAAAAGTTCTCTCTTTTCAAAGAAATCTTAACTTTTAATCATAAACTAATCAAAATTCCTCAGAAACGATGTATAATAAGAGTGTTGAACCTTCTGAGTACATCTGCTACTCTCAGTGTTTAGAAAAAGTTACTAGTTCGAGTCAAAAGTGTGCAGGAGTTATTCTTAGCATCAATAACATTTAACGACAAAATAGTTGTTTTTTCTAAATATCCAAAGGAAAGAAGGTTCAATAAAATTAGGTACAACTATTGCTTAAAATCTATAACTTATATTCAAAGGTATTAATAATGGAAGAGAAGAACGAATTAAATGATATTATTTTAAACCGTAGTAGCGGTAATAATGGTATGAAAAAAGTAATGCTTGCCGTTGCTTCTTTAGCAATTTTACTGATTCTTGTTGTTGCCATTATGAGCAGTCTTAATTCAGATGGCACGGCTAACCTTCCTCAACCTATTGAAGCTCCAAAAATGAGTACTTCAATTGAAGAAGACCCTCTTTTTCAACCTGTTGCTATTGATGAGGCACAAAATGAGCAAGAGAGTCTTGCTGATGTTGCTGCAAAAATCAAACAACAAAGTCAAGAAGAAGCAGAACTTATTTCTGGTCCAGATGATATTTTAGAAGAAGAAATAACAGAAGTTGTTGTTCCTGCTAAATATGAAAAACCAGTTGTAAAAAGAGCAACAAAGAAAGTAACAAAAACAATAACTAAAAAAGTAACAAAAAAAGCAGTTACAAAACCAGTTGCTAAAAAAACTGTTGCAAAAAAAGTTGTTGCTAAAAACTCAATTTCTAAAACAGGGAATATTTACATTCAAGTGGGTTCATTTGGACGTTTTGCTCCAGATAAAAAGTTCTTAAAGAAAATTACAGATAATGGTTATACTTATAAAATCCATAAGGTAAATGCAGGTGACTCTATGATAACTAAGGTTCTTGTAGGACCATATTCAAGTGACTCAGCAGCACGTAAAGACTTACCAGCAGTAAGATCTAAAATTGTTGCTGGCGCATTTCTTTCTAGGATTTAATTTTTGGTACATTCATCTGCATTTACACTCGATCAATTTGCACCCATTGCGGTGTATAATAAGCTAAAAACTCACTTCAAAAATGAAATATCTTTTCTTTTTGAAAGTGCAGGTTCTAGCGAAGGCAACTACTCTTTTATAATTATTGGTGCCTTAGAGCGACTAAGTTATAAAAACAATATTACTACCTATACAGACAGTAATTCAAATCGCAATATTATCACCGAAGACCCCTTCTCTTTTTTAAAGAGTTATTATAATAAACTTGACCAAAAAGCTTACCGTGCAAAAACACAAGAGTTAGGTATTGGTTATATTGACGGTTTTATTGGGTACATTGGTTATGACATGGTAAAGGTTTTTGAACCTGTTTTACAATCTACTATGGACGCCCTAGAAGATGAGCTTGATACTCCTGATTTAGATCTTATTAGACCAAAACTCATTGTTGTTTATTCTCATAAAACTCATCAACTCACCCTTGTTAGTTCTCTACAAGAAATGGCAGACAATTTTGATGAGATTGAGAATGAACTTAAATCTTCTTATGATTATATTCCACTTAAACCTATCTCCTCAGAGACAACAGGGAACTTTGCTTTTACAAAAAATAAGTTTTTTGAAATGGTTGCTCAGTCAAAGGAGATGATTAAAAGTGGAGATGTTTCTCAAATCTTAATGGCTAACCGTTATACTGCTATGGCAGAGGTTGAACCTTTTAGTTTTTACCGAATTTTACGTACAAAGAATCCCTCTCCTTATATGTTCTTACTTGAGTTTGAAGATTTTTCCATTGTAGGATCTTCCCCTGAGGTAATGATTCGCCTTCAAGATGGTGAGCTTCTTCTTAAGCCTATTGCAGGAACACGTAAACGTGGTTCTACTATTGCAAAAGATAAAAAGATGGAAGATGAGCTTACTAGTGATCCTAAAGAGTGTGCGGAACATCTTATGTTAATTGACCTTGGTCGTAATGATGTCAGCCGTGTTGCTAAAACAGGTTCTGTACAAGTACATGATATGATGCATGTAGAAAAATATTCTCATGTGATGCATATGGTAACGGATGTTATCGCTGAACTTAGAGACGATAAAGATATGTTTGATCTTTTTGCAGCAACCTTTACCGCAGGTACAATGACCGGTGCACCTAAGATTCGTGCTATGCAGTTAATTGCTGAGTATGAAGGTATTAAACGTGGTTTTTATGCTGGAGCCATAGGTTATTTTGGTTTTGATGGAAATATGGATTCTGCTATTACGATTAGAACCTCTATGATTAAAAAAGACCGTATTATATTTCAAGCAGGTGCAGGTGTAGTTTCAGACTCAATTCCCGAGTTAGAATATCTTGAAGTAAAAAATAAACTGGGTGCTCTTCTCAGTTCTTTAAATGATTTAAAAAGCGAGTAGACTTAACTCGCTTTTGTGTACAGTACAAATGAACGCATCGGTTTATAACCCTCTTTAGCTGCATCAAAATCTTTAAACTCTTTAATTAGCTGACTGTAGCTTTTATGCACACTTACACGTAAGACTTCTTTAGAGAACCTATTGAGTGATAAAAGAGCATAATTAAAAAGCTCTTGAATCTTTTTACTTTGTAGCTCACCCAAGTCAAAAAGCTCAGAGATTCTAGCTTTTAACTCTTCATTTATAACAGTATTAACACCAAAATTCGCCTCATTATCAACCCCATTAGAGTGTAAAAAGTGAACATAAAAGTAATAATTCAAGGCTTCAGCAAAACGCTGTTCACTTCGTAAAAGTTCTGCCTTATAAAACATAAAACTCGCATACAATTGGTAGTATCCTACAGAAAGAGAGTTTTTTGCATACGCATCAATAACTGCATGCATAATATCATTATGTTTTAAGTTTCTTTTACCCTGTTTTTCAAGCTGTTTTTGAAGGTAAACATACTCTTTTTGAAGGTATAACTTGAATTTTTTTACTCCACTCACCGCTTTCCATTGTGTTTCAAATCTTTCTTTAGCTTCTTGGGTAAAAGCTACCGTCCCCATATCTTGAACACGCTTTTGTACTAAAAAAGTTTTTTTACAATTCAGACATTTTTTTTCACCCACATGAAGAGACTTATAGCTTTGAGAACAGTAAGGACATTTTTGATTTAGATTACCAATTTTAGTAAACTTATCTCTAAATTTTTTCTCATATAACATTACTGTTCTTCTATCAACAATAGCAGGTGTATGTTCTAGATGTTTTTGAACCTTCTCATTCAAAGAATCATCTGCATCTTTCATCTCATAAATATCATTTTTGGAAATTTCAAGTGTTTGCAAAGTTTCTGATGATACATTAAACCAGTTAAAATAATTAAATATTTTATCCATACTGTCTCCCTTCAAGTTTTATATAATTCAATGATACCCCTTATTTAAAAACACAGAGTAAAGGAAAAGTTAACCAACAGTAAAGATGCTATACTTTTGAAAAAGAGTTTTTATGTCTGAGAAAAAAATATTTACAATTTATGGAAACCCAGTTAAGCATTCTCGCTCCCCTTTAATGCACAATCATGTCTTTAAAAGCTTAGGTTTTAATGGAGCATACACACGTACACTTTTAGAAGATGGAACACAGCTTAAAGCAAATTTCTTTTCTCAAAACCTCCAAGGGGCTAATGTAACTATTCCCCATAAAGAGGCAGCATTTAAGGCATGTGATGAAGTACGTGGTTTTGCTTTAGATGTCGGTGTTGTTAACACCTTAGTTAATGAAAATGGAAAATTAATTGGTTATAACACTGATGCAGATGGTTTTCTTTTTGCTATTGAAAAATTCAAAAATATTAACAGCATTTTAATTATTGGAGCAGGAGGAATAGCAAAAGCCTTAGGAAAAAAGTTTAAACTAGAAGGTTTTGATGTTTCTGTACTGAATCGAAGTGAAGGTAATTTGAAGTATTTTAAAAAGAATGGTTTTGAAACATTTACTTGGGAAGCATGTCCTGTCAAAAGTTATGATATGATTGTAAACACAACCTCAGCTGGCTTAAGTGATGAAAACTACCCTGCTCCACTTGAACTTCTTAGCTCTATTTTAGAAAAGACTTCCTACAGTGCTGACGCTATTTATGGAAAGATGACCCCTTTTTTAAAGTTATGTCAACAGATGAATATTACCTATAAAGATGGTGCTGATATGCTCTTAGGGCAAGGAGTTCTTGCTAATAACTATTTTACTAAGGGAGCCTTTGACTTAGAAAGAGTACAAGAGGTAATGAAAGAGAGTTTTGAGTTTTAGTAATAACACTTAGCCTCACACTCATCTCTAGAAGAGAAAGGAACGAAACCACCCTTTCCACTCCATTCAAAGGGCTTACACCTCTTTGCACTTGCCTTAAAGTAGAACTTCTGTATCTTTTCTTTTCCCTTCCCATATGTACCTTGAAGTTGACAGCTATTGTGAAAGGTTTTTTTTATCTTAGTATAAGAAGCTTTCTCAACTTTTTTCCCATTCAATTGAGCCGATTCGTAATACCAATTTCCTTTAACCTGATAAGGTTTACCAATTAGAAAATGTTTATCATCTGCACAAACATACTTAACTAATCTTTTTTTATAACGTATCTTCTCACCCTCTTTAAGAATACGACATTGCCCATAATCTGCTGTTTGTAAGGCATACGCACCTTTTGGCGAAGAGGAACAGGCTGAAAAAAGACTCAGTACTATTAGGCTACTAATTAAGCGCACTATTTGATGAAGAAAATTAAAATTTTGATGCGGCTTCGCCTGAAACATCGCTTCGCACCCCAAATTAAAATTTTGATGCGGCTTCGCCTGAAACATCGCTTCGCACCCCAAATTAAAATTTTGATGTGGCTTCGCCTGAAACATCGCTTCGCACCCCAAATTAAAATTTTGATGCGGCTTCGCCTGAAACATCGCTTCGCGACCGCCATGGCTTGTTTTCAAACTTTTACCCTATCTTCTAATGCTCTACTTAATGAAAGTAAATCAATATTTTCTAAGCTTACCCCCGTAGGTACTCCTTGTGCAATTCGTGTAAACTGAACATTACAACTACTGAGTTTATCTTCTATAAAAAGCATCACAGCATCATTAGCAATAGATGGTGTTAAGGCAAAGACTATCTCTTTAACACCAGAATTAACCATTTCTACTAAGTGAGAAGAGTCAAAATGATCAAGGTTTTCAAGAACAAAATAACGCCCTTCAAAAATTCCGCCCTCTTCCATTGTAATAATATCTTTTGCATTTTCAACCACACATAAAAGTTCAACATCACGGCTCTCATCTGAACAAACACCACAAAGTTCGTCTTCGCACAGACCTCCGCACTCATTACACTTTCGTAAACAACCTAAGGCATTCTCAATCGCATGTGCAATCTTCATTGCACAGAAGTTATCTTGCATTACCATATGATACGCCAGACGTGTTGCTGACTTTTTACCAATGCTCGGTAACTCCTCTAAGGCATCTACTAAAATACTAAATTTTTCTAATCCACGTTTCATAAGCTTTATTCTACTTTCTATTACTTAAGTAATCATTAGGTACAAGCATCCACAGTTCCAACTCTTCTTGCATCTTTCCTGCTTTTTGACGTGCAACTTCTGTCGAACCAAAAAAGATATCAATCCTCGATTCACCCTTAATCGCACCACCTGTATCATGCGCAAATACCATTTTTTGGATTTTCTCATCACTTAAAGGGTCTTTGGTACTTATATATAGAGGCATTCCTAAGGGTATGTTTTTTCTATCTACCGCTACAGACCGTTCCTTTTCTAAAACAATACCTAAAGAACCTGTTGCACTTTGCATCCGCTGTTCAAAAAAGATGTACGAAGGATTACTGCGTAAAACTTCATCACATTGCTCAGGATGATTTTTTAGATAGGCTCGAATACTTTGTAAACTTACCTCTTCACGCTTTAACATACCTCTTTGAATCATCTCTTTTCCAATAGAGTGATAAGGATAACCATTTTGCTCAGCATAACCTAAAACAGACTCTGATTTGAATCCAGTTGTACACGTCCTGAACCTTGAACATGTAAAAAGAAAAGATCCACCTTATCATTTACATAACACAGAGGCTTATCTTTTAAAACCCCATTTTCTATCTCTGTTCTTGAATAAAAAGGAAGAATTTCACCTTCAACAAGACGACCTCGAAGGGGCTTAGAAAGATAGGATTTATAAGCAGGCACAAGTTTAATACGTAAAATATTTTGAGGTATTCCATATACAGGATAAGGATAATCGTGAGTTTGAACTAAAGAACCTTGAAGTGTAGGTTCAAAATACCCTGTGGCAAGTGAATTTTTAGAAAGGGCTTTAAATGGCGTAAAGTTCTCTTCAAAAAAAGACTTCGCATCTGCTGTTGAATTTGCACGCATACAGTTTTGCTCAAATAAAACATTAGAAGCACTCTGGGCACAAGTTTTATTAAAAATTCTTAAAATTTCTTCATAATCTTCATTTTCCCATGCTGGCAGACTCTCAAAACTAACCTCTGTGTAATCCCCATAAGAGATAGGCTTAAGCTGCTGAGATGGTTTAGGGGAACAGCCCGTAAAAGTAGCTATCAATAAGAGTAAATAAATAAGGTATTTCATATTTGTATTATAACGCTTAAATTGGTATAATTCGAAAAAAATTACCACATTTGGAATAGACATATTATGGAAAACTTATCTTATTACGAAATTTTAGAAGTATCTACAACAGCTGATAAAAAGACAATTAAAACAGCCTATAGAAAAATGGCAAAAATTTATCACCCTGATAAAAATCAAGGCGATACTGAAGCAGAGGCAAAGTTCAAGCTATGTAATGAAGCCTATCAAGTACTTAGTGATGAACAGCAACGTTCTGTTTATGATCGTTACGGAAAAGAAGGCCTGCAAAATGGTGGTGGCGGCAGAGGTGGTTTTGGAGGTGGTGCTGGGTTTGATGACCTTAGTTCTGTATTTGAAGAGATGTTTGGTGGTTTCGGAGGCGGTGGTGGCGGTCGTCAAAGACGCGGACCTGAAGAGAAGTATGCCTTAGACTTAGGTCTAAATATGTCTATTAGCTTTAAAGAAGCTATATTTGGTTGTGAAAAAGAGCTTGACTTCACCTTCAAAGATGCCTGTAAAAGTTGTAAGGGCACAGGTGCTAAGGGCGGTAAGACAAAAACCTGTTCACAATGTGCAGGTCAAGGTCAAGTCTACATGAAACAAGGTTTTATGACCTTTTCTCAAACCTGTCCAGTATGTCACGGTGAAGGTACGGAGGTAGCTGAGAAATGTGGCGACTGTAAGGGTCAAGGCTTTAAAGAGACAAAAGATACCGTTACCATTAAAGTACCTGCTGGGATTGACAGTGACAACCGTTTAAGAGTTTCTGGGCATGGTAATAAAAGTAAAAATGGAAGCCGCGGAGACTTATATGTTACTTTCCAAGTTGAAGAAGATGAAACCTTTGTAAGACATGGAAACGACATCTACTTAGACGTACCCGTGTTTTTTACACAAGCTGTTTTAGGTGAAACACTTATCATCCCATCACTAACAGGTGAACTAGAACTTAAGCTTACCAAAGGCACTAAAGATAAGGCACAGTTTAACTTTAGAAACGAAGGTGTTGCTGATGTACACGGACACGGGAAAGGCGACCTTATCGCACAGGTAAGACTTGCTTATCCAAACGCACTCAATGAAGAGCAAAAAGAACTTCTTGAAAAACTCCAAGAATCTTTTGGAATTGAGTCAAAACCACATGAAAGCACATTTGAGTCAGCATTTGATAAAGTGAAAAGTTGGTTTAAATAAGCATCAAAAAAAGTCTAGTTAAAAGTCCAAATGGCTTTTAACTCCTTAACAACTTCATCTGACCCACATAAGCCTTTTCAATTTTACAACTGTAATAAAACAAATCTTATCTCAAACCATTCTTTTTTATTTCATAATCAACTCCTCACGCTTAAGGGACATAGTGTCCTTTTAATGGGTATTTCACGAATTAACTCAACATCATGTCCTTTTAATCCTGAATAAAGGGGTAAAAAAGACATTATATCTTTAAGCATAATGACAAAAAAAGTAAAATATTACAACTTATATGCCATTTTGTCATA
>JAJRQV010000040.1 GCA_024280035.1 Campylobacterales bacterium
CCAACACCAACACCAACACCTACACCTACACCAAGTGGTGATTATATGTTAAGTGCTTGGAATGATTTAGGTATGCACTGTATGGATGGTAATGATTATTCAGTTTTTTCTGTTTTACCTCCTTATAATAATCTACATGCTCAGATTAAAGATAAAAATGGAAAACTCATTACCTCAGGTATTACTTTGACGTATGAGTCAGTAACAGGAACAGATGGTAAAATTAATACTACCAGTGATCTTGCGAATGATGGAAGTTTAAAAACAAACTTCTGGGATTATGTTCAAGAACTTTTTGGTGTGAGTCTTCCTGTAGATACGGGTCTTACTGGAAATGCAACCCCGAGTTTGACGCCCGCAAATATGGAATTTAATCCTACGCATCAGTGGTGGGAAGCCGAAGGAATTCCGTTGACTCCGTATAATGATGATGGAACAAAAAATTATTACCCACTGGTTCAAGTAACTGCAACTGATAGTGTTGGTAATGTGCTTGCGCAAGTTAAAACAGTATTACCTGTAAGTGATGAGATGGATTGTAAACGTTGTCACTCTAGTACGGGTCTAAGTACAGATGCTGAACCAAAAACAGGTTGGGTTAACATGGCAGATGCCCAAAAAGATTATAAATTTAATATTCTTCGTTTGCATGATGATAAAGAGCCTAATGCGGTGAGTGATAATTTAGCTGCACTTCAAGCTAAGGGTTATAATTATTTATCTGCAGGGTTAGAAGAAACAGCTATGGGTGGAACACCTATATTATGTGTGGCATGTCATAAGTCAAATGCCTTACCAGGTGTAGGTCTTGAGCTTAAAGCATTTACCCAAGCAATACATGGAAAACATGCGAATGTTGTGGATCCATTAACACAGATGAAACTTTCAGACAGTGCTAACAGAGAAGCATGTTATGCTTGTCACCCTGGTGCAAAAACTGAGTGTTTACGTGGAGCAATGGGAGATGCTATTAATGCAGATGGAAGTTCTCAAATACAGTGTCAATCATGTCACGGTAGTTTAAGTTCGGTAGCACATAGTGGAAGAGAAGGCTGGTTAGATGTTCCAAATTGTCAATCATGTCAT
Source organism: Campylobacterales bacterium (assembly GCA_024280035.1). Lineage (GTDB taxonomy): Bacteria > Campylobacterota > Campylobacteria > Campylobacterales > Sulfurimonadaceae. The sequence continues at coordinate 1,087 of JAJRQV010000040.1, forward strand.
TATGATGGTAAACGTGAAACATCTGCTATTGACCCTAAAACAGGTTGTTTAAGAGAGGTATTAGATACACAATTTGCAACTAATGCGAATACACCAATTCCTAATACAAGTCTTTACCGTTTTAGTACAGGGCATGGAGATTTACAATGTGAAGCTTGTCACGGTGCAACACATGCAGTATTTCCAGCGCATCAAGCAGATAATATTATTAGTGAACAGATACAAGGACACTCAGGAACAATTGCAGAGTGTACAGCCTGTCATGCTACAATGCCTGATACTATCGATGAAGGACCACACGGTATGCATACTGTGGGAGACACATGGGTAAAAGATCATAAAAAAGTTGCCGAGAATAACTCAGCACAATGTACCTTATGTCATGGTGCTGATTATAAAGGATCATTCTTATCTAGAATGTCTATGACAAGAGTTCTTGATAAAAAGACCTTCCAAGCAGGTCAAGAAGTGAGCTGTTATGCTTGTCATGATAAAAAGTGGTAAGTAGAGAGTTCTAAGAAGACGATTAAGGATGAATACAAAAAGTTTCATCCTTAATATAAATTAATAACAAACCTCGAGCCTATTTTGTAGAAGATAGGCTCTTCTTCCTTGTAAAACTTCTTTTATAATTTTCTTATTCGATTAAAGATTCTTCAAAATATTTATTGATGTTCATATAGGTTTTACCCTTAGGGTCTTTAAAGATGAGATGGCTTTTATTTAATTTTTGAATATGATTAATGCCCATAATTGCTAATAAATTACATATACCATAAATAAGTTGTGCATGATAAGAAGCAATGTTTTTTGCTTTTTTCTCTACTAAAAATGAGGCACGTTTTTTTTCATCTTGGGTAGCCAGACCAACAGGGCAAGCTCTACCGTGTGCGCCTGAGCATTCACGTGCGCGAATACATCCTGCACTCATCATAAAAGCACGGGCGATAGCAATATAATCTGCTCCAAGACCAAAAAGCAAGATGGCATCATCAGGGGTTAAGACCTTTTCACTTGCAATAAGTTTGACCTTATCTCTAACGCCAAGTTTTTTAAGTGTGCTGTCTGCAATATAAAGTGCCTTAGAAATATTCATTCCCACGGTCATCATCATCTCTAAAGGAGCTGCACCACTACCCCCATCACCCCCGTCAATGGTTATGAAGTCGGGATAAGCAGATGCGTTCTCTTTTAAACGTTTTTGGATAAGTTGGGCATACTCTTCAAAACTCTCTCGTGAAGAGATAACAATTTTGACACCAACAGGTTTTTCAGATAATTGTTTAAGTCTTCCTATAAAATCAAAAAGCTCTTCAAGATTATGGGCAAAAGGAAACTGGTTAGGAGAAAAAAGGTCTTTAAAAGGTTCTACACCACGGTAATAGGCAATAGCTTCGCTTACCTTAGAAGCAAGGAGTTTTCCCCCGGTCTGCTTTGCACCTTGTGCCATTTTAATTTCTGTCATTCTAGCAAAGGACATTGTTTTTTGATACCTTTTCTCATCAAAACTTCCATCTTTATGGCGAACACCATATAAACCACTTCCCATTTGAAAAATAATATCAGGTATATCAGAAGGAACTTCTGTAGGAAAGGTATCCAGTTTGGCATTCCAATTTACCCGATAACAGACTAAAAATTTAAGGTCAAAAAGGTAACTTTCTGCATCTTTTGCATCAATAACCATATGTCGATAGACTTTTTCACTAATGGCTTGGTTCAGCAGGATATTTAAAATCTTATAAACGGTTTTTGCAAAAATTGTTCCCTCATAAACATCCATATAATGTTTATTATTATCACAATATTTATGGGTATATAAAAAATTTGAAGTTAAACTTCCTTCTCCTGTATTAATAGGAAACTTACCAATATATGCTCCTTTTGAAAAGGCACGTGTACCTTCAGGTGAGATTGCACCATCACTCATTGCGCTTCTACCAAAAACAGAACTGGTCTTAAAGGGTTTTTTACAAGTTTCTCCAAATACTACATTAAACTCATTACTAACCTCTTCTGTATTTAAGACACAATTTGCATTTTTTATGCTCAGTCGTGCAGATTTGTGAGGCTGACCGGGCGAAAAAGAGGTATACGCAGTTTTTCTTTCTGCAGAGTCATATACCAATTTGACCTTATCAAAAGATTCATAAAACTTTTCATCACCAAAGTATTGTCGCATGGGGTCACGAAGGGCATAAAAAACATAACGCATTCTTCCTATAAGGGGGTAATTAATTAAAAGTTGATTATTCCGTTGAATATAACGATCATAAATAAATAAGATAATTGAGATAAAGATAAACAGAATAAGAAAGGCTTTTATTAAAAAAATTAGCATAGGAAAACTGTAGTCACCTAACTTATCGGTTAATCTAAGAAAGTCATTAAAACTGTATAAATTATCCATAATTTAGTTCTTATTTCCAAAAATTATTCTATCAAGTGAGAATTTTCCCGCACCATGAGAAAGAAAGATAAATAAAAATAACATGTAATATAAAGGGATTTCAAAACCATTATCTACAGCATTAAAACCTTGGGGTAAATGCACTATTATAATGGCAACCATCATAATAATAATTAAAGGGATAGAAATAACTCGAGTGAATAAACCTAAGGTTAAAAGAGTAACACCTAAGGTTTCTGTACTGGCAGCCAGATAAGCATTGAAGGTTGGTAAGGGGAAACCCATTGAAGAAAACCATTGTGCTACAGAGTTGATATCACTCCATTTCATCATTGCTGGTCCATAAAACCCATAAGCTACAACAATACGTGCAAACAGTAAACTAAAAGACTTTACATAATCACTTAAACGTGAAAATTCTAAATATACTTTTTTTATATACATAATAAACTCCTTGATTTTTTACAAGTATACTCCTCTAGCGTGAAGAATATGTGTAGGGTCTTAGAAGTAATTAAATTTTTTTAGAAAAAAATAGGGACTTAAGTTTTTTGCTCAATCTTCATTAACCAAGAAAAGAGTTCGGCAACAGTTTGGTAGAGGCGGGGAGGAATCTCTTGGTGAATTTCAAGGTTTAAAAGAGAGTCTACCAGTCCCTTGTTTTCAAAAATACTGATATCATGCTCTTTGGCTAAAGAGAGGATTTTTTGAGCAAGCTCACCTTCACCCTTAGCAATTAATTCTGGAGCAACTTGGGTATTTTGATTATATTTTAAAGCAGCTGCTTTTTTCATCAATTCCTCTCCTTTATTTTAGGTGTTAAAAGGGTGCATTAGCCTTAATATAAAGCAGAAATTCGAGTAACATCATCCCAAGAGACAGACTTCTTTTTCTCAGGCTTAAAAAGATTAAAGATATAACGCGCAAACATATCGGTTTCGATATTGAGTTGATGTCCTAAGGTGTATAAGCCAAAAAGAGACTCTTTCATGGTGTGAGGAATAATAGTCAGTCTAAAACCATCTTCAATAACCTCATTAATAGTAAGACTTACCCCATCTACTGTTATCGAACCCTTAGGTATCAGTAAATGTCTAAACTCTTGGGGTATTGAGATAAAGAAATCGGTAGAATTTCCATTATCTTGAATTTTTGTAATTTTTCCAATGCAGTCCACATGCCCTTGAACAATATGCCCTTCAAAACGGTCACCCATTGCCATTGCAGGTTCAATATGTACTAAACCTTTAAGATTTTGTGTTGCAATATGTGTTTGTGTCTCAGGTGAAAGCTCAACAGTAAATGTTCCAGATTGAACCTTTACAACAGTAAGACAGGCCCCATTAATGGCAATAGAGTCACCTATATTTGCTTGGTATTTTGCTTGAACAGTAAGTTCATTATTACTATAGGCTTTAACAGTTGCCATCTCACGAATTAACCCTGTAAACACATTTAAACCTTATTCTTTTTAAGTAGTTTATCATAAGCGGCTTTTAGTTTTTTAAAGCCCTCTTCAATACTTGGTGTTTTATTTGCCGCATAAAGCATAAGTGCGGCATTAAGACGAGCATATCCTAGTGTTAACGCATCTGGATTTTCAAGTCGGTTTATCATCTCTTTTAGGCTGAGTTCTTTGTTTGTTATGTACTCTTTTAAACCAAACTCAGCAGGATCAATAGGAAGAGAGTGTGAATGCCCCTCTTCAACAACCAGAATTTTTGTTTTCTTTAAAACTTAAGGTGAACCTTCATTTCCACGAACAATGACTAAACGTTTATATTCATTTTTATAAAGCTCTTGGTAGAGATCAAAATAAGGCATATGAAACATACCAATTAAGGCATAAGGGCTTTTACCCACATTATGGAGTTTTTCTATAGAGTTAAAAGCCGTTCTTAAACCTAGGGCACGACGTAGGTCTGTAAGTTTGGCAAGTTCTGGTAAAAAGATAGAACGCTCAAAGTAATGAATATTAGAACTAAGTTTCATATTTTCAGCAAAGTCTTTTGGATTAAAACCAAGCTTACTAGCTTGGGCTCTATCGCCATGAATAACAAGAGGAAGTTTTCCTAACATTTTTGCAGAAAGAAGCATGATAGGAACAGCCTTAGTTTTTCCATCAAGGGGATAACCAATCTCAAGACTATCTTTTACAGGAGTATATCGGGTGCGTTCCTTGATGGCTTTAAGTGCACCTAAAAGTTCATCCTTACTCTCACCTGCGACTCTCCATCCTAATAAAAAAGCTGAAGTCTGTTCGCTGATTGCAGTCTCGTCAAGTATCATACCCATAGCTTCGCACATCTCTTCTTGACTAAGATGACGATTCCCCTTAGGTCCTGTTCCTACAGCTTGTAAGTATTTGTGGAACTTAGAAGACAATCTTACCCTCGCTTTGAAGTGCCGCAATAATACTTTTGGCTTTTTCATGCCCGCCATAAGCAGCTTTTCTACACCACTGTAATGCCATATCATTGTCCATCTCACAACCATGCCCTTGGTCATACATCTGCCCTAGGTTATATTGTGCCGTAGGAACATTTCCTTTAGCAGCTTTTGTAAAGAGGTAAAAGGCTTTATTATAGTCCATATCAACCCCGTGCCCCTCTTTGTAAAGAACAGCCAAGTTATTATAAGCATCCATATTCCCACGTTTAGCAGCCTCTTCATACCAAAAAGCAGCTTCTGAAAAATTTTGAAGACAACCAATACCTTTTTCTAACATCATTGCTGTTTCGTATTGGGCTTGAGGAACCTCTCTAACAGCAGCTTCCATAAATAGTTCATGCGCCTTCATCATGTCATGTTCAACACCTTGACCGTGCATCATTAAAACAGCTAGATTATACATAGCAAGAGGGTGTTTTTGTTCTGCAGACTTAGTAAACCAAAAAGCAGCTTGTGTGATATCTTCTGCTGTGCCTTGAGCATTTTGGTACATATATCCTAAACTGGCTTGAGCAGTAGCACTTCCTGTTTTAGCAAGGTCTGTGTAAAGTTCAAAGGCAGTAATAAAATCACCTGAATTATAGGCGTTGTGAGCTTCTTGAATCATAATATTTCTTTAATTTTTACGCGATTATAGTCAATTATAGATTATAAATTGATTAGAGTATTAAGGCTGAGGAAAGAAGCTAAGTATTAAGAAAGAATAAGTGTAAGCTTCTGAAAATGATGTTTATCTTTTTATTTATGTTAAATATATTTTTAAATTATCTTATGGATATATGCTTAAGTCCTACACGGTATAATTCCAAATATATAAATGTCTCAACCTTTGAAATAGGTTCAGAAGGAAAAAAATGTTTAAAACTAAAGTTTATTACAGTGAGGCTGACAATGTCGAGTCTTAAGTATGATGTAATTGTTGTAGGAGGAGGGCACGCGGGAATTGAAGCGGCTCTTTCTAGTGCGCGTATGGGTCAAAAAACTCTTCTTATTTCAATGTTAGCTGAAAATGTTGGAGCAACCTCATGTAACCCTGCCATTGGTGGGCTTGCAAAGGGTCATCTGGTTAAAGAGTTGGATGCCCTTGGTGGTGAAATGGGTCTAATTACAGATGAAGCTGGAATACAATTTCGTATTTTAAATGCGGCAAAAGGTCCTGCTGTTCGTGGTACACGTGCGCAAATAGATATGGACAGATACCGAGTTATTGCAAGAAACATCACCTTAAACACACCCAATTTACAACTTCTTCAAGAAACCGTTGATGAACTTATCTTAGAAGATAATGTTATTAAAGGGGTACGTACAGAGTTTTTAAATGAGTTCTTTGCACCGCGTGTTATTTTAACCACAGGGACTTTTTTACAAGGTATCATCCACATTGGTGAAACGACACATGAAGCAGGGCGTTTTGGAGAATTCTCGGCTAAAAAACTGGGACTTCAATTACGTGAATTAGGCTTGGATGTGGGACGTCTCAAGACAGGAACCTGCCCCCGAGTTGATAGCTCAAGTATAGACTATTCTGTAATGGAAGAGCAGCCTGGAGATCAGCTTCCCACCCCTTTCTCTTTTAGAACAGATAGAGAAACTTTCAAAAAAGAGAAGAAACAGCTTCCTTGTTTCATTACGTATACGAATGAAAATACGCATACTATCATTGAGTCAAACTTTCACAGGGCTCCACTTTTTTCAGGGCAGATTGAAGGGGTAGGTCCACGTTATTGCCCAAGTATTGAAGATAAAATTAACCGTTTTAGAGATAAAGAACGTCATCATCTTTTTATAGAACCTCAGACCTGGGAAAATACAGAAGTGTATGTAAATGGTATGTCAACCTCATTACTACCTGATGTTCAACGTGAGATGATTCATTCTGTTGCAGGAATGGAAAATGCACGAATTACACGTTATGGGTATGCGATTGAGTATGACTATATTAATCCTACTGATTTAACGCATTCTATGGAAACTAAAAAGATTAAAGGTTTATATCTAGCGGGTCAGATTAATGGCACTACAGGATACGAAGAGGCAGCCGCTCAAGGTCTGATGGCAGGAATTAATGCTGCTTTAAAAAACCAAGGAAAAGAGCCTTTTATACTTCGTAGAGATGAGGCATATATTGGGGTAATGATAGACGACCTTGTTACCAAAGGAACAAAAGAGCCGTACAGAATGTTTACCTCACGTGCTGAGTACAGACTGCTTCTTCGTGAAGAGTCAGCTGACTTACGTCTGAGTGAATACGGGCATCAATTTGGACTACTCAGTGATGAGGTAATTGAAGCAGTTAAATTAAAAAATGCTCAGATTCAAGAGGGTGTGGCTTATCTCAATGAACAAGAGTGTAAACCTAATAAAGAGTTTTTGGCTTTTTTAGCACAGATGGATGAACTACATATTACAGATAAGACCTTAGCTATTAATATCGCATCAAGAAAGTCTTTTAGCTTAGAAAAACTGCTTAAACTTGAACCAAGAATCTCTAAGTTTGAAGAGTATGTTCAAGAACAGATTCTAATTGAAGCAAAATATGCGCGTTATATTGAAAAACAACTGCAAGACATTAAAAAGATGAAACGTCAGTTAGGGATGAAAATTCCTATTGATTTTGATTTTAAAACGGTTAAGGGGCTTAGTAATGAGATGGTAGAGAAGTTTGAAAAATTTAATCCACCTACACTTCAAGCCGCTTCTCAAATTTCAGGAGTTACCCCTGCTGCGATAGAGATTTTACAAATATACATTAAGATGGGAAATAAAAAATAATGGCACAAATATATTATTATGCACATACGGGCCATAGAATTGGTTTAGATAGATTTCACAGAGCGGTTGCTATTATCAATGCCTTAGCCGATTTCGAAATTACTCTTTTGACTTCAGACTATCGTATTGCACAAGTTGCACATACGTATGGAATTAAGAAGTCAGTAGGGGTTGATGTGGTGAGAAACATTCCTCAAATTGCTAAAAGTGGAGATATCTTGATTTTTGACTCTGCTGAGGCAAATCCAGGTATGCTTAAAGATATGCAAACTTATTTTTCTATTTTTATCCGTGTTAATGATGACCCCTTAGATCAGGTGTATCCCGGGGAATACCTGATTAATCCTTATATTAAAGATGAACGATGTTGTAATGCCTTAGCCGTAGATACAAAATTTTTTAATATTAATAAAAAATCTGAAGAGAGAGTGTTTTTCTTTGGTGATGATGATTATGAAGAAGACTTATTAAAGTATAAACAGAGTTTAAAAGCTTCACAAATGAAATTACTTCTTGGTTTTTACTTTTTTATAGATTATGAAGATAAGCTCAAAGATGGTTTTAGCAAACTTATTGAACCGGAAGAGTATGAAGAGGTAATTAAAGAAACCTCATGTTTAGTAACATCTTCTCCTATGGCAGTGCTTCAAGCCTTAGCGAGCCAATCAAATCCTATTTATATACAGCGTGAAGACTACACCCAAGATTTTATTCCTCTTTTTAAAGAACTAAATGTTCCCTGTTTTGACTACAAAGAGATGACAAAAATTGACAACTTCCTTAAAGAAAACATATCACAAAATTATCAACAATTGCGCTCTAATGTAACAAATATTGCCGATTTCATCATGAAATGTATAAATTAATCCTTAATTAAATTATAATCTACTACTATACATATACTTTTCAAAGAAGGGTCTTTTTTTTACTTTGTAAATTAAAGACTATTTTAAGAAACATTAAAAGGTGAAATCTATGGAAAAGACTAGCAGACGCGGTTTTATGGGCAAGGCTTTCGGAGCTGTTGCGGCAGTTGGTGGCGTTGCTTCATTAGTAGCGATGAAACAGACTTGGGATCCACTTCCAAGCGTAAAAGCAGCAGGTTTTACAGAGGTTGATTTATCTACTGTAGAAGCGAATTGTTTAGTTGTTGAAAAATGGAGAGGGAAACCAATCTTTATTCTCAAAAAAACAGCTGAAATGGTAGCAAAACAAGATGAGGCTCAAACCGCACGTGATGTGATTGTTGATGGTACTCATTATATGATTGCAATTGGTTTATGTACACACTTGGGCTGTATTCCAGCTTATGCTGACAAAAAAGAAATTTTTCAATGTGCTTGTCACGGTGGGGAGTTTGATTCATCTGGTTTAGATATTAAAGCACCACCTCCAAGTCCACTTGTTATTCCTCCGTTTAACGTTAAGGGACAAACTGTGATGCTTGGTGAAGAAGGACCAGAGTATAAAAAAATGAAAGAAGCGGGCATTTTAGCCTAAGAAGGGAGATATAAATGGCACATTTTACAAAAGCAACAAGTGTTAAAGATTGGTTAAACCAACGTTTAGCAATTGAAAAAGTTGAAAAAGTAATGGCATCTGAGTATTGGATTCCAAAAAACATCAACTTCTTATGGGCAATGGGGATGGTTTTAGCGATCACTTTTGGTCTACTTTTAGTTTCAGGGATTTTCCTGTTAATGTATTACCAACCAAATGTTGAAACAGCATTTGACAGTGTTAACTACACAATCATGCAAGAAGTGGGTTACGGTTGGTTATGGAGACATGTACATGCAGTTGCTGCATCAGTGGTTTTCTTAATTATCTACATTCACATGCTTACAGGTATTTACTACGGTTCATACAAAAAGGGTCGTGAAATGATCTGGATCTCAGGTATGCTACTCTTTGTTGCATTTTCTGCTGAAGCATTTTCTGGTTACATGTTACCATGGGGTCAAATGTCATACTGGGCTGGAATGGTTATTACTAATCTTTTCTCTGCAGGTTCATTAGAACTTAATGGTGTTGTTGAGTGGATTCGTGGTGATTACGTTCCAGGTCAAGCATTCTTAACACGTTTCTTTATGTTACACGTACTTCTTGTGCCTTTAGCAATTTTAGCACTGATTGGTGTTCACTTTGCAGCGCTTAGAATTCCGCACGTAAATAATCAAGATGGTGAAGATATTGATTTTGATGTTGAAGCTAAAAAATACTTAGCAGGTGACACTAAAGGTTCTAAAGTTATTCGTTTTGCAAATGACTTTATGTCTAAAGATATGTTTGTTGTTTCTATTTTCTTAGTATTTTTCTTTTACTTAGTATTTTGGAACTACGGTTTTGCAATGGATCCTGTTAACTTTGATCCTGCTGATGGGCTTAAAACTCCTGCTCATATCTATCCTGAGTGGTACTTCTTATGGTCTTATGAGATTTTACGTCCGTTCTCTAAAGATGTTGGTCTAATAGCATTTGCATTTGCTCAAGTTATTTTTGTTCTTCTTCCTTTCTTAGATAGAAGTCCAAACGTTAAAACAGCTAACAAACGTGGTCTATTTGGTATTTGGTTCTGGTTATTAGTAATCGATATGATTGTATTAACAGCCATGGGTAAACTACCTCCACAAGGTATCTACAGTACTATTGGTTTTGTAGCAGCAATTGGTTTCATTGGTTTATGGGTAATCCTTCCATTTATCACTGCGATTGAAAAAAAAGTATAAGGGGTAACGAAAATGTTTAAAGAATTATCAATATTAGCAGTAGTAGTTGCTTTCTCTCTACTTACTTACTGGTTAGTTGAACCATTTGCTCACTCTCAAATGCATGCGCATATTGAGACTAAGCATTTCAAATATACTGACCTACCAGCAATAACTAAGACTGGAAATGCTGTGGCAGGTAAAGAATTAGTTATGGGTGCAGGAGCATGTACAGGTTGTCACTCAATCGAAACAGCGGGTATGCCAGCAATGATGCCAGCAGTAGATGCAGCAGCTTCATACGGTGTTAACCCACCAGACTTATCAACAGCGGGTGCTCTTTATGATGCTAACTTCTTAGTAGCAATGATTAAGAACCCAGCTCATGCTACAAATCTTGACCACAAATATCCAGCAGACGGTTCTAAAATGCATCCAATGGTTGCATTTTATGGTGCGGGTGGAGATATGGATCAAGAAGTAGCGGATATGGTTGCTTATTTACAAAGTATTGCACCTAAGGCTGAAGAAGTAACACCTAAGGTTGCTTTTGAAAATGCTTGTGGTCGTTGTCACTCTATGAGATACAAAAACTGGACTCCAATTGGAGAAAAAGGTAAATTCAAATACAAAAAAGATGAACTTCGTTTTGATGCATCTGTACTTGATTACCAAGATTACGTAGTAAAATATATGGGTAAATTACCTCCAGACCTTTCTATGTATTATCGTTCACGTGGTGAGCACTTCCTTGAAACATTCATTGAAGATCCTCAATCACACCTAAAAGGAACTGCAATGCCACGTGTTGGTGTGACTGCAGAGTCTGCTGAAAAAGTTGTTGAATACTTAAGAGATGCGGCTGATCCTAAACATGCAGAACGTGAAGAGACGGGTAAAAATGTAATGATTTACATGATTTTCTTTGTTCTTTTCGCATTCTTATGGAAAAAAGAAATCTGGAAGAAACTACACTAAGTAGTTCTTCTTGTTAGATAGCATTTGCTATCTAACTTGATCTGTCCTTTGGGATAGATTTTACACCTCATAATTTATACTTCAAATATTTAAAAAGAAATAAAAAATAGACTTAGAGAATAATCTCTTTAAAATCGCTACGCGTGTTTTTAAGTGGAAGGTTTGACTTGGCTCGAAGTGAGTAAACAAAAGAGATCTTAGCCTTGTTAGTCTCATTCTTATGGGCATAATGAAGCACTTTAGCGTGAAAGAGAACAATATCTCCTTTTTCTAAGTTGCAATGTTCACGTTGTTTGATAATTCTTTGGTTCTCTTGAGTCTCTTGTCTGAGAGAAAGTCTCTTATCAAACTGTTTGGGGCTAAAGTCTATTTTATGTGAACCCGCAATAAACTCTAAGAGACCATTTTCAAGGTATTCATCTCCTAAAGCAAGCCACACACTTATCAGCTTGTCATTGTTATAATGCCAATAACGTATATCTTGGTGCCATGTTGTGACTGAACTTTTATGTGGAAGTTTACACATTATAGAGTTATGGTGGGCTAAGAGTAAGATAGGGTCTTCTGTAAGAAGTTGTTTTAAAATAGGGCGTATCTGAGCATTTCTCATCCATTCTTTAAAAACCTTCTCCCTATCATAAACCTGTCGAAGTCTACGAATTGTAGAGTGATGCGAAGGTGTACTTTGTTGGTACTCTTCTTCACTTTCTATAGGTGCTATACCAGAGTCTAAATGTTGTTTAGCCTTTCGTAAAATTTCATCACATAAGTCTAAATCAGCAAATTTTCTTAGAACTAAAAAACCCTTTGTATTATACTCATGAACCTGCTCAGATGAGAGTGTCATTAGTACTCTTTAATTGCTCGTGCAATATCGCGTTTTTGATCTTTTGCCTTAAGGTCCGCGCGTTTATCATGAAGTTGTTTACCCTTAGCGACTGCAATTTGTGCTTTGACCATGTTTTTATGGTTGAAGTACAGGCTTAAACAGACGATGGTCATGCCATCTCTATCTACCGCTCGTGCAAATTTAGCAAGTTGTTTCTTGTGTAAAAGAAGTTTTCGTATTCGTCTCTCCTCATGTCTATAATAGGCATGGGTTGTATCTAAGATGCCAATATGTGAATTCATTAAAAAGAGTTCACCTTTAATAAAACGTACATATGACTCTTTAATTTGAGCACGTCCTGCACGTAAGGCTTTAACCTCAGAACCTAAAAGTTGTACACCAACTTCGAGTTTCTCTTCAATGCTAAAATTATGGTAAGCTTTTTTATTCTTGGCAATTGTTTCGCCCATATTAATTTCCGTCTGTATAATTATTTAATTTTAAAAAAAGTACTACCACTTCCAGAAAAGAAGTAGCCTTTTTGATAACTGTCTTTGAGTTCAGGGTAGAGTTGAAGTGCTGGTTCAAAAAGGTCATTGGCTTGTGCAACTGTATAGGTTTGCAAAACTTCTTTAGAGGGCATATGCGCTAGTTTTGCATGTTCTTGGGCAGAAAGTTCTTTATAAAAGTGTTCTCTAAAGCATTGGTAAACCTGAGGGGTTGAACCTTGTACATTTGGTGTTTTTATCTCTAAATCAAGACAATCTTCGTCAAATTTTTCTACAATCTCTCCAATTCCTGAGACATTCGCAGCCTTATAATCATATATGAAAAAAGGCACATCAGCACCTACACTCGAGCCAATATGTGCCAATTGTTTTAGGCTTAAACCGAGGTCTAAACTATTATTACACATCTTTAAAAAACAAGCGGCATTAGAAGAACCTCCGCCCAAACCTGCAAAAGAGGGAATGTTTTTTTCAACCTTAATGGCATAGGTGTCAATAAGTTTAGCTAAGGCAGATGAAGAGGTGTAATCTTGCAGTGCCTTATAGGCTTTATAAATAGTGTTTTGCTCAGTTTCACAGCCAAAAGCACCTAAAAGTATAAATCCTTTTGCTGTTTTATTTTGAAAAGAAATTTCATCATATAGGTTGCTTACTTTCATGAATCGTGAGAATATTTCATGATAATTCCCACGTTTACCTGTGATTTTGAGAAAGATGTTTACCTTTGCATAGGACTTGTATTGTTTCATAATTTATCTCTGTCTTGATGCGGTTTTGACTGAAATATTTTTTTGTAACTGTTATGGTTTGTTTTCATTTTATTTTTTAAATCCGCTCATGAAATCTTGAAGTTCGCTCAGTTGATTGGAGCTACTAGAGGCTTGAATATTAATATTTGCTACCTCTTCTTTTAGCTCTTCTCTTAAAATAGTTATATTATTGGGTGCCTCTATACCGAGTTTCACCACACCTTTCTCAATACCCATAATCTTAATCTTAATATTGTCACCAAGCCAGATGGCTTCATCTAATTTACGTGAAAGTACTAACATAATGGGACCTTATTTAATAAATATGACACTTTTTCATCTTTAATCTCTATTATAGCAGCAAAAATCTCATCATGCAGAAGATAAATTCCCTCATCTTGGGTACTCATCATCTCTAATGAAATCTTTTTACCTAACCAGATATCCGCCATTTTACCACTAAAGCAGATGCGTTGCATCTTAAGTGCATCGAGTGGTGAGATAGGGTTTTCATTATTATAGTGAAAACTACCTTCTCTTAATCTCTCTAGTGCTGTTAAAGCACCATCAGTTCCAAGTTTATGTGCAATGATTTCACCTAAGCTTCGAATGTAAGTACCCTCACTCACGGTTGCTTCGAAGGTGAGATAGGGGTGGCAATAATGAATAAACTTAGTTTCATAAATTGTTGAATGAATGCTGTTTAATTTTACCTCTTCACCAGAACGAGCGAGATCATAGGCTCTTTTTCCATCTATTTTTTTGCACAATATTTTGGAGGAACATAATCTAATTCACCCTCTAAGTCTTTAAGAATTTGTTTAACTTTTCCTTCATCAAAGGGGTCTATTACTTGAGGATATTTGATACCTTCACTATCGAGTGTGTCTGAATAAGC
>JAJRQV010000041.1 GCA_024280035.1 Campylobacterales bacterium
TAAGAGCTCCAAGGGTGGAAAATATGTTAGTATGAACCTTGAACTTTTGGTAATGAACGAAGAAGAGAGAAATTTTATATATGAGGCATTAAAAGCTCATGTAAATATCAAAATGGTACTATAAAATTAATTATGCCCTACAACTTACAACTAAGGAAATGCAATGAATATTGAAGAATTAGAAAGAGATTTATTAGATAAATGTGCTGGTCTTGAAGACCTAGATGAGGCTAAAGAAAAAAAGAGTATCACTTCCGTTCTTAAACATATGCAAAAAGAGTGGAGTCTTGATTTAAACTCTTTAAGAACGGCAGAGATAAGAGCCTTAAGTTCATCTGTTTTAACACAAGCAACAAAGAGTCTAGATGATGAACTTCAAGAACTACTTCTGCAAAAAGAGAGAATAGAGCGTGAACTTGACCGTAAAACACATCTTCTACAAAGTAAAAAACATCAACTTTTTTCAAGTTTAGAAGAGATTATGCGAGAAAATGGTGCAGATGATAAAAGTATTGCTAAATTACACAGCGTAGAGCTTCAGTCTATGGACCTTCTTAATCTTCTTGAAGAGATGGTAGAGTCTGCTATTATTACAACCCTAGAGAAGGGCTCTAATATTGAAGAGACTATCGAAGAACTAGCAAAAGAAATTACCCTTCAAACCCTCGATGAAGGTATCTTATCTGCTGCACGTATTCGTCATATTATCTCTACTATTTTAAAAACAGCCATTAATGTTGCAGAAGCTACACCAAACTCTGCACAACCTATCTTAGAAGGTACTATTAAAGGAATCCGAACCGGTCTTATTAAAGCCCTTGATCGTTTCAAACAGAAGTTCTTGTTTACTCCAGATGAGGCAAAAATGGTACTTATTGAAGATCCTCAAAGTCTGTACAGTGAACTTCACCATACCGATACACTTTTCATTCATACTATTGAAGCCTTGGCAGAACAATGTTCGGATGAGATTAAAACAGAATTAGAGAATGTACTCACAGATATCCGTTATGATATGGAGGAGTTAACCCTAATTTCTAAAGAGACCTTAGATATCTTAGGCGACAAACTTTCAAACATTGCTAAAGATGCTCTTGCAAAAAGCTCAACAATGCTTCAGTCTAAAAAAGCACAAGACGCCAAGAAAATGGGTATTCATGCTTGGGGTGTGGCACGTTCTGCTCTTGATGGGGCGATACAAGGGGCTAAAGACGCTATTGATAAAAAGTAGCATCCTAACCTTATAGGTATATATTTCAAGGAAACTTATGAAAAATCTATATAATAAACTTGACCGTTATGTTAAACAGTGTGATGAGTTACTTTTAAACAAGTACCTCAAAGCCTTAGTTCATGAAGCAAAAGAGAATATAGAATCTATACAACCCGAAGACTTATATGTTTTAGATAAGGATATTATTCTTCTTGATGTTAGAGAACCTGAAGAGTTCAGCTCAGGTTATATCAATGCCCATAAGAATCTCCCCATTCCAAGAGGAAAACTAGAGTTTATGGCACTTGAAAAAATAGCAAAAGAGTATGGGCAAGATGCTAAGATAGTCACCTACTGTCTTAAGGGTCCACGAGGTGCTCTTGCTGCTTATCAGCTTAAAAAACTTGGTTTTACAAATGTTAAGAATCTTGAGGGTGGTATCTTAAACTGGATATCTAAGGGAAATACTATTCATAACTATTTAGGTGAATTTACCCTCGTTACATAAAGGTTATTTATTTAAAAACTTCTGTTTTATTATATAAGGGCTTTCGTATCCCATAAATCCATTTCCTTTAATAACATTAACAAGTAATCTATTATAAACCTCTCGCATTTGTGAGTAATTGGTCATTTTAGTTGCTGCATCTAAACCTGTAAAAGGCTCATTTATCGCCCGTTTATGTGCACGGAGTTCTCTAAAGTATTTATAAGATCGATGGCGATTTAAGTTAAGCATATACCTTTTAATAGAATCATCTAAAGTGTCAAAAATACGGAGTTTATGGCTTGCATTTTCATCCCGTCCTGCAGGGATAATTCCTTTTTTTCCCCAGGTCCATTCTCCAAAAAGATTATTTCCCTCTTTTACAAAACGACTGTCTCCCCAAGCACTTTCAACAGCAGCTTGTGCCAATACTAAAGAGATAGGAATAGTATCAACTTTTTTTAGGTATTCAACCTCATTATACATCTGTTTAATCCGGTATTTTCTAGATATTTTAAGTAGACGCATAAGGTCAGAACGTGATTTTAATGAGTAGGTAAAGATATATTTTTTAAAGAATTTTTCTATAAAAGCACGATAAGAAAGAATCTGTTTTTCTGCTTTTTTAATTTTAGGCAGCAGGGTATTTATAAAGGCAGCTTTTTTAACTTTTGAATTTTTGATTTTATAATAATCCTCTCCAAAACCTGACTCAAAAGCAAAAAGAGTAGTTAACAATAAAGACAGTATTAATATATTTTTAATCAAATAGCCCCCGCTATATATGTGTTACAAACACCTTTCTTACGTCACCAGTGAAGGTAATTATACCATCTTCTAGACCTAAGAAAAGTTTTTCGCCACTAGTGGGGATAACCTTAGTATGATTTTCTACTTTTTTCTCTTGATTTGCACGGTAAAAACACGCAGCCATCCCTGTTCCACAAGCCAGAGTTTCATCTTCTACTCCACGTTCGTAAGTACGAACACGCATAAAACCATCTTCTACAGAAGAGATATTTACGTTACAGTTATATTTATGACGAAGTACTCTTGCTTCATTAATATCAAAATCATTAATATCAGCATCAAAGGTGACCAAATGAGGAACACCTGTATTAATTAACCACCAAGACTTTCCATTTTCTTCAATCTTTTTCTCAATTACAGGAGGGGTTAAATCACTTTGAACGCGCAAGCCATCCACCACACATTTAATCTCACCTGCAAGGGTTAAGAAACGCATTGTTGTAGGAGCTAAATTATTATCTACGGCGTAATGAGCACAGGCTCGTGTACCATTACCACACATCTCTGCTGAACTTCCATCAGCATTATAAAAACACCACTGAAAGTCTAAGTCTTCATGAGGAACAAGTACAATCAGACCATCTGCACCAATGCCTTCTTGACGATGACAGAGTTTTTTAGCGAGTTTTGAAAAGTCCTCTTTTATAAAGGCATGGAAAATAACAAAATCATTTCCATTCGCTGAATATTTAACAACCTGTCTCATTTTCTCTTCCTTTAAAAACGACGGCTCAAAAGCACCCTGATTAACTGACAGCGAAGCTGTTCAGTTTAATAAGCTCTCAAACTCAAAAACACCTTATTTATAAAGGTCTTTGTAATTATACTTAATTTTTATTTTATCTACGAAGGTTTCGACTTCAGCTTGAAGATGACGTAGGTTTAAAGAGTTATCTATAATATAGTCTGCCTTCTCTTTTTTTGCATCAATACTCATCTGAGAATTAATACGAATCATCGCCTCAGCTTCATCTATTTTATTACGTTTCATATAACGTTCTAGCTGAACAGCAGGCGGAGTGTACACGACAACACTCTCTTTAATATCATAAGCTTGATTTTCAAAAAACAGAGGAATGTCAATAAGATAAGGAAAGTTACGTGAGTCATAAATAGTAGCACGTTTTTCAATCTCAACACGAATCAGAGGATGAATAAAGGCTTCAAGTTGCTCTTTTTTCTTAGCATTTGAGAAAATAATTTTTCCCAGTTCGCTGCGTTGTACCCTTCCTTTTCTTACAAACTCTTCCCCAAACATCTCTGAAATTTTTGTACTGTGTTCATCTAAAAGTTCGTGAGCAATTGTGTCTGCATCTATAATGGTAATCCCGTGAAGCTTCATTAATGAAGCCACGGTACTCTTACCTGTAGCAATTCCCCCGGTTAATGCGATAGCGTACTTATAAAGTGCCATTAATTTTTAATGATACCTTTGTAAGTTGAACGAATATAGTTAGGCATTACAAAACTTGCAATATGAATATCACAGTTGTAGTACTCTAAACCATCAATAAGGTCTGATCTTTGTAAGATAACATCTGCTGTTGGATGGTACTCTTTAGAAGCAAGAATCATTGTTGAGTGACCTGCTCTGTAAGGCATTACAATTTTAAAATACTGACCCAATGCATTCAGTTGTGCTGTAGTCGCCTCTTCTTCTTGTAAAGAACCATTACGTGCTGAAACCAATCCATCTTCTTTAACAATTCTGTTTAAGTGCGCATAAGTTGCTGTTGAAAGCTCTGCTTTTGAATCAATCAGAACAATATCAAAACTGTTCTCATCTGCATTACCAATACTGTCTAAACCACCCGTAGTAATCTCTACCCCACTGTGACGGTTTAACTCTGCTTCAATACCTTCAGGTTTATCACTAACTAATAATAAACGTTTTGGTGCCTTGTGTGAACACATTGGAATATGTGTCATCATCTCATTGTAAATAAATTTTTTGCTCATAATATTTGCTGTCCTAATTTTAATTATCGCGATTTTATCATTTTAGGATTAAATAGGGTTGAGGAGTTATAAGCTACGTAGGAAGTAAAGTCTCTCTAAAGATAGTTTTTTCCTCTATTTGAACCTACCTATTGAAGATAGATGCTCTTTTAATTTAATTAGGCTCTTCGAGGAAGTTTCTCTTGTTCTAAAAATTTTGCCAATATGCTTACAGGGAAACTTGAGGTCAAAAATTTATACTCATTATCGGCATAAGCAAAGGACTCTCTCGCACGCATTAAAGAGAGTTTCATTTGGTCTAACTGTTGTGTTATAGGAGAGCTAAACATCTTTATATGTTCTTTAGAGTCTTCTTCTAAATGCAGAAGGAAATTATAAAATTCTTTGGCTTCTAAACCATCTATCTCACCTAAAACAGGGAAGTCACTATAATGGGCTTTGACATAGTTTTGCAACTCCTCATATAAGGCTCTATCATGCGTCATTAAAGGCTCTAGCTCACAAAGAAGACAGTCCATCTGTTGGAAATGTTTTTGCATAACTGTATGCAGTTCATAAGATTCACTTTCAAGCCTTTGACGTTTACTTACCCATAAGAGGTAAAAGAAAGAGAGGATAACTAACAAGACTAACACGGTAAAACTAAGCATTGAAACTAGAGTCATTTGAAGCCCTTGCAAAAAGTTCACTTATAGTAACTTTTTTAAACTGAAACAGGGCTATTATTTTTGGATTAATTGCTCTCTTTTTTGCTCTAAAAATTGTGATAATTCTTGATATCTACCATTATAGGGGCTTTCAAAACTTCCTAATAAAAGCTTATATTTTTCGTAATTTCTCCACACTCTTTTTGAAGGTTCTCTTCGACCCCGTTTAATAAGCTCAAAAGATACAGCTGCATTAATAAAACCTTTGATTAGGTTCACTTCATCATCATCTTCAAAACGTCTCGGGAACCAGACCTCTTCTAATACCTAATGCGCATCAAAATAACGCGCTTCATTAATACAAATTATAAACTTATCTATATGTTTAGTCATCATCTAAAACCTGAAAATGTTTCCGCCAATATCCACGTCCACCTTTTAAAGAGAGACATACCTGTTTAGGAAACTTTTTTTTATACTCACAAAGCCTGTCCATTGTTGCCTTACCACTGTCACAATAAAAGACAAAAACAGAGCCCTCGGGTTCATCTTTTAGTAAAATGGGAGTATACGTTTGTGTCTGTGCATAAGCAATTGGTTTTAAAATAGTATCAATAAGAAGGACTTTAACGCCTTGTTTTTCAAGTTTTATCTTATTACGTAAACACTCTTCTTGTGTCCACTCATCTGGAAATTCTTTATTCATAATGGAAGAATATCTAAAAGAGTTTAAGAGAGGTGGAAGGAAGAAGGGTGAGGGCTGAAGTAAAGCTAAGCTAAAGCTCTATACTTTAATACTTTTCTCATATTCACCCCTGATGCTTCACCCTTCAACCTTCA
>JAJRQV010000042.1 GCA_024280035.1 Campylobacterales bacterium
CTTAGAGTATCAGAAAACTCAAATCTTAAAATATGCCAATGAGAAAAAACTTGGTTCAGTTGAATTTATTGAAGATACTGTATCTGGAGCTAAGAGTTGGAAAAAAAGAAAAATAGGTCAGCTTGTAAATGATATGGAAGAGAACTCAATATTACTTGTAAATGAGTTCAGCAGATTAGCTCGTAGTTTATTTGATATTTTGGAAGTGCTAAAAACTCTTAAAGAAAAAAACTGTTCTGTTCATATAGTAAGAGAAGGTATGATTATCGGAGATGATATGAACTCAAAACTTTTCACATTTTTGATGGGACTTGTTGGAGAAATTGAAAAAGATTTAATTCACTCAAGAGTTTCTGAGGGAGTTTCTAATTATAGAGCTAATAACCCTCAGAAACAATGGGGTCGTGCTAAGGGTTCTCAGTATGCTTCAAAACTTGATGATAAAAGAGAACATATAGTTGAACTACTTCAAAAAGACATATCAAAATCCTCAATAGCAAAAATGCTTGACATAAACTATCAAACACTTTGTAGCTATGTTAAAACAAGAAAATTAGCAGCCTAATCAAAAACACCTTGTCCAGACAAGATGTATTGAACTTTTTATAGTATAATTTTACCTACTCCTCAAAGGGTGTCAAATCTTCAAGATATTTGACTGTATTAGCTTCAAGCTGAAATCCTTTGAGATTATTCTTTTCTAATCAAATCCCATTAGGTAATTTTTAACACAAAATTTGATATAATTAGGGATACAAAGAGAAGGAGTATTGATTATGAAAACATTTGATATAGCAAAAAAAGATATACTAAAAATCGTTTCCAACTCACAACAAATAGAGGGTTATAAACCTGCTTCTAAATCTCTGGCTCAAAAAGCAAAAGAATTTATGGCAAAACACAATGTCCAAGTATCAGCTTGATGACAGTCCCATTTATATAGATGGGTCGGATATTCCAAAAAATAAATTAGATATTACAAGCTCTGAACTTATCCACGAAATAGAAAACAATCTACTTATAGAAGCCTATGAAAAATTCTCACACGAACTTAATGAAAATACAAAATTTGATGAAGAGTATTTTGTCAATATCCACAAAAAAACATTTGAAGCTCTTTATGATTTTGCTGGTGTTTATAGAACTGTAAATATGAGTAAAGGCAACTCTCAATTTTGTCTATCTGAATACCTTGGTAGTCAATCAACAAGAATTTTTACAGAACTTGAAAAAGATAAATATCTTGCTATATGTAAAGACAAGGTTGAGTTTGCTAAAAAAATTGCCTACTACCAAAGCGAACTTATAGCACTCCACCCATTTTATGAACTTAACGGTAGAACACTAAGATTATTTTTTGACCTACTCTCTATTTTCAATGGCTATAAGGCGATTGATTATAGTGGTTCTATTGATGATGGAAAATATATTGAAGCTTCTATTGATTGTGTTCAATATGCTGATACTACCAAAATGGAAGATATTATTTTTAATGGGTTAAGCCAAAAGTAATAATACATGCTGTCTTGACATAGTGTTTAAGCTGTTCTCAAAAACTCCCACCACTTTTCAAAAATCTTTTTTCTATTTTCAAATGGTGTTTCTAAATATATCTGCTTTATATGTTTCTTATTATTATGACTTAGGCATCTATCTGCTACATCAGTATCAATTCCAAGTGAGGCTAAAATGGATATAAATAAATATCTATTATCGTGAGATGTAATTTTATGACCATCATTTAGTTTAATATCTGCTTCTTTGATTAGTTTAGACTGTTTCAAAAACATACCACTGTAAGCAAATCTAAATAATTGTTCATTTTGATATTCACTATCTAAAATATTTTCTGGAAGTAGTTCAACAACTTCTTTTGGAAGTGGATACTTTTCTATTATTCCAGTTTTTGTTATATCCTCAGTTGCTATGACATACCAACTACCATCTGAATACTGATTGATGTGAGAAAATTTAAGCTGAAAAAGTTCGCCTATCCTTCTAACCACCATAATGGACATCATAAATAACAGCCTATGGGATAGATTGAAATCAAGAGTAGTTTTGTATAGTTTCTTTGCTACATCCTCCATAGGTTCATTAAGTCTTGTATCAAATCCTTCTTTTGGCTTATGTGTTCCATAATCAAGCTCATAAAATGGATTTGTATCTATTCTTCTTGCTCTAAACTCATCTTCAAATATTTTGAACATTAAAACATTAAGTATGAGCTTGAAACTTTTAGTGTTATCTTCCAGAGAGCCTAAGATTTGAAGTGCGTGTTTTCTCTGAACCTTTTCTAATCGTAAGTGTCCTATTATTGGATCAATATAGTTGTAATAAAATAACTCTAAACTCCTCTTATAATGAGTGTTGTCTTTAGCTTTATTTTTTGGTTTTTTTTCTTTAATCTGTTTTAGGACAATGTCTCTAACTTTTTCGCCTTTTGAATTATCTTCAAAAGGATTAATACCATTTCGTATATCTGTTTTTGCTGATTCAAGTGCTGCTATTGCCTTGGTTGGTGTTGTTGCTGTTGGATACCTTTTTGTTAAGTTCTTTTTTTGGTATGAGATGCCATCCAACATAAAAGAAGTGTAGTATTCTGTATGACCACTCGCATTGATTAGTGTATATATATTTTTAATGTTATTACCATTTTTATCTGTTGCTATTTCAAGTTTATTTTTTCTTGCCATAATCTACCTTTTCTATAAACTCATTACACCTTGATATGAAGTGTATAGTATTCATATAGTAAAGTGTATAGACTTAGGATACGGTTAAAGTGGTTTCAATAGGTTAAAAGGGTTATTATTTTGGAGAGAAAGTAGCATTTTAGGGCTTTGTAGCCCTTGTTTGTGGGGTTTATGTATTTAGTTTAGAGTAAATGTCCCATCTGCTCTTTTTTAACTTCTAGGTAAGCTTCATTAAACTTATTTGTTTTAACAATAATAGGTAAACGTTCTACAATCTCTATGGCTTGTAAAGATTTTATTTTTTCAGGGTTATTTGTTAGTAATTTTATTTTATGAATATCATAATATTTTAAGATGTCATGGACTATCTCATAAGAGCGTGCATCAGCAGGAAAACCTAGTTGGTGGTTAGCCGCTACCGTATCAAAACCCTTGTCTTGTAAGGCGTAAGCATTAACCTTATTTAAAAGACCGATATTACGTCCTTCTTGACGTAAGTACAGTATCATGCCCCCCTCTTTTGCAATCATATTTAAGGCAACATCGAGTTGGTCTCCACAATCGCATTTTAGGCTTGAGAGGGCATCTCCAGTTAAACATTCAGAATGAACACGAATAATGGGTGCATCAGAAAGTTCCTTGGTAAATATTACTAAATGTTCTTTATGGTGTTCTTTAAAGGTTTGAATCTTAAAAGTACCATATTTAGTGGGTAGATTGGCAACTTCTGAAATTTCTAAGTTCATGTTTAACTACTTTTTATATTTTAATCTGATAAAATAAATACATCTAGTATTTTAATTTTTAAAATTATATCATTTTTTAAAGGTTTCGTAACTCTTTATACTTCATCTTAGGTGTATAAAGGCTTATAAAAAAGGTTATATATGTTCAATCGTTTTCGCCGTACTCGTATCAATTCAAAACTTCAAGCCTTAGTTCGTTAAACATCAGTTTCTACAGATGATTTTATCTACCCACTTTTTGTTCGTTCAGGAGAGGGGTTTAAAACAGAAGTCTCTTCAATGCCAGGTGTTTTCCAAATGAGTATAGATGAGGCAATTAAAGAGTGTGAGACACTTAAATCTTTAGGCTTATACTCAATTATTCTTTTTGGAATTCCAGATGTTAAAGACTCTGTTGGTTCTGATGCTTTATGTGAACACGGTATTATTGCGCAAGCAATCCGAGAAATTAAAGCCGCTCATCCAGATATGTTTGTAGTGACTGATTTGTGTTTTTGTGAATACACTGACCATGGGCATTGTGGAATTATTGATACTGCGCGTGAAACAGTAGATAATGACGCTACTCTTGAACTCTCTGCTAAGCAAGCGATTGTTCATGCTAAGGCAGGTGCGGATATGATAGCTCCTTCAGGAATGATGGATGGAATTATTGTGACACTACGTACGGCATTAGATAAGGCAGGTTATGTAGAGCTTCCTATAATGGCGTATTCAACGAAATTCTCAAGTGGTTATTATGGGCCATTTAGAGATGTAGCTGAATCAGTTCCTTCTTTTGGAGATAGAACAACTTATCAAATGGATCCAGCTAATCGCAGGGAAGCAATTGCTGAAAGTATTGAAGATGAGGCACAGGGTGCAGATATTTTAATGGTTAAACCCGCACTTGCATACTTAGATATAATTCGTGATATTAAAGAAAATACTTCTCGTCCTTTAGCAATTTATAATGTTAGTGGTGAATATGCGATGCTTAAGTTTGCAGGGCGTGAAGGTTTGATTGATTATGATCGTGTGTTAATGGAGACAATGATTGCTTTTAAACGTGCGGGTGCGAGTATTATTATCTCTTACCATGCCAAAGAAGTGGCGAAGTTGTTGGGTCATTAATCTCTTATGATTCAGTTTATTCTCTATTTTTTAAGCCGTTTTAGCGTTAAAATTAAGGTGGCTTTTCTTATTGTTTTTTTAGTTTCAGGGGTGCTGTTTTGGAATATCGCTTATCTAACAGACTCCTTAGAGGAAAACCAAAGAACACAAAAAGTTTTGCTTGCTTTTGAAACAGCACAAAAACTTAATAAGATTCTCTACTCTTTACAAAGAGAACGTATTTATTCAATTGTTCGTGTTGAGCATGGATATAAAGAGGTGCCCTTAGAAGAGACACGTAAACATACAGATACTCTTTTGCTTCGTTTTAGCTCATGTAAAAAGAATCTTGAATCAGTTCAAAGTGAACGCATAGATAAAAAATTATCTTATTAACAAATGAAATTTCAACACTTATGACAATGCGAATTGAGATCGATGATGGTAAAATTGAAGGAGATGAAATTGTCCGTTATTATACGGATTCTTTAATTAAACACTTTATTGATCTTATTGCTTTAATGACTGCACGTATTGAGTCAAATGACTTTAATGCCTACTTTAATTTTATTAATGCTATTGAATATATTGCATTAGAACAGTCCTTAGTACAAGTTGCCTTAGGTAATCAAGATATTTTAGACCAACTTTGGTATGATCTTATTATTACGCAAGATGCAAAGTCACAGACCTATCTTGATCGATTTAAAACCTTTGCCGATCCGAAGGTGATTCAAGCCTATTATAAACTCTATTCAACATCTTCTTTTATTAATTTAACACAGATGCTAGAATCTTTAAAATCACAAATTGGAAATAAAGTAACCGGTATTGATGTTTATAAATTACTTCATTATTATGATAAGTATATGGAACATATTAAAGAGGTGGAAAGTTTAAATAGTGAAAAAGTAAAGTCTAAGATAGAAATGGTTTTACTTAAGGCAGATAAAAAGTATAAACAAAATGTTTTACTTTTGCTCTTGCCTTTAATCTTTGCCTTACTAACAGCTTGGTTTATTTTTATGGATATTAAGCAGTCTTTATATACATTACTGAATTTCTTAAAAGAGAAAAATAGTGATCGAAGAGATGAGGTACTTTTACTTCAATCAAAAAGTGAGTTAGGTACAGTTTATCGTACCTTATTTAAATTTAATAAAAAGATTAAAGAGCAGATAAAAGTTATTGAAGATACTTACGAAACAGATCAATTGACTCATATTCCTAACCGTAATAAACTGCTTAAAGAGATGGCTAATATGCAAGAATCTGGTCATAAATTTACTATTGTATATATTGATATTCATAATTTTTCACATATTAATGACAGTTTTGGTCAAGACATTGGAGATATTTATCTTCAAGACACGGCACAGATTCTTCAACAAATTGCTGGTTCAATTAGCTCAGATAAAGAGTTAGAAACGAGTGCTTTTAGAATGGGTTCAGATGAGTTCGTACTGATTTGTTCGCATGGGGAATACATTAACTTACTTATTGCTAAACTCAAAGAAATTTATATTATAGAACATGATGATATTGAGATGCCTTTATCTTTTACCTTTGGAATTGCTAACTCCGATGCAACCCATTCTCAAGCCTCACTTCTTTCACGTGCAGAGATTGCTTCACGTTATGCAATTAGAACCCATCAACGATATGCGTATTATGATGAAGATGCTCTTTTAGAAAAACGTCATAAGGCTAATTTAGAGTGGGTTAAAAAGATTAGAGATGCGTTTAATGATGGGCTTTTCGCAGTACATTTTCAACCTATCGTTTCTGTTGAAACGGGAGAAGCAGTTAAATATGAAGTTTTGATTCGAATGTATGATAAAGAGCAAGAATTAATGATTTCTCCTGCAGAATTTTTAGGAGTTCTTCAAAATTCAGGACATGAAAAAGAGTTAACTAAACTCATTATTGACCAGAGTTTTCAGTCGTATGCAAAATGTAAGGTTGACCTTTCTATTAATATGACACGAGATGATTTAGATGATGATATGGTTGATTATTTGATTGCTAAAACTGCACGACATAAAATTCCTGCTGAATCAATTGTTATTGAATTAGTAGAGTCAGAAGAACTACTTAAAGACAAATACATTACAATTATTAAAGAGATCAGAAGAAACGGATTTAAAATTGCGATTGATGATTTTGGAACAGGATATTCGAACTTTGCTTATCTGGTTAAAATTAAACCAAATTATATAAAAATTGATGGTACATTAATTGAAAATATCACAAAAAGTACGGAACAAAAACAGGTTGTTCAAGGAATTTATAACTTTGCAAGTAATTTAGGAATTGAAGTGATTGCTGAATATGTCAGTAGTGAAGAGATTTTTGATGAGATTAAAAAAATTGGTATAGAATATGTTCAAGGTTACCATCTAGGTCATGTTATGAGTTGTGAAGAAATTTTGCAATTGCGACAAGGTTAAGAAGATAGAATAAAAAAATAGGACAACTCATGTTAAAAACTTTCTTTGAAAAGTTTTTAGAGAGTAAGATAAGGACATACAGATGAGACATTTTTTAACATTAAGAGATTATACTAAAGAAGAGATTTTGGAGATAATTGAACTTGGTATTAAGATAAAAAAAGAGTTTAAGGCTAAGGCACAGCCTCCTTATCTTCATACCCAAACTCTTTCAATGATTTTTGAAAAGAGTTCAACTCGTACACGTGTGAGTTTTGAATCAGGAATTTTTCAACTGGGGGGGCATGGGCTTTTTCTTTCAAATAAGGATATTCAACTGGGTCGTGGTGAACCTGTAAAAGATACTGCACGTGTTATCTCGAGTATGACAGATATGATAATGATTCGTACCTTTGAACACTCTCGTTTAGAAGAATTTGCTTCTTATTCAAGTGTACCTGTAATTAATGGGTTAACGGATACCTATCACCCTGTACAACTCTTAGCAGATTATATGACAATTATTGAAAATGGCTTAGAAAAAAATCTTGTTGCTGCTTATGTGGGTGATGGAAATAATATGACACATTCATGGATGATGCTTGCGGCTAAACTTGGTTTTGAACTTCGTATTGCAACACCTAAGGGATATGAAGTTGATGCACAAGTTATGAAAGATACGCAAGAATTTTGTAAAATTAGTGGTGGAAAAGTAAGCTACACAAATGATCCTAAAGAGGCAGTTAAGGGGGCTAATGTTATTACAACAGATACATGGGCTTCTATGGGGCAAGAAGAAGAGAAGGAGAAACGTATTAAAGCCTTTTCTGGATATATGATTGATGATGAGATGATGGCTCTAGGAAGAGATGATGCCATCTTCTTACACTGTTTACCTGCATACAGAGGACAAGAGGTTAGCGAA
The DNA here is from genome assembly GCA_024280035.1 of Campylobacterales bacterium. Classification (GTDB taxonomy): domain Bacteria; phylum Campylobacterota; class Campylobacteria; order Campylobacterales; family Sulfurimonadaceae. The sequence goes on from JAJRQV010000042.1 coordinate 7,889, forward strand.
GAGGTTCTTGAAGGAAAACAGAGTGTTATCTTCGAAGAAGCCGAAAACCGCCTACATGCTCAAAAAGGTCTTATGGTCTGGCTCGATCTACACCGTTAGGTGGAGATAAAATATCTAACTGGATGGTGGCTCGATCTACACCGTTAGGTGGAAATCAAGGGTTGACACAATCTGTAAAATATCTACTTAAATAATTATATTTAAATCTACACCCTCTTGTGTTAGGTAAAAATTACGCTTTTATTCTCTTATCGCACAAATATGTCATAAATTGTCATATTAAACTACCCTTATCTTTACAATTTAGTTTTATTTATTTATAATACTCACATTAGGAGAGCATTTAATGAAAAAAATCATATCTTTACTTATCTTAAGTACTTATCTATTTGCTGGAAAACCAGTTGCTTTAGAAGAAAAGTTCTCTAGCAGTGATAATTGTATTTCTTGCCATGCTCCTATCGTTAAAGAGTGGAAAAAGTCTTGGCATGCTAAGTCCCATTTTAGTAAGGATGAGTATTTAAAAAAAACAGTTAAATATATGGCACGTAAGATGCGTTCAAAAAATGAAGACACCTTGCAAATAGAGTGTGCAAGGTGTCATAACCCTCGAATCTCTATTACTGAAACAAGTGCTGATGATGAGATTGCTACGGTTATGGGTTTAAATACAAAGATTAAAGATGCACTCAATAATGCGAAGTTAAGTGAGGGTATCAACTGTGTTGTGTGTCATAATATTGATAAAATTCAGGATAATAAGGATGATTCTATTCGTGGTATTCATTTAGTGA
>JAJRQV010000043.1 GCA_024280035.1 Campylobacterales bacterium
AATGCCCTTTTTCACTGTTTTGTACAAAATTATCCCATTCGTCAAAATCATCTTGATGCTTTAATTGATAATACTTCATCTGTTTTCCGCCGTATCCACAATTAAATTTAGCATACTTTTTGCTAATACTTTTCTATCATAAGCCTTAGCTAGTTTTGCGCAACCTACTTGTAAGTCTTGGTATATCTCTTTTGAATCAGCGAGTTTATTTAGTGTGTTTAAAAAATCTGTTTTATCTTCTGGTATGAAACATAATCCCGCATGGTACTCTTGGATAATTTCTTGAGCTTGCCCTTGTACTCCTAATAATGTTGGTTTTAACATGGCTGAAGCCTCAAATATTTTTGAGGGAATAACTGTTTTAAAAGTGTCTGACTTTTTTAAAGGAGCTAAAGAAACATCAATTATAGAAAGATACTTAGGTACATCATCTTTTGATACAGGTGCATGAAAGCTAATATTACTTAGGCTTAAGTCTTTTGCAATAGAAAGGATTGTTTCTTTCATTGCTCCATCTCCTACGAAAAGAAAATGAATGTTTTTGTTTTTAACATCTTTTAGGCTATTAACAATAAAGTCTAAACTATGTGCCATTCCATGCGTTCCAATATAACCAATGATAAACTTACCTTCTAATCCTAAAGTGGCTAAGAGTTCAGTGTCTTTTTGTCTAGGTGCAAAAAGTTCAACATTCGAGCCATTTGTGATAACATCAATTTTATTTTCGTCGATACCCCTAGCAATAAGATTTGTTTTAAAAGCATTAGTAACAGGAATTACTTTGTCAGCATCTTTATATAACCATAATTCTATCTTTTCTAGAATATCTATGGCTTTTCCTTGTTTCATAGCACCCACTGTTTTAATAGACTCTGGCCAAAGGTCTCTAAGCTCAAATATCCAAGGTGTTCTTCTGATTTTTGACAAAGCAGAAGCTGTCCATGTAGTAAAAAACTGAGGAGAGGTAGCAACAATAACATCATGCTTTTGAAAAAGCCCAACCCAAAATGTCATAAAAGCAAAACTAAGATAATCTAGTACCCGTTTTACGAATCCTTCATTAGCAGTAATATAAGACCATACACGAATGATTTTAATGCCATCTTTATATTCAGTACTAAAAAAACGGTTTGAATAACCTTCATAAACTTTTCCATGTGTAAAGTTTGGCGCACAGGTAATAATAGTAATTTCAGCACCTTCTTTAATCCACTCTAAACAGTGTTCATAAGTACGTGTGGCAGGGGCATTCACCTCAGGTGGAAAATTATCTGTAATAAATAATATTTTCATTATTGTCCTATGACGTAGGTGTTAGTCTTGTACTTTGTTAGTGCATTTACCCACTGGTCAAAACTTTGTTTAAAAAGAGTATTATGATTAATAAGTTCAAATCCCATTCCTTTTAATAGTTTAATTAATGGTTTTTCAAAGAAAAAGTACTTAATGTTTGAGAGCATCTGTTTAGGATGATTTTCTCTAGCTAAACGGTTTGTAAAGATTGAAAAACTATGAAAATTTATATTAATATAATTACTCTTTTCAAAAACTTCTTCAATACTCTCATAAGTGAAAAAATCAGGTGATAAATTGATGGTTTCAAGTTTTCCCTTGATGGATTTAAAACGTAGTGAGGTCACAGGGTATTCCAAAATACCATATTGTGCTGTGTAGGGATTTTGTGTGGTAATCTCTTTCGTTATCATGTCATAATGGATGTTCTGTTTAATCATAATTGAGCTGTATTTGTATCCGGCTTGTTTAAGGGCTTCATAATACTGCTCATTAGCGCTATAACTTCCTGGTCTAAAAGCATCTACTTCACTGACACCGCAGTCTAAAAAGATATTTTTTGCCCATTTTAGAGCTTCTACTTGTTGCTCTAAAGTATAGTCTGAGAAGAGATCACTAGACGTTTCAAAAGATAAGGGCAGGTTTTTCATATGAATATGGGGTTGCAATTGTATATTTTTGTAAGAAGTTAGCGCACGAATAAGCATTTTTGCATTTTCTATATATTCATCAGTATTTACAGCATCTGTTTTTGGGGCTAAAGAGATAAAGAATGTTGCTTTAAGATCTTTTTTTTCCAGTTCTTTAGCAATGTATAAAGAACCTAACATGAGATTGGTATAAATGTTTGGATTAAAACTTAATCTAGAAACTATTGTTTCCATATCAAATGTTAGGTAGATTTTTTTCATATCGTTTTTTGTTCTTTATTTGTGACACCACAAAAATCAAAGGTATTTAAATCACTTAAATCTAAGCGTTTATACTGTTTATGTGCTACGAGAAAGACTATTAAGTCTGCCTCTTCAATAGCTTGAAAAACATCTACAAGTTTAAAGTTTTTATTTGTTATACCCAGCTTTTTGTGATCTGTATCTAAAGGAATGTTAGGCTCAACCGCAAAAACGTTCTCCAGACTCATACAAAGTTGTTGGGTAATATAAAGTGCAGGTGACTCACGTAAGTCATCAATGTCAGGTTTAAAAGCAAGTCCTAAACACGCAACTTTAGCAGATTTTGAAGTTTTCTTTTCTATTTCTAAAGCGGTATTTTTGATTTTCTGGACAACCCATTCACTCTTAAAATCATTTCTTTCACGTGCAGTTTTGATAAGTTTTGCATCTTCTCCTCCTGCGGCAACAATAAACCATGGGTCAACTGCGATACAGTGCCCACCAACGCCTGCTCCAGGTTGTAAAACATTAACACGGGGATGACGGTTTGTTAATTTAATGAGTTCCCAAACATTAATATCAAACTTATCACATAAAATTGAAAGCTCATTGGCAAAGGCAATATTCACATCACGAAAACTATTTTCAGTTAATTTTGCCATCTCAGCTGTTTTGGCATCTGTAAGTAAAACTTCTCCACTACAAAATGAAGAATAAAACTCAGCAGTAATTTGTGTTGCTTCTTCTGTTAGCCCTCCAACAATTCTGTCATTTTGAACGAGTTCAAGCATAATACGACCAGGCAAAACACGTTCAGGACAGTGTGCAACATGAATAGTAGATATGTCAACACCATTCTCGGCTAACACATCAGCAACCATATGGGTTGTTCCAATTGGAGAGGTTGATTCTAAGATAACAATATTACCTTTTTTGATAAAGGGTGCAATTGAAACTGTTGCAGAACGAACATAATCAACATTAGGTACATGCCCTTCGTGAAAAGGGGTTGGTACAGCAATGATAAAGATGTCTGCTTCTGCTGGGGTGATATCTGCTTTAAGCTTGCCTGAACGCACTGCTGATTGTACAAAAACATCAAGTTCTGGTTCAACAATATGTATTTCCCCACGATTAATTGTATCTACTGTACTTTGAATAACATCTACTCCATGAATATCAAAGCCTCTGTTAGCCAAAAGTGCTGCTGTTGGAAGACCAATATATCCTAACCCAATAATACATATTTTTTCTATCTTAGTCATTATGTTCCTTCATAAAATTTATAATACGCTCACACGCTTTTCCATCCCCATAAGGATTATGTGCTTTTGCCATAAGGGCATAAGCTGAGTTATCATTTAAAAGCTTCATTGTTTCTATATAAATAGACTCAGGGTTTGTACCTACGAGTTTAACTGTTCCTGCTTCAACAGCTTCAGGGCGTTCTGTTGTATCTCGCATTACTAGAACAGGTTTTCCTAAAGAGGGTGCTTCTTCTTGAACACCACCACTATCTGTAATAATGAGCTTAGCATCAAGCATTAAAGCGATAAAAGCTTCATATTGAAGTGGTTGTATTAAGTGTATATTCTGAATGTCTTTTAATAAATCATTTACAGGTTCACGTACATTTGGATTTAAATGCACAGGATAAACAATATCAATTTGTGGTTTTTCTAAGGCTATGTTTTTAAGTGCTGTACAGATATCAATAAAACCTTGTCCAAAGTTTTCACGTCGATGCCCTGTTACTAAAATATATTCTTTGTTTTGTTTATCAAACCCTTTCTCCTTGATACTTGCATTAATATGTTCGTGAAAAGCTGTATTATTAAGAAGTTTATCTTTCATAATAAGCAAGGCATCAATTACAGTGTTTCCTGTAACGATAATTTTGTGTGCGTGAACATTTTCTTGAAGTAGATTTTCTTGACTGTGTTGTGTTGGTGCAAAGTGGTAACTCGTTAACTGTGTAGTAAGTTTACGGTTTGCTTATTCAGGCCAAGGCGAATAAATATTTCCTGTTCGTAATCCTGCTTCAATATGTGCAACAGAAATTTTTTCATAAAAAGCAGCTAAGGAGACCGCAAAGGTAGTCGTAGTGTCACCATGAACAAAAACCGTATCCGGACGATAATTAGAAAAACCACCTTTCATGCCCTGTAAAATGTTTCCAGTAATATCATAAAGGTATTGATTTGCCTTCATAATGTTTAAGTCAAAATCGGCATGAATATCAAACAGCTCTAAAACTTGATCTAACATTTCTCGATGTTGTGCCGTAACACATACTTTTGTTTCAAAATAGGTTGAAGCTTGAAAAGCTTTCACAAGGGGCGCCATTTTAATGGCTTCTGGACGGGTTCCAAATACAATTAATATTTTTTTCATTTATCTTTTCTTTTTATAATATTTAAAGGCTTATAGCCCTTTTCGTCCGAGCACAACTTCAATAGTTTTCCATACGGTTTTAAGTTCAACTAAAATATTCCAGTGTTTTATATAATAAAGATCATACATTAGTTTTTGACGGGTGTCTTCTTCATTTTGCCCATAAGGGTAATGTACCTGCGCCCATCCTGTAATACCTGGGCATACAATATGCCTTTCGCTGTAATAAGGAATGGCTTTTTCATACCCTTGTACTAAAATATCCCATTCTGCACGTGGACCTATAAAGTGCATCTCACCAATCAGTACATTCCACATTTGAGGCAGTTCATCTATTCTTGTTTTACGCATAAAGTTTCCAAAAGGAAAAATTCTTGTATCATTTTTTTGCGTATAAGGGTCAAAATGGCTGTTAACATGCATGGAACGAAACTTTGTACACATAAAAGGTTTTCCATTAATCCCAATTCTTGATTGTCTAAAAAATATTGGACCAGGTGACTCTTTTTTTATTCGAAAAGCAGCATAAATTAAAATGGGCCATACTAGAATAAACAGAGACAAAACGGCAGCAATATCAATAATGCGTTTTTGCAAATATTGCCATTTACTAAAACGTGAAACTTCTTCTAAAAAAGAGAGATGGTCTAGGTCATTATCAGGAACAAAACATTTATCTAAAATTTTTTCCATAAAGTGATCAAAGGTATAATAACGTACACCTGTAAGTTCTATACGGGTTAAAAACTTAATAAGTTTATCTGAGGGAGATTGTCGTAAGTTCAGAACAATGAATTTATCTTCACAGGTCTGAAGATGTTGTTTAATATCATTAACTACATCATCATCATTTCGCATGAAAACAGGAATATTGGTAATAGAAGATACTTTTTTTTCTAAACGAGAGAGCTCAAGTTCAGTAAAATTGTATTTTGTCCCTAGTAGTAGCAATCTTTCCCCTAATTTAACGTGCAAAAATAATTTGGTTCTAGTTAATGTTTTTCAATATTATTTAAAGTTATGAATTTTATCAAAAAATATCTATAAAGAAGTTTAAATAAATACGATTACATAAAAATTACATGTGTTAAAAATAGTTATATTTGTTTTAAGTAAGTTGAGAATGTTATAATGACATAAACACTTAGATACAAGATAGGAATTTATCATATGATCAATTACATTAAAAACCAAATTCAAGCATCAATAGATACAAAACAGAATATTTTAAAAGATGAAATCTTGATGGAGACTATTGCGGCAGTAGGTCGTGAATGTCTTGAGCTTTATAAAAATGGTAAAAAGACCTTATTAGCAGGAAATGGTGGTTCGGCTGCGGATGCTCAACATTTTGCTGCGGAACTTGTGGGGCGTTATGGTTTTGACAGACCTTCTCTTCCTTCTCTTGCTTTAACAACAGATACTTCTAATCTTACTGCTATTGGAAATGATTATGGTTACGACAAGGTCTTCTCTCGTCAACTTGAGGGAATGGGTAATGAAGGTGACCTTTTTATTGGTATCTCAACCTCGGGAAATTCTCAAAATATTATTAATGCCTTTGAAGCAGCGAAATTAAAAAACATTACTACCGTTGCCTTAGTCGGACGTGATGGTGGGAAGATGGCAAATATTGCTGATTATACGCTTATTGTCCCTTCAAATGATACGCCTCGTATTCAAGAATCTCATCTTTTAATTGAACATATGATTTGTGACATTATTGAGCAGGGGATTTTCAGAAACGGAGTTTCTGAATAAATGTGCGGATGTGTGCGACTTCGTCTGATGTGTGGATGTGGTAAATTTTGAAAACCCATAAAGACTTGGATGTTTGGAAAATTGGTATTGGTTTGGTTAAAGATATTTATACCTTAACAAACCAGTTTCCAAAAAGTGAAAATTATGGGCTTTCATCTCAGATGCAAAAATCTGCAGTTTCAATTCCTAGTAATATCGCAGAAGGTGCTGCGAGACAAGGTAAAAAAGAGTATATACATTTTTTGTACATCTCTCTTGGTTCTTTAGCTGAGTTAGAGACCCAAATTATTATTGCTAAAGAGATTTCTTATATTGATGATATTCTCTATTTTGAAAAAAAGATTGAAGAGTTAAGAAGAAAACTACTTAATTTTATTAATTATTTAAAAAAAGATATTTTGAAATGAACACATCTACACATTCACATTTTAGCGAAGCGAACGCATTGACTCAAAGCAAGCCTGCTTTGTTCCTCGATAGAGATGGGGTTATCAATATTGAAAAAAATTACCTGCATAAAAAAGAGGACTTTGAGTTTATAGAGGGTATTTTTGAGCTGTGCCAGTTTTATCAAGCTAAGGGTTTTTACATTGTTGTAGTGACCAATCAATCAGGAATTGCTCGTGGTTATTACTCCGAAATGGATTTTTCAAATCTTACTTTTTGGATGATAGGAGAATTTGCTAAAAGAGGGATTGAAATAGACCAAGTCTATCACTGCCCGCATCATCCAGATATTTCGGGTGAGTGTGCATGTCGTAAACCTAAGGCAGGAATGCTTTTACAAGCTCAAAAAGATTTACATATAGATATGGAGAATTCTCTTTTAGTAGGTGATAGCGAGAGAGATATTGAAGCTGCACATAAAGCAGGGGTGCAAGAGACTTACCTTTTTACGCCAGAAGCTCAATAAACCCAAGCCACTAAAAACATACACAAATTAAGTGAGATAATATGCTGATTTTAAATACAGGTGGAACGTTTAATAAACGTTATGAACCACTAAAGGGAAAAATGGAAGTTCCTTTTGATAATGTGGCTATTGAGAAGATACTTGAAAAGTTTACTTATGAGGTTGAGCTTGCCGGTGTGATGTATAAGGACTCCCTTGACATGGAGATGGAAGATAGAAAAATTATTGCTAAAATCATTGCTGCCTCAAAAGACACGCATTTTATAGTGGTACATGGAACAGACACTATGGAGATAACAGCCAAGTTTTTTGCAGAGATTTTTGTAGATAGGGTCATTATTTTAACGGGGGCTATGGTTCCTTTTGAAGTAGACCCTATTGAAGCTACAGCAAACCTTTCTATGGCATTAGGTTATGCAAAGGCACAAAAAGAACAGGGGATTTATATAGCCATGCAAGGTAGTGTTGAAAAGTATGATAAATTACAAAAAAACAGAAAAATAGGAAAGTTTGAATTTGTCTAAGATTACATGTACGCACTGTCATCTAGATTTTGATGAAGAGGTGATGATAAAAGATGAAGACCATTACGTCGATGCGGCTTCACCTGAAAGTTCTGCTTCGCAGATCACTATTCGCTACTTTTGCTGTACAGGTTGTCAGGGTGTTTTTCATCTTTTAAATGAATCTAATCTTGATGGATTTTATGAGAAACTAGGGGATAAAAAACTTTCTGCTCCGACCCACACTTTTGAGGACTCCAGCTCTTTTGATACAGACTCATTTTATGAGCAGTTTGTGACAAAAAATTCGGATGGATTTCAAGAAATTTCTTTAGTTATTGAAGGTATTCATTGTGCGGCATGTGTTTGGTTAAATGAGAAGGCACTACATAAGCTTGAGGGGGTGGTTGATGTACATATTAACTACACCAATAACAAGGCAAAAATCATCTGGGCAGATCATATTGTAAAACTCTCAGCCATCATCGATATGATTCGTGCTATTGGGTATAACGCCTTCCCTTATGACCCGTCTATTCAAGAAGAAAAAGCCAATAAAGAGCGAAAAAATTACTACTTACGTATTGTTGTCGCTCTGTTTTCAACGATGAATATAATGTGGATAGCTATTGCTAAATATGCAGGTTATTTTACAGGAATGACACAAGACATTAAAAATGTTCTTAATGTTGCTGAATGGGTCTTAGCGACACCCGTGCTCTTTTATTCGGGAGGAGTCTTTTTTAGAGGGGCTTATTTTGGAATAAAAAACAAGATTGTTAATATGGACATTCTTGTTGCAACAGGAGCAAGTCTTACTTATATATACTCAATTTACATCACTTTAATGCAATCAGGTGAGGCATATTTTGATTCGGTTGCGATGATTATTACCTTTGTTCTTTTGGGTAAGTTCTTAGAGGTTTTAAGTAAAAAATCTGCAGCAGATACCTTAGATGTTATTGGAAAACATATTCCTAATGAGGTGAATGTATTTAGAGGTGATGAACTGCTTAGTCTTAATGTTCATGAGGTAAAAGTAGGCGATATTATTGAGATTAGACCGGGCGAAAAAGCAGCTCTTGATGGTGAAGTTTTAGAGGGTGAAGGGTATTTTGATGAGTCAAGTCTAAGCGGGGAGAGCCGTCCTATTTATAAAACAATAGGAGATAAGATTATCTCGGGTACGGTCTGTGTGGATACACGTTTTCATTACAGGGCACTTAAGGATTTCTCTTCTTCGACCTTATCTAATCTAGCTTCAATGCTGGATTCGGCAATGAGTAAAAAACCTCGTATTGAGATGATTGCGAACAAAATGTCAGGGCATTTTTCAACCGCTATCTTAGTCTTAGCCTTATTGACTTTTATAGGATGGTTATTATTAGATAACTCTTTTGACCGCTACTTTATGGTGGGAATTTCCGTGATTGTAATTGCCTGCCCTTGTGCTCTTGCTTTGGCAACACCGGTTGCAACTCTGATTGGTTTAAGTCTTGGTGGAAAAC
>JAJRQV010000044.1 GCA_024280035.1 Campylobacterales bacterium
GTTTCAATCTTTGCATTCATAAAAAAGTCATCAGGGATATTCTTTGTTCTAATATCAATGGCACCCCCACCAAATTGCGCTGGCATATCTGCTGAATATGTTTTTTGAACCGAAATACTATCAATAATAGCCGCAGGAAAAAGAGATAAGGGGACAACACGACGTGTGGGTTCTGGGCTTGGAATACCAAGACCATTAAGTGTTGCTGTTGTATAGCGTTCACCTAAACCACGAACATAAATACTACCATCAACAATAGTAACTCCAGAGAGACGTTTAAGCGCACTTTGGGCATTTGAATCACCCGACTTACTCATCTGATCGGAACCAATAATATCTTCAACCTTAGCCGAGTTTCTTTTCTCATTAATAATAGAAGAGATAGACCCTCCGACATGGGGGGCTAACACAACAAACTCTTCTAACTCCATAGATGAAGGGGAAAGTGTCACATCTTTTGTAACTAACTCTTTAGCAATCATTTTTACTTTTATACTCTGGGTAGAAAAGTCACTATGAATAATAGAGATTGTGTATTCACCCTCTGCTAACTCCATAGAAACAGAGCCATCTGCCTTAGAAAGAAAATCCATACTTTGCCCTTGGACAAAAACACGTGCATCTTTCACTGGGCTAGAGTCTTCTTCTGAACTAATCTTAAGTAGAAGTGAACCCTTTATCTTCTTTTTTGTTTGAGAAATACGAGTAGTGTTTTGTGCTGCTGGTGATTCCGTATCTGAGAAGGCTAAAGACCTGTCTTTTTTAAGCGATAAAATCACTTGAGACTCTTTATCTCTTTTAATACTAAACTTCTTTTTCAAAAAAGCCAAGGCAATACCATCTTTTTTTGCAAAAAGGTGTAGTTTATACTCTCCCGTAGGAAGTTCTGTACTCACATAACCATCTTCATCTGTCACATACTTTGAGTACTTCTCATATCTTGGCTTTTCATTCTCATTAAGAGCCTTATGCTTTTTAAACACAACAAGTTCTTGATTCGCCAAGGGTTTTCCATCTTCTAATAAGAAAACTGTTAAATCACCTGTATTAACTACGGCGGCTAACAAAGAACCCATTAAGGCGATAACTAAAATTAAGGCTCTCATATTTCACACTCCCAACCATCATTTTCACATTTGTGTATGTTTTTACGTAATTCTGTTGCTTTTGCAAAAAGGTCAGGACGTGTAAGCTGTTTCAATTGATTTTCACTCTTTTTAAAACGGTATGTCATATAATAAGAGTATGCCAAGGCATAACGAATCATTTCATCTTCTATCAGACCACTTCGTCTTAAGGCTTTTTCACTCACAATAATTCTCTCATAAGCAGCAAACTCAATATAAATAGCAATACGCTGTTTTAATTTCTCTTTCATATCTAACATCTGAGAGTTTTTATATAAGGCAATTATAAACTGTTGAGCACGACGCATCATTTCAGCAGCTTCTTTAGTATATTTTCTATCTTCAATAGAGGCTTCATCAAAAAGCTCTGCTGCAGCTACTAACATCTCTTTATCCATATATAAATGTGCTAAAAGAACAGTTACCTTAGCTGACTTAATATATTGAAGATTTGCCATTTCTGCTAATTCAATAGCCTTATCTGTGTCGCCACTCTCTTTTAAAACAGAGATAAAAGCTAATACTGTTTTTTCATTAGCCTCTGCATTTTTTAGATAAACCTGAGCATCATTTAATGCTGCTTGATACAGACGAAGTGTCACAAGATAATTAAAACGCTGTTTATAAAAAATCCACTCAGAAGGAAAAAGTCTAAGACCCTTTGATAAGGTAACTAGAGCTTCATTTTCACGCTTTAATCTCCAATTACACTCTGCTTCAAGCGCAATAACTGAAGGTTTTTTATCGGCTAAGTCTCGTACCTTAGTAATAGCATCTAAACTTTCTTGATACTTTTGGAGTTTATAAGCATTTTGCGCAATATAAAGATACAAGGCTCTATCAGCACCCTCATAGCTTAAGGCTTTTTTAAAGCTTAGGTTCGCTTTTTCATAATTAGAAAGTTTTGTATACACCAATCCGTCAATGGTATAAAAACGAGCTAGGTCAAGCTTCTCTTTGTTAAGGTCTACCTGCTTTAACTCCTCTTTTGCACGAGAAGTAAAACCATCTTTAAGAAGAAGTGCTGCTAGTGCCAAGTGGTCTATCTCATCTTGAGATTTTGTATCTGCCGCAAAACTATTAAGGACAATAACTAAAATTAAAACTAATACTTTTTTCATAACTAATCCTATTGAAGATCAAAGCGAATTTTCTGTTTCGCCCAGACCTTAACTGCTTGACCCTTATATTGAGCCGGTTTAAAGTGCCAAGATTTTACTCCTGCTATAGCCACTTCATCAAACACATCTGCAGGTAAAGACTCAAGCACTTTTACCTTCTCTACATCTCCATTTTTATTTACAAGTAAATTCATTAAAACATAACCTGATATACCCAGTTTTCTTGCTTTCTTAGGATACAGCATTGCCGTTCTTTCACTTGGAGTAGGAGCAACATCTACAGAGTCTTCACTCATAATCATATTTTTTCCTACATCTCCAAGAAGTGCATCATCCATATTCATATCTTCAGACATAAAAGCATCTAAACCGGTATCAATTCCACTTAAAGATGACGATAAACTTGGCACAGAAGCAGACCTTTTTGCCTTAGCTCTTTTTGGTTTCTGTTTTGGTTTTGGTTTTGGTTTCGGCTTTGGTTTTACACTCTTTTTTGCCACAAAACCCATGCTCTCGTTTTTCTTTTTAGGCTCAAGTATGCCACCATTGTCATTCATTAAAATAAGCAATGAAAAAACAAAAACAAGACCAAAAACCATCCAAACCGATGCTTTTAGGATGTTAAGCTTATTTTTCACCTTAACCTACCTCTTTCTCAGTTGCAACAGCAACATCTTTAGCCCCTGCCATACGACACTGGTCCACCACTTCGATCAATTTATCTACAGCAATGGTGTCATCAGTAATGACTAAAACAGAGCCTTGTGCCGAAGCACGTAAAAGGTCACGAACCTTTCCTTGAATAGCCCATGTTTTGACAGGTTGAGTATCTACATAGGTATCTCCAAGATTATCAATATAGACACGAATCACCTTTGAAGATGCCTTTGATGCCGAAGAAGCTCCTGGACGATTAAGGTCGAGTTTCATATCTTTTGTAAAGGTAGAACTCACCATACAAAAGATTAATAGAATAAAAACCATATCAATCAGTGGTGACATATCTACATCAATTTCTTTTGCTTTTCGTGGACGAAATTTCATTTAAGTATCCTCTGTATGAGTTCTTAGAACTCTTTTATATGAAAATTGGTTCTTCCCATTTTCAATCTTAATGCTAAGTGCTTTTTGGTATAAGCCCCCGACTAGACTGAAATCCAGACTATCTTTCATTCGGAGAACCTTCGGGCTCTTTTGTTGATAAAATATCTTTTATCTGATCTAAGTCTGTAATCATATTGTCTTGTTTTCTGTCCAAAATACGCCCTATAATTAATCCAGGAACTGCCACTACCAGACCCAATTGTGTGGTAAAAAGTGCTTGAGAAATTCCCCCTGCTATCCCTCCTGTTTGTGAGAACAAAACAGAATCAGCAAGTGAATCAAAGGTCTCAATCATTCCAATAACTGTTCCTAAAAGCCCAATAAGTGGAGCTGCAGCAACAATCGTCATAACTAGACGTCTGTACTTAGCCATCTCTGCCAAATGATAAGCAAAAACATCATCTAAATACCTACGTGTTTCACGTGTTCTTCCATAAGCATCCACAATAGAAATCGCTTCAACTATAGCGCCATCAATCAAACCCTTTGTATCTCTTCTAATCCCCCTGCTGTACTTTCTTACAAGATTTCTAACATTTGCATTTGATCCACGTTTTAAGGTGTGATATCTATATCCAAGGGCATACCAAAGTATTATGACGGAGATAAAAAGGGGCCACATAACTAATCCGCCACTTTGCATATACTCAATAAACTGTCTAAAAAATTCTGTTAAGGTTTCCATTTAGTACTGCTTGTTATACTCATTAATGATATGCAGTGCTGAATGCTCCATTGAGTCTTTAATACGCTCAGCCCAACCACCAAGAAGGTTTCCAAGCATTAGTACAGGAATGGCAACAATTAAACCTAATTCTGTAGTTACAAGGGCAATTGAGATACCTCCTGAAAGTAACTTAGGGTCACCTGTTCCAAACTCAGTAATAATGTCAAAGGTTGCAATCATCCCAGTTACCGTTCCTAATAAACCTAACAAAGGAGCCACCGCGGCAACCACTAAAATCACTGAACCAAAACGGTCTAATCTTCCACTCTCATGCAAAATTGCTTCAGATACAATATCTTCAATATGTTCACGCTCTCTATCAAGATTACGAATAGTTGATTTAATGACTCGTGCTGTTGAACCTTTTTTAGCCTTCATAAAAGCTAAGGCTTCATCTTTACCGCCTGTTAATAACTTTTCTAAGGCTTGTTTAGCAAGAACACCTGTTGACTTACTTGCACCCAATAAGAAGAAAACTCTTAAGATAACAAGTAAGATAGCCACCGCACCAAGTGCCATGATTACCCAACCAATAATTCCACCTGAGTTAATAACATCAATAACTGTTTTCTCTGTAGCATCTGCAATCTCTTTATTTGCATTTTCATAAATAAACATATGAATACTATTGGCTTGCGTTCCTGCTGATAAAGCAACTGCCGTTTCTCCTGCTTCTGGAGCATTCCACAATTTGAACTTACCTGCACCTGCTGGAACTAAAGCACCTGAAGCTGAGTCAGAAATAGCATAAGAAGCAATATTCCCAACCTTAACAATTTGAGCATCTATTTCACTTCCATCTTTAACATAAAAACTACCCTTCTGAACTCTTACGCTAGAAAGCTTTTTAATTAGTGCATTAGCCTGAGTAAAAATAGTCTCTAAAGAGCTTTGATAGGCATTAGGATCAACCTGAACATCTACCCCATAAGGTTTTAATGTAGCTGCTGATTGCATAGCTACATTTTCTAAAAGTGAAGTATCATCTGAAATCACCTGCGCATTTTGGTGTGTTCTAAAAAGTTCATCTTCAAGTTTTTCACTCTGAGCATTTCTTTTAAGTACCTTGTTTTGTAAAACACTAAGGTCTTTTTTGGCTATAGTAATATTTTTAGACTGGCTTGACTTAAGCTCACTAAGACGTTTTGTAAGCATATTTTTTTGTGCTTTTAAGTAAGCAAACTCTTTAGCATACGCACGTTCTAATTCTGACTCTGTTGCTGCAAATAGGCTTAAACTTGCTATTAATAAAACCAATACAATCTTTTTCATTATTTAACCTCCACAGCAGCTATCGCATTAGGTAGAGTAAAATAACCTGAACGAATCTGCTTTTTAAATGAGTCAAACAAGGCTAAGACCTGCTCTTGCTGCTCTTTTTCTACAAGCTCTTTATAGTACCAACCCTTTGAATCCTTATCTACAAAACCAACTTTATCATCAGGAAGTTTGTAAAACATTGCTACGGTTCCAAGACGGGCTACCTCAGCTAAACGGTCTGTTCCACCAATTTTGATAGTCTGTTTAAAGATACCATTCTCTTTTGTCATACGAATGGCATCACCATAAGCATTCCAGGTAAGGGCTAAGGCCTTTTGAGGAGCAATAAGACTAGCATTAAGTTGTGAACGAATCTTTTCAATATCATTAAGACGTTCTGTCGTTTTAAAAGGAAGTGCTATTTTCACATTAGCTTCTAAGATGTCTAAGGCATTTAAAACAAGAGGTTTAAGCCCTTGTGTATTTTTTCCTGCTTCTTTAATCTCTTTTTTTACCTTAGTTAACTCTCTTTGAATCTGTTTGATTTTAAGATCTTCTCTTGCCACCACTGATTCTAAGTCATTTTTCTGACGAAGAAGTGATCTCATTGATGCCTTATACGCATCTTTTTCATCTGTAATAGAAGCATCAAGTTGTTCAACGTCTGCTCTAAGTTTCATTAATGATTCCGCCATATTGTTTGACGAAGCATAAAGTGATGTTGTCCCTAGAACAACAACTACTGCCATACTTAGCATAGATTTTCGCATGCATTCTTCCCTTAGTCTTATATGAAAGAATTTTAGAAAAAAGGAGTTACTTTAAAGTTACTAAGAAGTGACCGTTTGGTTACAAAAAGAGGATTAAAAAAAAGAAAAAGAAAGTAAGAAGATTGGATCTCTTCTTACTTGAGGATTTATCTCTACGGAGCTACATAGGTTCCATTAAAGATTGCTTCGGTTTCAGAGGCAAGAACACCATCTTTTCCGGAGAAGTTTATATTATTATCAGAATTAAGCGTTACTGCAGTGAATGCAATTTCACCATTATCACGTGTTGCTGTATTTCTAATCATAAGGGCTGCTATGCCTAGCACTGCTGATTTCGAATTTACCGTACCCGTAATAAATTTAGCACCCGTACCTTCACGTAAGTAGATACCTTCTCCACCCGCTGCTGTTGTTGTAATACTAAAGTTAGCAACTGTTGGATTTGAACGGGGGATGCCATCATGATTTGAACCATCATTATCGGCTTCAATTCCACGTGAACCATCATCTTTTACATTTGATTGTGTAATAACAAGCCCATCAACAGAACCTGTCCAACCATGATCCCAATCAAGTGAATCATCAAAGGCATTTGTAATCGTTATGTTCGTAAGACCAACTGTTCCACCCCATAACTCAATACCATCATCCGCACCATTTTCTACAATAATATTATCAATAACCGTTCCTGAGCCTATACCTGCTAATGAAAGACCATTGAGTTCAGCATCTATTGATACCTCATAACCTGTATTTCTAATCGTTAGATAACGTAATGTTCCTGAACTTTCTGTATTAAAGTCTGTTGTAGCAGAACCAAATTTAAGTGAGGTGTCTGCTTCATAAGACTCTTCACCCTTATTGGTTTGTGCTCGCCCTAGAAGCGTAAGCCCACCCCATTGACCTTGAGCATCTCCACCACCAAGTATAGCTATTTCAGAAGTAAATAAGATACGTGCGTCTGCTCTACCATTCGCTTCAAGTTTAGCCCCTTGTTTAATGGCTAAATATGAACCATCTGTTCCATACATTGTAATTCCTGCTGGAATAGTAAGGGTTGCACCACTCTCTACTAAAACTGCACTTATAATCTTGTACAAGTCCGCAGATGAAAGTGTCATATTAGATGTAATACTTGCTGGAAGTACACAGACTTTCTTCGCCCCTATAACACCATCTTGTATTGTACCTGCTACACAAGGAACACCAAGATTAAAGATTGCTTCGGTTTCAGAAGCAAGAACACCATCTTTTCCTGAAAAGTTAATATTATTTGTAGAGTTAAGACTTACCCCTGAAAATGAAATTTCTCCATTATCACGTGTTGCTGTATTTCTAATCATAAGGCTTGCAATTCCCGTTACTGTTGAGTTAGAGTTTACGATACCATTTACGAACTTCCCACCTGTACCTTCACGTAAGTAGATACCTTCTCCCGCATTAGCTACTGTTGAGATAGTAAAGTTCTCAATGGTTGGATTTGAACGGGGGATTCCATCATGATTTGAACCATCATTATCGGCTTCAATTCCACGTGAACCATCATCTTTAACGGTTTGTTGAATAATAGTAAGCCCATTTACTGAACCTGTCCAACCGTGATCCCAATCAAGTGAATCATCAAAGGCATTAATAATAGAAACACCCTGAAGCGTTACTGTTCCACCCCATAATTCAATACCATCATCTGCACCATTTTCTACAAGAATGTTTTCAATAATAGTTCCTGAGCCTATACCTGCTAATGAAAGACCATTAAGTTCAGCATCTGTTGAAACCTCATAACCTGTATTCCTGATAATAAGATTACGTAAAACACCTGAACTTTCTGCATTAAAATCTGTTGTAGCAGAACCAAATTTAAGTGAGGTGTCTGCTTCATAAGACTCTTCACCCTTATTGGTTTGTGCTCGCCCTAAAAGCGTAAGCCCACCCCATTGACCTTGACCTGCTGCTCCACCCAGTACCTCAGCTTCTGAAGTAAACACAATAGGTCTTTGTGAAGTAGCATCTGCATTCAGTTTAGCGCCTTGTTTAACCGCAAGATATGCTCCTGTTGTTCCAAAAAGCTGCGTTCCTTCTTCTATCGTTAAGGTAACACCATCTTCAACCAGTACAGCTGAAGTAATTCTGTACATATTACCTGTTGGTAAAGTAAGGTTTGACGTAATACTTGCGGGAAGCTCACATACCTTATACCCTTGAAGTGTAATTGTTTCTGTTGTTGTTGCTGGACAAGGTGTCGTCCCTGGTGCATTAATCTCACCATCAATAACAATAGTACCTAAGGTAGAGTCATCAGTTGTAGTATCACCTGTTGTGGTTGGTGTTACTGTACCATCTCCATAATTAAATGTGATTGTATCACCATCACCACCGCCACAACCTGTTAATAATAACGTAGTTGCCGTTAATGCACTTAAGACTAAGCTTTTTGAAGTTTGAAGTTTCATTTAGTTCTCCCTAAATTAATTTGAACGAATTATAAAAATAAATTATTACTGGTTTGACACTCTTTGGTGACAAAAAGAAGACCTTGCAATAACATTTTAATTACATTTTTTTGATATCTTGTAACCTTTATGAAACATTAATTCCTTATTATTCTCACCATAAAAGTATTTATTTTTATAGGTGCTTTCAAAGGGAAGAGAATGACTAAAGCACTTATATTAATTGTTGAAGATGATAAAGATTTATTAGAGCTCTTAGAACATCGCTTAGAAAAAGAGAATTACGAAACCCTAGGATTTTTAAGCACTAAGTATGTAAAAAATGTATTAGATGAAGAAGAGGTTGACCTTATTATTATGGATAGAAACCTGCCTGATGTAGAAGGGTCTGAATATATCTCTATGCTAAGAGAGCAGGGTATGAATGTACCTGTTATTTTTCTTTCAGCAAAAGGGAGTATGGATGATATCGAAGAGGGATTCTTACGAGGTGGGGATGACTATATGACAAAACCATTTGAGCTTAAAGAACTTCTTTTACGTATTAATGCTCTATTAATGCGTACTAAAAAAGATATTAAAAAAGAGGTTCTAACCTTTAGGGATATTGTTATGGATCTTAACCTTAGAGTTACAAGAATAAAAGAAATTCCTGTTGAGTTAACAAAACTAGAATTTGACCTTCTTCTGACTTTTATTAAAAACAGAAACAGTGTTTTGCAAAGAGACTATCTTCTTAAAAATGTTTGGGGAGAGGGAAAAACAACAGAAGAGAGAACAGTTAATGTTGCAATTAAACGACTTAAAGAGAAGATAGACCCAACACAGACAAACAACTACATCAAAACAATCCGTGGAATTGGCTACAGTATCCATTAAGTCTCGATTTTAAAATCGGGTAATCTTTATGTAACCAAAATGAAATAAAATTCTCTTAATAAAACTAGACGTAGCCATTTCGCTAACGAAAAGTTTCTTTAGTACATTTAAAAGAAGAATAATGAACAAGTTTTTAGATCGGTTTTTTCATCTGTCAACACTCTCTATTGCTCTGTTAACCCTTCTTATAACAGGCGCAATTTTTGGCGTCTTGTTTGAAGAAGCTAAGCCTGCAATAGATGCCTTTGGTTTTGAGTTTATTACGAATTCAAAATGGGCACCAAATCTTGAAAAATTTGGTGCCTTACCTGCTATTGTTGGTTCAATTATGTCAACAAGCTTAGCTATGGGACTTGCTGTTCCTGTTGCTATTGGAGTGGCTATCTTTCTTTCTGAAATTGCACCTGAGAAACTTAAGAATCCTGTTGGTATTTCTATTGAACTTCTTGCCGCGATTCCTTCTGTTATCTACGGTATGTGGGGGCTTTTTTATTTTGTGCCTATTATTAGAGATGCCTTCGGTGGTCTAGGCATCGGGCTCTTAACAGCAGGAATTGTGCTTGCCGTTATGATTCTTCCTTTTATGGCTGCGGTCACACGAGATGCTATGAATACAACACCTGATATCTTAAAAGAGTCTGCCTACGCTCTTGGTGGAACAAAATGGGATGTCGTCAAAGATATTGTTATTACTTATGCCAAAGCAGGAATTATTGGAGCCGCTATCTTAGCCTTAGGTCGTGCCGTTGGTGAAACCATGGCAGTAACCTTTGTGATGGGTAATGTGCATAAGATTCCTTCCCTTATTACTGATCCTACGACCTCTATTCCAGTGGCATTAGCAAATGAGTTTGCTGAAGCAGATGAAGACTTATACTTCTCTTCTTTGTTCTACTTAGCCATGATTTTATTTATGATGTCTTTTGCTGTCATTACCTTTGCTAAGTTCGCCTTTTTAAAACGAGGAAGGAGTGCTAAATGAGTTATACGGAAAAAAGAATCCTGATAAATAAGCTTGTTATGGTTTTATCAACACTTTCAGCACTTATTGGAATGGGTTTTTTATTATGGATTTTAAGCATCTTAGTTATTAATGGTATTGATGCAATTAACTGGAATATCTTTATTTATGAAGGTGCACCTCCTGGTTATGAAGAGTCTGGGCTTAAACATGCCCTTATTGGTCAAGCTCTGCTGATTGGTGTTTCAACTTTAATTGGTGTTCCTCTTGGAATTTTAGCAGGGACTTACCTAAGTGAGTATGGTGGGCTAAAATCTAAACTGGCTAATATTATTAGAGATATCTCAGATATTATGATGTCAGCACCTTCTATTGTCATTGGCTCTTTTGTTTACGCAGTTATTGTTGCACCTATGGGTAACTTTAGTGGTTGGGCAGGAATTGCGGCATTAAGTATCATTATGGTGCCTATTATCTTAAGAACGACTGATGATATGCTCCAGCTTGTTCCTTCAACCTTACGCGAAGCAGCTTTTGCTCTGGGTGCACCAAAATATAAGGTTATCTTACAGGTTGTGCTTCGTGGGGCTAAAACAGGTATCTTAACTGGTGTTTTACTTGGTGTGGCAAGAGTTTCTGGAGAAACCGCTCCGCTTCTGTTTACCTCATTTAATGATAACTTCTTAAACACCGACCTAAGTGAGCCAATTGCTTCACTTACGGTTACGATGTTTAATTATGCAACCAGCCCTTATGAAGACTGGCAAAAACTAGGATGGGCTGCGGCATTTATCTTATCCATGTTTATTTTAACACTAAATATCCTTGGAAGAGTTATATTAGCACCAAAACGAAATAAGAAATAAGAGAGAGATTATTATGGCAACTATTATCAACATCAAAGAAGAAAAAGCACTTGAAACGAAGAAATTTGAATTTACTTATGCGGGTGCACCTGAACCTAGTTTAAAAAACATCTCTATGCCCATTGCGAAAAACAAGGTAACGGCACTTATCGGTCCTTCAGGTTGTGGAAAAACAACACTTCTTCGTTCATTTAACCGTATGCATGATCTTTACCCCGGTAACAATTATGGTGGGGAGATTCTTTTTGAGGGGCGCAATATCCTAACAGAAAAAGAGGATATGATTAAACTTCGTACGCAAATCGGTATGATTTTTCAAAAACCCACGGCATTTCCTATGAGTATCTTTAATAATGTTGCTTATGGGCTTCGTCTTAAGGGTATAAAAAATAAGACTGAACTTGCGGATCGTGTTGAAAAAGCACTTAAAGACGCCGCGATCTGGAAAGAGACCAAAGCACGTCTTAAAGATGATGCTAATGGTATGTCAGGGGGGCAACAGCAACGTCTTTGTATTGCAAGAGCCATTGCTGTTGAGCCAGAGGTTTTACTTTTTGATGAACCTACCTCAGCACTTGATCCTATCTCTACTCAGGGTATTGAAAGATTAATTATTGAACTTAAAGAGAAGGTCTCTATTTTAATTGTTACACATAACATGCAACAAGCTGCTCGCGTATCTGACTATACAGGTTTTATGTATCTTGGTGACTTAATTGAACTGGGTAAAACAGAAGAACTTTTTGTAACCCCTGCTGAAAAACTTACAGAAGAGTATATTACAGGTAAGTTTGGTTAAGCCTATCTTATAAACCATAGGCATGAGTCCTCACAAAGAAACAAAAAAATTATCTCTTATGGCAAAAGCTATCTTTTAACATTACAAAATAGACGAGGGCTAAAGACTAAGTTTTATGCCCTTATATTTAGACTCACTTTAAGCACTACATTTACTTCAGCCATCGTTTTGTGCGTTATAATCTTTATTCATTATATATTTTGGAGACTTTACATGCGTATTATACTTTCTATACTTTTTCTTTTTACATTGGCATTCTCTTTTGATATTAAATACCTTGTTGTTCAAACCCCTATCTTACACTCTTTACAAAAGGTACATAAACTTCAAGAACAAGCCTTTGACAGAAACAATAGTATCAACGAAGAGACCATGCAAAAACTCTTTAAAGATAATCAAGATTACCTGCAAGAGATTTTAATTCATGTCAAAGATGACCCCTATTCTAATGGTTTTATTGTTCAAAAAAAGTTTCAAGCCCGTACCCGTTTTTTACAAAACAGAATTGTACTGAACCTGAAAAGAGGAAATAGTTTTGCAGCTAAACGTGACCAACTTGAACTGGGTTATTTAGAGCAGTTAAGGTACTTAAATCATTATATTATAAGCTTAGGAGAAATCCTTCAAACCTATCCCACTAAAAATGAGATAAAAACTTTTACACAAAACCAAAAAGAGAAACATAAGAAAATAAATAAAGATAAGTTTACTAAGATTTACCACTCTGTTTTAAATGACAAGAACCCTATGGCAGAGACTATAAGAGAAAACTACAAGGCGTATATAACCATCTCAGAAACATTAGATATGTTATTATCGTATACCCAAGAAAACCCTCAAATTCTTGCACAAAAGACCATTTTTTCTTTGATTAATTATGATGAAATCATTAAAAGCGTTAACGCCGCTCCTTCTGCCCTTTGGTTAAATAAAAAGATTAACTTTTTATACCTTAACACAGGTAAGCTCGTAGCTCTTTTAATTATTATTTTACTTCTGTTTTTAAGTTCATTTCTTATGAAACTGATTTTACGTTTTAGAATCTTCAATTTTAAACATTATGAAAATAGAAAGTTACTTCGTCCTGTGCGTCTTTTGCTTCTTGTTACTGCCATTGACTATTTTGTTATTATGTTAATGTACCCTCTTCCTCCTCAAGAAGGTTTTGTATCTTTTATTAGTTTGGCATATATTATGAGTTTGGCATACTTTTTTATGGAAATCTTAGCCTATATTTTTGTTGGATATTTTGAGACACACGAGAAAAATAAAAACCAAAAAGCACTGATTTCTTTGTCTATTGACCTTTTAAAAATGCTCATAGCTATTATCGCCTTTGTGGTGTACCTCAATGTTATGGGTATTAGTCTTCAAACCGTACTCACCACTTTAGGTATCTTTGGTTTAGGCATTGCATTGGCTGCTAAAGATTCTATGGCTAACTTTTTTGGTTCTTTAAATATCTTACTTGATAATACCTTCTCTCAAGGGGATTTGATTAGTATCAATGGTATAGAAGGAGAGGTGGTCAATGTGGGGCTTCGTTCTACGAAAATCAGAACCTTTGATAACTCTCTTGTAATTTTACCTAATGCCGAAGCCTCTGTTAAACCAATTGTTAATTGGAGCAAAAGACATTTAGGAAAAGAGATTAAAACAACTATCTCTATCTCCTACACTACTCAGCCTCAAAAGGTTCGTGCGCTGATTGAAGAGATAAAACATATGCTTTCACAACACCCCGAGCTTGTTCAAAGTGATGATATTGAAAACCTTGAAAATGAGTATAGGGATAATATTTTTGTCTCTAAAAAGAACCTTTTAGGACTGAAAAAAGAGCGTTTTGTTTATCTTGATAGTTTTGAAGACTCTCATCTAAATATTCTTGTACAGACCTTTTCACGTACTATTACAAAAGAAGAGTGGCACAAGGTTAAAGAAGATATTCTTTATAATATCTGGGAAATCTTACAAAAACATGAGATTGATTTTGCCCTTCCTGGGCAGACTGTTTTTCTTAACAATACCCAATATTAGAGTGAAACATAGAAATTAAAGGCTATAATATATTAGAAACTTTAATATTTATAGTGGGGTGCAAAATGAAAAAAGTTGGATTTCTTACACTTTTATTGCTATTTTTAAGTGCTTGCTCTTCCCCATCTCATGATCACACTCTTAAGATATCTACCACTACCTGGATTGGTTATACACCTCTATTTTACGCTAAAGAGAAGGGTTGGCTTGATGAAATTGACATTAAACTGATACATGTTGTCTCCTTAAGTGAAAACATGTACCTTTATAAGGCGGGAAACTCTGAGGCATACTGTGGAACACAGTATGAACACTCTGCCTTAAAGCCTCAAATACCCTCTCTTGTACCTATTATACTTTTTGACCGCTCTAATGGTGGAGATATTATTATGAGTAACCATTCCATTAATGAATTACAAAACAGCAATAAAAAAATAGATGCTTACTTAGAGATGGACTCTGTTAATTTCACCCTCTTAGAAGACTTTATTAAACACTATAAAATAGATGAAAGCCGTATCAACTACATTAACCGTGACCAAACAGAGATAGCAACGCTGAAAAATAACAACAGTGAAAAACTTGTACTCATTATCACCTATATTCCTTTTGATTTCAAGTTAGAAAAAAATGGATTTAAAGAGATTCTCTCCACTAAAAATAAGCTCGACTTACTTGTTGTAGATGCGCTTTATACTACAAAAGAGGCTCTAAATTCTCATTCTAATCAGTTTAATAACTTACATCTACTTATTAATAAAGCAATTGAGGCTCTTCGCAAAGATCCAAAAGAGTTCTTTGAAGTGATTAAACCTTATATGAATGAACTTAATTATCAAGAGTTTGAAGCCTCTTTAAACGATATTGTCTGGATTAATAACTCTTTAAGTGAAGAGTTAAAAGAACGTATGCGTCAAGCCTCATTTCCAACCAAAGACCTCTTATGAATCTTAGTATAAAAAACTTTACCATTGGGATATTCTTACTTCTTATAATAGGTCTGTATGCTGTTTTTATAAACTACTTTTTTAGCCAAAGAGAACTCACTGCAAGGGTAATAACAAGAAGTATAACTAATGATCTTTCTGAACTCTCTTATATTCTTTCTAAACATGTTAGAAAAGAGCCCATAACAACATCTCGGGCACTTTTAGACAGAACTGCCGCAAACAGTATTTATGTTAAAGCCATCTCGATTTTTGATGATGATAAGCTTTTACTCACAACCGATCCAAAGTACCTTACCGCTTTAAACAGTAATGAGGTTTTTAAAGCCACTCAAAACAAAATACATAAAGAGCTCTTAACAAAAATAGGTTTTGAGGCAGATATTCACTATTATGTAGGGAAAAACCAAAGGTCTTATACCCTTATATTTTATATTGACCATCATACTATAAATGAAAATTTTGAACATGCTAGAGAGAAGTTTTTTCTACTTTTTGTCTTTTTACCCATTATCCTTATTCTTCTTTTTTGGTTAGCCATACGAAGGTTTATTGCTATACCTCTTGAGCTTCTACGTCAATACTCTTATTATCAATCTCAGATTCCTTATCCTTTTAAAATTAAAGAACTTGAGTATATTCGCTCTTCTATGGTGCAGACCTTTTTACGACTTGAACAAGAAAGAGCTGATTTATATAACCTCTCTCGTACAGACACCTTAAGTGGTTTAGCCAATAGAAATCATCTCCAAGAAAGAGTAGAACATATTATTGAACAGAGTAAACGAAACAAAAAATCATTTGCCCTACTTTTCTTAGATTTAGATCACTTTAAATCTGTAAATGACTCTCTTGGGCATGATATAGGGGATGAACTTCTAAAAAACATTGCCCATACTATTCAAGATATTTTACGTGCTAATGATGTTGTTGCACGTATTGGTGGAGATGAATTTATTATTGTACTGACTGATTTTAAAGATGAAATAGAACTTATTGAAATAATCACTCGTATTCAAAACAGACTTATGAAACCTTGGGTTATTAAAACCTTTCCAATTAACATTTCTAGCAGTATCGGTATTACTCTCTACCCTAAAGATGGAGAAAACCTCTTAACGCTTATGAAAAATGCTGATATCGCTATGTATGAAGCAAAAGAGAAGGGACGACGAGGTTATCACTTCTTTACCGAAGAACTTAATAGAAAAACACAAAAGATTATAGAGTTAACTAACAGCATGAGTGATGCCTTAAATAATAATCATTATGAACTCTTTTATCAAGCCCAAAACAGCGTTTTAACTAACGAAATTATTGGAGCAGAAGCTCTTATTCGCTGGAAAGATCCAGAAAAAGGTCTTATTCCACCCTTTCTTTTTATTCCTATTGCTGAGCAAAATGGTTTTATTGTTGAACTGGGTAAGTGGGTACTTGAAACAGCCATCAAACAGAAAAAAGCTTGGGAAGACCAAGGTATAGACATTAAACTCGCTATCAATGTAGCCGCTAAACAAATGAAAGAAAAAGACTTTGTTCATGATTTGGAGTTTCTTTTAAACCAGTATCAGGTTAATGCTAATAATATTTTTCTTGAAATTACAGAATATATTTTTTTACACAACAACAGTTCTGTACATAAAACCTTTAGTGAGATTAAAAAACTTGGTGTACAGATATCTTTAGATGACTTTGGAACCGGTTACTCCTCTTTGTCTTACCTTAAAAAGTTTCCTATTGATGTTTTAAAGATTGATAAGACTTTCTTAGATGATTATAATAGTGAAGAGGGTTCTGTTTTTATTGAGACCATTATTAATATGGCACAGACTTTAAAACTTCAGGTTGTTGCAGAGGGAGTAGAAACAAAAGAACAGGTACAATACTTAAAAGAGAAGCATTGTGATGTTTATCAAGGTTATATCTGTAGTAAACCTGTGCCTATAAAAGAGTTTAATACCCTTTATAAACAAAAAAAGAGTGCCCCTTAGTCTATAAAGGTTACAACCTCATCTAAGGCAACTCTCGCTGGCTGATATGAGTTTTGAATAGCAGAGTTGTCTTCATATCCTAAGACTACTGAATATAAAAGAGCTAGATTATCAGGGGTCTCTAAGACCTTAGCAATAATACGCCCGTATTCTGTTGTAGAACCTTGAGGGCAAGAGTCAATTCCAAAGGCTTGTGCGGCAAGCATAATGTTTTGCATATAGGCACCACAATCAATTAAAGCACCCTGAGCACCATCTATTAAATTCTTATCTGTAAAAATAAAAAACACTGTTTGTGCACCAAACCAACGGTAGTTATCGTACCACAGCTCTTGACGTTTTTCTTTATCTTTTCTATCTACACCCATCTTTTCATACAGACCTACACCGGTCGTAATACGACGAATTTTATAAGGATTTTTCCATTTTAAAGGATAATATTGAATAAATTGATCAACCTCTCCACCTGCTTCAATATGTGAAATAATAGTATTACCGATCTTATCTAACACCTCTTTTTTAGAGATAGCATATACTACCCATGGCTGCATATTTGCACCCGATGGTGTCATACTTGCTGCATGTAAAATCTTCTCTTGTATCTCTTTTGAAACAGGTTTTGGCAAAAATTTTCTTTTTGATGAACGCGAAGTAATCGCTTCAATAATATCTTTCATTAGTGAGATATCCTTACATTTTAATAATTTACAGTAAAATAAATTCCTGCATTATACCCTTCTAAACCTTCAGCAATAACGGTACTTATTTTAAGATAAAAGCATTTTACCTGAGAAGGAAATATCAGAAGTATTATAATAACTTAAAATACCAAGATTAATATAAAAGTTAAACTTTTCTACCATCTTTGATGAAATTGAGTTTAAAATTAGCTCCCTTATTTCTAAGGGGTGAAGAAACAACTTTATAGTTAAAGTTTAATCCACTTTACGTCCTGCCTTATAGTCTATTTTCCACTGCTTATCATGCAAAGATGTATAAAGTTGCTTATCTTTTCCATCTTCTTTATAGCGTACCATACAGCGGCTTTTACCTAAGAAGGTCTCCTTAAGTTCGGTTATCATTTTTTTACGAGAGCGCAGTAGTTTAAGATGAACAGCTTGTCTTACCTCTTCATCTATTGTTGTGTCTTGTCCATATGCCTTAAGCTTTTTTGCAAAGTTTTTATCTTTTAAGGCTTTGGACAGAGCCCACACTTCAATAGTTAAATCAAAAGATGACTTCATCATAACCTGATTTAAACGCTCTATATCCGCATTGTTCATTGCCTCATAATAAGACCTAACTGCCTGAGTAGGTGTACTTAAACTACTGGCTTGTACTAAAAGCGTAGCAAAAAAAAGACCTACAAATAAACGAGACATACTAATTACTTAGTATAGGCGTCTATTGCCCCTCTAAAAGCATCTAAATGACTAAAAGAACCTGCTTTTAAATTTTCATATACATTCACAACATCTGAAGGCATTTCCTCTTCAGCGTCTTCTAAATCATCAATGTCAGTAAGTTCAATATACTCACCTACCATTAAACCACTTAACTCAGATTGATACCCTTGAGCAACTAAGGTATCATATAACTCTTGTAAAACAGGAACAACAAAAACACCAACATCACTCTCATCTACATTAGAAATATCTACCTTATATGTTTCACAAAGCCCTTGCGCACTGTCCATGTGTTTCTGTTCTGAACTCTGAATACTTTGATAAACACTCTGATTAGAATAATACTCTCCTAAAACAATATAGACATCACGTGCAACTTTTTCTTCTTGATAAATAAACAGTAAGGTGTCTTTTTGTTCCTCACTTAAGTTGTTTACACTTGTACTTGCTCGATTATTTCCATTGCCTGCTGCAAATGATGTTGTAGCTGCTAACGCTACACTTAGTCCCGCTAATACGACCTTATTTAACATATATCTATCCTTTAATTTTGATAAGAAGTATTATAAAAACTTCTATGTTAAAAAATCGTTTATATTATAAAAAATTATGTTTTAAGCTAAAACCTCGTCCATAAAATTTATTATTGAAACGCTTAAATATTAAAACTATTGTTTATCTACACTCTCTATTTTACCTACACTAATTAAATAGAAAAACAACTATTTATTATAAGCGTCAATTGCCTTTCTAAAAGCAGCTAAATGTTTATAAGCATCTTCTTTTAACTCTTCATATACACCGATTACGTCTGAAGGCATTCCCTCTTCAGCTTCTTCTAAATCAACAATATCTTTTAATTCAGCATACTCACCTACCATTAAACCGCTCAACTCAGATTGATACCCTTGAGCAAGTAAGGTGTCATATACCTCTTGGAGTACAGGCACAACAAAAACACCGACTTCACTCTCATCTACATTAGAAATATCAACACCATATGTTTCACAAAGCTCTTGTGCGCTGTCCATATGTTCTTGTTCAGAAACCTGAATATTTTGATATACATTTTGGTTAGGATAATACTCTCCTAAAACAATATAGACATCACGTGCTACTTTTTCTTCTTGATAAATAAATAAGAGTGTGTCTTTTTGTTCCTCGCTTAAATTGTCAACCGTAATACTTACTTGATTATTTTTGTTACCTGTTGCAAATGATGCTGTAGCAAGCAATGCTACACCTAATCCTAGTAATATAATTTTTTTTACCATAAATGTCTCCTTAAATTTGACAAACGAATTATAACAATTTTTATATTTACAAACTGTTGTTAAAAGTTAAAGTTTTACTAAGTTTTCAATAAAAAAGCATACTTATATAAATATGTTTTATCTTTTTTTAATCATTTATTAGCACTCAAAGTCCTGTATTAATAATGTATATTTTTGCTTATGCTATACTATAAACAAAAACAAGGCCCTGCTTGCCAACTTTAACAACTATCGATACCACTTCTTTTTTAGCCAAGTGCTACATTCATTGGAAAACACGAAATTATGGGCGAAAAGTCGAACATGTTGCTCTACTTTTAGCAGTAGCCATTTTTATCAATAAAAATATTTATGAGGAAGAGCTTGAAAGTGCTCATGATTTTCTACTTAAAATAATGCATGATGAAGAAGATGTACAGAATGTAATGGATTATGTAAAAATGAAATTAGGCTTATACCAAGAAGACTCCGGAGTTTGGATGAAGGACCGTCAAGAAGCTTTTAACCTAATAGTGAAAAATGAAGAACTTTATGCCTGTATGATTGATATTTTTCATTCAGATGAAAGTTTTGATGAGAATGAAAAACTTTTTGAAGCAGCCTTAAAGCGTTTATTATGATAAAAATTCCCGAATCTATTGAAAAAGTCTTTACTGTTTTGTTTGAGCATGGTGCTTATCCTCTTATTGTGGGCGGTTTTGTTCGAGACCATTTTTTAAAAAAACAGAGTAAAGATATTGATATTGAAGTGTATGGCATTAACTCCTTAAAAAAACTTCAAAAAGCCCTTGAAGAACTTGCTCCTGTGCATGAGGTTGGAAAAAACTTTGGTGTCTTAAAAATGGATTATGATGGTTATGACCTTGATATCTCTCTGCCAAGAACAGAAAGAAAAACAGGAAAAGGGCATACCGGCTTTGAAGTACAAACAAATGGTCAGTTAGACTTTAAAACAGCCGCAAAACGTAGAGACTTTACTATGAATGCTATCGGTTATGACACAAGATCAGGTTATTTTATTGATCCGTATGAGGGTCAAAAAGACATTAAAGAAGGAATTATTCGCCATATTAATGATGACACCTTTATTGAAGACCCTCTTAGAGTACTTCGTGCTGTCCAATTTTCTGCACGTTTTAATTTCAAACTAGATACTAACACTTTAAAACTATGTCAACACATGATTAAAGAAAAGATGCTTGATGAGCTCCCATCTGAACGTATCTTTGAAGAATATAAAAAACTATTACTTAAGGCTAACAAACCCTCACTTGGTTTTGAACTTTTAGACAAGATGAATGGGCTTTACCCTGAACTCAAAGAACTTCAAGGCGTAGAACAAGATAAAACATATCACCCAGAAGGTGATGTTTGGGTTCATACTATGATGAGTATAGATGCTATGGCTGAACTTCGTACTACAGATAACAAAAGAGATATTATTCTTATGCTTGCTACCTTATGTCATGATTTTGGAAAAGTAGAAGCCACTGAGCTTGTTGATGGTAAGATTCGCTCAATAGGACATGAAAATATACTCAAACCAAGCCAAACCTTTATCCAACGTTTAAGTGATGAAAAAGCTCTCTTAGAAGAAATTGAGCCTCTTATTAAAGAGCACTTAATGCCATCAGCCCTATTTAAACAGAAATCAAAAGACCCTGCAATTAGAAGACTATCAACCCGTGTTAATATTGAAAATCTGGTTTTAGTGGCTAGTGCTGATCATTTTGGACGAACAACAAAAGATGCTAAGGCTAAAAAGTATGAGGCTGGAGAGTGGTTATTAGCTAGAGCTAAAAAATTAAAAATTAAAAACACACAACCTGAGCCTTTCTTATTAGGACGACATCTAATAAATGAGGGAATGAAACCTGGGCTAGAGTTTAAAGTTATTTTGAAAGAGGCTTATGAAAACCAGCTTGATGGAAAAATAAGAGGAGAGAAGTCAGCTATAAATTGGTTAAAAAAATATCTAAATACTTAATTTTTATTTTTATTTTTTTTTTCTCTGTTTACCGAAAGTACCCAAAGCCAGTTAATAAGATAATACCCACCTACAGAAAAAAGTACTGAATAAAAAGCTGTTCCTACGTAAAGAGGAATAAAGATATCTGCGATATTGGCGGTAAACCACTCCAGACTCAGTTTAATATCAGAAACACCCTCTCGCATCAATAAAAAGTTTCCTGTAATATATTCAATATAATAAATAATAGGCATAGTAAAAGGATTTGTAATCCATACTAAAGAGACACCAATGGGAACATTAAAACGAAAAAATGGAGCAACTAAAACAACAGCAAGCATCTGAATCGGCATAGGAATCATTGCAATAAACATCCCTACTAAAACAGCGCGCGCTACCATTTTGCGATTTACAGAAAGAAGCTCTTTGGGAATTTTATACTTCTTCATTAAAGCGTCTAATCTTGGATTTGATGATTTCTTTTTAAAGGCTTTTCTTATCATTGTCTTTATTTATATTAATTTTCTAAAGAAACATCGTATACCAAACGATTCTCTTGTTTTGCAGAATTATACCGTTTTAGTAAAGAATATGCATTTATTTAAATAAATTAGCTTATATCTAAGGGGAAAATGATGATATAAGCTAGCTTTAACTATAGGGAGAATAAATGAATATCAGAACTACATTCTGACATGCGAAAAGAGTAAGAAGGAAAGGGGAAGAACCCTCTTCTCTTTTTCTATGTGTATTATAAAGAGCAGATGTGTAGATAATGTGTGAAAACTTTCATGTTTATTTTTTATAAGATATTAGTTTTACAGGTAAAGAATATTTAACTCTTTTGCTATATTCTAGGCTTTAAAAACTAAAACTGTTCTATATTTTACTACTGTCTATCTCAATTACCGTATGTACATTTCCACGAGGGTTAAAATCTACTGTAATTTTCATATATTTAGGTTCTAATTTTTTCTCTAGAACATTATAAATTTCATTTGCTGTGTTCTCGTGAGAGATATTTCTATCTCTAAAAGAGTTAATATACAGTTTAATAGCCTTTAACTCTACTACATACTCGTTTGGTATGTATTCTAAGTATATCGTTGCATAGTCAGGATAACCACTTCTAGGGCATAAGCAAGAGAACTCAGGAAGTGTCATTTTAATAAGATAATTTTTTTATACTCATTTGGCCAAATCTCTAAATCTTTTTCTACGTCAAATTCTGTTACTATTTTTTCACCATATTTCATCTTTCTCCTTCTACAAACTCTTTTAATTTATCAAAATTTATTATTTTTGAAATTAGATTACCTTGAATATAATCAATATTCATCTCTTCAAAAAATATTTTTGTTTCTTCATTATCTACCATTTTTATCCAGCTTTTAATCTTTAACTCTTTACACATGGTGGTATATCCAAAAAGTAAAGATTTATAAACAATAGAGTCAATATGTTTAGCAAAGACTTTATCAAAACGAATTATATCCACTTCAAGTCGTTTTATATACTCTACTGAAGAGTTTAAAGAACCCACATTATCTAAAACAAACCTTACTCCCAGGGCTCTAAACTCTTGTAAAATACTATTATAACGTTTCATATTTGCATAAACCTCTTTTTCAGACAAGATGATAATAAGACGTGAACAGTCTATATTAGCAGTCTTAGTCATCTGTATAAAACGTTGCTTAAATCGATTATTTCTTAATACTGAAGGAGAGATATTAAAAGCAAAAGATATTGGCTCTATTTTTTTACATGTGGCTATAACTTTTTCTAAAATAATCTCTTCAAATTCTCTTTCATAACCTAAACGATTAACAATAGGCATAAAAACTTTTTGATGAATTATTTTATTATCTCGTCCATGAAGCTTAAAACTTACTTGGGCAATTTTTTCATCAGCTTGAACAAGTTGATACATTGAAGAAAAATTTCTTTTTGCAATAGCATACCTAATATTCTCTTCTAATTCTAAAATGCTTAAATCATCTTCAGAAATAGTATGAATATATTCTCCCTCTTCTATCTCTGTTTCATTAAGTTCAAAAAGTCTCTCTATTAAGGATGAAACATCATTACTTAAACTCTTATCTACAATTGAACCACGAACTTTTATCTCAATGTCATTCATGCTGTAATCTTCAAACTTAAGACACATCATTTCTAAAAAAGGACGTATAGTATTGTAATTTCCTTTTAATCCAATAAGAAAATCACCCCCTTTAAAGTGACCAATAGGAAACTTATCAAAACCCTTATTTGTAAAAAATTTACCTGTCTCTTTAGCCACAAGCTGAAGGACTTTATCGCCCGCTTTTGTTCCATAACGAGAGTTTATATCTGCAAGGTTTTCTATCCCTACAAGAACAATACTATATTTATCATATTTTTTAATATCATTTTCTAATATAGAGATAACTTGTTGACGTGTAAAAGTATGTGTTATCGGATCAGTTATCTGCTCATCAAACCCTCTATAAATCATATAAAAAATAAAATATATAGAAACAGCAAGAATAAAAAGAGAAGAGATAAAAAAACCTGTTGGTATTTCTAAAAAGTAATCACTCAAACGAGTAAACATTAAAATTGTTGTAAGTAAAAAAAGAGGAAGCCCTGTTCTAAGGGCTAACATAAAGCGATGAGAACGCTCTTTTTGTTTTGGATAGAGTATGATTGACTCCTAAACGTCTAGGTGTTTAACATCTTTTGCATGTGTTTCAATATATTTTCTTCGTGGTTCAACTTCATCACCCATAAACAGGTTAAAAGTATCAGAAGCTACTTCTGAATCTTCTATAGTCACACGTAAAAGCACACGATTGTCTGGTGTCATTGTAGTTTCCCACAATTGTTCAGGATTCATCTCACCAAGACCTTTGTAACGCTGAATATATGAACCTTTTTTAGCAAAGTCAGTTGCTTCAATTAACATATCTAAAGGATCTCTATCTGTTTGAATTCCCCAGTCACGAAGTTTTTCATAAATATAATTAGCTTCAGTAAAGTGTGGAGATGAAAAAAGCGTATCATCAATAATTAACTCTTCCATACCATCATTGGTTTGTACAAAAAGATGAAGTGAATCTTCTGTGGATTGAGACGATAAGATATTATAATTTCTATCATCCAAGAATGATTTAACAGCATCAAAAAGTTTATTTTGTGTTAATCCAACAACATCTGGATTTTCAATAAAATGACGAATCAGTTCAATTAGTGCATATCTACGCTCTAAAGACTCTAAAGATCCACGATAATGATCAGCAACCTTTAAATATTCCACTAAATCAGCTGTACCAATACCCTCAACATCTAATGATTCTGCTCCATTTTCAATTAAGAAATCATTCATCATTCTGTCGTCTTTAAAGTAAATCTCTGTCTTACCTTTTTTATAACGAAAAAGTGGTGGTTGTGCTAAATATAAGTATCCTTGTTCAACAATATGAGGAAAATATCTAAAGAAGAATGTTAATAAAAGTGTTTGAATATGGGAACCATCAACATCCGCATCGGTCATAATAATTATTTTGTGGTAGCGTAACTTATCAGGATTAAATTCTTCTCCAATTCCACAACCAAGAACCGTAATCATATTGGTAATTTCATCTGATTTTAGAATTTTTTCTAAACGTGCTTTTTCAACATTTAAAATCTTACCTTTTAGTGGTAAAATTGCTTGATAAACCCTATCTCTACCCTGTTTTGCAGAACCACCCGCAGAGTCCCCTTCCACTAGATAAAGTTCAGAAATTGTAGCATCTTTACTTTGACAATCTGCTAATTTACCCGGAAGTGTACCTACCGTCATCGCATCTTTGCGACGTGTAAGTTCACGTGCTTTTTTAGCGGCTTCACGACCACGTGCTGCCATAAGTGCTTTTTGTACAATTATTTTTGCTTCTATAGGATTTTCTTCAAAATATTTAGCAATATACTCATTTGCCATTTTTTGAACAAGAGGACGCACATAAGCATTCCCTAATTTACCCTTTGTTTGACCCTCAAATTGAGGTTCAGGTACACGCGCACTCACAATACAAATTAGACCCTCTTTAACATCATCTCCAGAAATTTTTACATCTTTTTCTTTAGCTGCACCATTTTTAGTATTATAATTTGAAACGACACGTGAAAGTGCCATTCTAAAACCAGTTTCATGAGTACCACCGTTTGGTGTTCTAATATTATTTACAAAAGAGTACACTTTTTCATCATAAGCATCACAATACATTAAAGCAACATCTACTTCAATATCTTCTAGTTTTTCAGAAAAATAGATAGGTTTAGTAATTGCTTCTTTTTTATTCATATCTTCAACATATTGAACAATACCACCTTCAAAATGGTAACTATTATCTTCACCTGAACGCTCATCTTTAAATTTAATTGTTATTTTAGGATTTAAATAAGCAAGCTCTTTTAAACGACGAGATAAATATTCATAATCAAAAATAATTGCATCAAAAATTGTAGGATCTGGAAAAAATTCTATGGTTGTTCCTGTCTTACGTGTTGTTCCTGTTTCAGCTAAGGCTTCTTGAGGAATACCCTCTTTGAACTCCTGCTCAAATGTTTTACCT
This sequence comes from Campylobacterales bacterium, assembly GCA_024280035.1. Classification (GTDB taxonomy): domain Bacteria; phylum Campylobacterota; class Campylobacteria; order Campylobacterales; family Sulfurimonadaceae. Next base: position 26,290 of record JAJRQV010000044.1, read on the forward strand.
TGACGATTAATTGTCATCTTTAAATCAGATGAAAGTGCATTCACAACTGAAATACCAACCCCGTGAAGACCACCAGAAACTTTATATGTATCTTTATCAAACTTACCACCAGCATGAAGAACGGTTAAAACAACAGTTGCTGCTGACATCCCTTCTGTTGGGTGCATATCTGTAGGAATACCACGTCCATTATCTGAAATCAATGCTGTTCCAGACTTTGTTAAGACTACAGAAATCGTATCACAATATCCTGCCATAGCTTCATCAATTGAATTATCAATTACTTCATATATTAGATGGTGAAGACCTTTTTGACCGGTATCACCAATATACATTCCTGGACGTTTACGTACTGCTTCAAGTCCTTTAAGGACTTTAATATTACTTGCGCCGTAATTTTCTTCTGCCATATCACTTCCTAAAAAAGTTTTGCTCATAAAGTTTCTAGAACTACTGTAAGCATAATTGTTTCTATTCTATCGTTTTTTATCTAAATGTTTTGTTTAAGAGGCATATAAGTAGAAGAAATGTGTGAGAGTGATACTTTTAACCACCTGTAAAGGCAGTAAAAGTGTTTTAAAATTTAAATGACGATTGGCATTATTATTGTTTTAAAGTCTTCAGAAGAGACTACAAAAGGAAGATTAGATTCATTTATACCAATATTAAATTCATTTGTATTTATTTGAGAAAGAAAGTCTAAAATATATTTACTATTAATTGCTAAAACAAAGGCTTCATTAAAAGGTGTATTAAATTGAATCTGTGTTTTTGCTTCGATATTATCTTCACTTAAAGACTCAAAAATAATAAGAGAATTTTCAAAAGTAATTTTTAAATCATTAGAAATTGTAGTAATTTGTTTAATAGCATCTATCATTAGAGCTTTTGGAATTGAGAGATTATAAGTTGTTTCTTTTGGAATGATTCGTGTAAAGTCTGGAAATTTACCATTTATTAATTTTGTAAAAAATGTGTATTGTTCAGATTTAATAATTAAATGTGTATTGTCATAATAAATTTCAATAGCATTAAAGAAAAGTTTTTGCATCTCTATAATTGCTTTTTTAGGAATAATTAATGAAAGCTCTTCACTTGAGTTATTATCTATGTTAACCAGAGCTAAACGTCTTGTATCTGTAGATACGATTGAAATAGTGTTTGCTGATATATCAATTAAAGCACCATTAAGTTCAAACTTTGGATTATTATTATCAATAGCAGGGGTAATCTTTTTAAGTGAAGTTATGAGTTTTTGAGAATCTAAATTGATTTTTGGTTTAGAATCAATGGTTGGAAACTCAGGAAATTCATTCGCATTAAAGGTAGGAAGTTTAAAATTAGAACTGTTTTGTTGAATATGTAACATCTCACCTATAGTATCTAAGGTAATCATCTCATCTTTTAAAATACGAACAACATCAAGAAGTTTTTTTCCATTAGCAGTTACAGACCCAGGAGATAAGGTTTCTACCTGATCAGTTTCAACTCTTAAACCAATTTCATAATGCGTAGCTTTTACAATAAGTTTACCTGCTACGGTTTCTAAAAAAATATGTGAAGTTATTTGAGAGGTATCTTTTTTTTCTAAAAAAGCTTGTGAATGAATAAGGACATTTTCTAAAACGGTTTTAGCAATTGATATCTTCATGTTGAAATTCCTATATATTTAATAATAATTGTAGTGGTAGTAGTAGGTGAGATGAATAGGTGAAAAACATCTTCAAAGCCTTTGCTACTGCACATGAACAGATGTGAACACTTTTAAAAAGTTATTCACATCTGTTCACCTAAGAAATTATATCTTTTTTTATGAACTTTGAGAAGTAAATATTAAAAGGGTTCATTTAAATAGATTTTTGAGCCGACATTTTATTATTTAATTCATCAATTTTAACTTTAAAATCTTCATCATCTTTAAGCAGTTGATTAATCTTACGCATGGTATGAGAAATAGCTGTATGGTCCTTCATACCAAAGAATTGTGCTAATTGAGGCATAGAGTTTTGGGTAAGTTCACGTGCTAAGTAGATACAGACACGACGGGCATAAACTATATTTTTGCTTCGACTTTTTGAACGAATTTCACTGGGTTTAACATTAAGTTCTTTAGCAACAAATTTAATAATGTCTTCAATAGTAATATTCTCTTTTTTGTCTTTAAGTTGTTCTTTGAGTACATTTTTTGTAAATTCTAGTGTAATTTCTTGATTCATTAGTTTGGCATAAGCATGCAGTTTAGATAAAATACCCTCTATTTCACGGGCATTATTATCAATAATAGTTGCAATATAATCAATAATCTCTTTAGAAATATCAACCTTATTCATTTCACACTTTTTCTTAATAATAGCAATTTTAGTTTCGAGTTCAGGAGGTTGTATATCTGCAATAAGCCCCCATTCAAAACGGCTTTTAAGACGATTTTCTAAACCAGCAATCTGTTTAGGGTGTTTATCTGAGGTTAAAATAATCTGTTTATTTTCAGCTCTTAGGGTTTCAAAGGTGTGGAAAACCTCTTCTTGAGTTTGATTTTTACCTGAAAGAAATTGAACATCATCAATCATTAAAACATTACATTTACGATATTTATCTTTAAATCTGTCCATGGTTTGATTTCTTAAATGACGGGTAAAATCATTTACAAATTGTTCAACAGAGGAGTAAATAACAGATTTGCCCTGTGTTTGAAGCCTGTTACCAACAGATTGCATCAGGTGTGTTTTACCTAAACCAACCCCTCCATAAATAAAAAGAGGATTATAGGCTTCACCAGGTTTTTCACATACAGATTGAGCTGCAGAAAAAGCAAATTGATTGGTTCCGCCAACAACATAATTGTCAAAGGTATAAGCAGGGTTTAAAAGACTTTGATGAGCTGAATGTTGAGGGGTAACAAGATTAGATTCTTTAGATTGACTCTTTTTTCGTCTATTTTTAAGTTCAATAACTACCTGAGGTTTAACAGAAGTTTTTACTTCAAAAAGATGAGCAATTTTTTCACTATATTTTGTTTTTACCCAAGAAGCAATAAGAGGATTAGGCGCAAGAAAAAGAGCATAATCTGTTTTTGAATCTTCTGTACAAAAACTAAGTTGTTTAATATAACGATTATATTCAACTTCATTAATCTCTTCTTTAAGAAGCTTTAAAATAGAATCACCAATAGTCATAAATAACCTTTAAAGTTTTACACATAGTTAGTAGAGTTTATTCACATATTTGTCTCTGTGAATAACTTTTAGCAATAATATCGAAATTTTCTAGAAAACTCGCTAAAATAGCGAAGAAACAGGCTGTGAATAAAAACTTATTCACAGCTGTGAACAAAGGTACAAAAAAAAGCAAATATACCCTTACACAAGGGAAAAAGGTAAGATGTGAATATCTTAGGTATAGATCCAGGAACACGAAATATGGGATATGCCATTATTTCTTTGGAAATGGGCAAAATGAAACTAATTGAAGCGGGTCTTATTAAGATGAAACAAGATGATCTTCAAAATCAAATTCCACAAATGATAGAAGGATTTGATCTTATTTTTAAAGAACATAGAATTGATGAAGTGGCGATGGAAGATATTTTTTATGCTCATAACCCAAAAACAACCATTAAACTTGCTCAGTTTCGTGGAGCAATAATGCTAAAAATTTTACAAGAGTTTGGACATTTTTCAGAATACACAGCCTTGCAGGTAAAAAAAGCACTTACGGGTAAGGGAAAAGCACAAAAAGAGCAGGTAGCCTTTATGGTTCAGCGTCTTTTAGGTATAAAAAAAGAGATACGACCCTTAGATATTTCGGATGCAATGGCAGTTGCCATTACGCATGCACAAAGGGTTAAATTACGAAAGTAGAGCCCGCTTTTTACACAATGAAAAAAGTTTTAATTCAAGCAACACACAAGACTAGCTAAGGTGGTTTTATATAATAAAAAATATCTAAGTTTTTTATGAAAATAAAAAAGCCCACAAAATTAACATTTTTTTAAAAGATACTTATTTATTAACTTAAGATACAATAGCTCCAATCAAGGGGAAGTTTTGATGTGTAAGAAGGAATTTTTATGAATGAAAAAATTATTTTAGCCCTAAAAAATGCAGAAAAAAATTATGTAGATTGTAAAAGTTTAGATGGTGGAGAACTAAAACTACCCAAACATATTGCCGCGCTTCATATGCTTTTTGACTCTTTTATTTTTTATGGAGTAGCCGCTTCTCAAACAGCAGAAGCAATTAAAGAACTGGATGAAAACACCTATCTTTTTGAAATACTTATTGAGCCTCACTTAAGAGTGGTAGATGATGTAGATATGATTGCTAGACAATATACCCCGATGTTTGTGAAATATATAGCACAGGTCGCGCAAGGTGTAGAGAGTAAAGAAGCCGTTGAAAAACTTTTTGCTTAATTTTTTAAAACTTTAAAGTCTACAAATTCATAATCATAAGGGTTTTTTTTGTCCTTAAGGTGTTTCTCTCTTTTTATCTCTTTTAAGTTCAACTTCTCAAATTCTGGAAAAAGAGTATCCCCATCAACATCCAAGTCTATAAATGTTAGGTAGAGTCTATCCGCAAAAGAGATAGTTTGTTCATATCAAAATCCCCCACCGACTATCATCACTTCTTTTTCATCAGATACAAGCTGTAGAGCCTCTTGTAAAGAAGTTACTGTCTCACACCCTTCAAGAAAATACTTTTTATCTCTGCTCATAACAATATTTTTTCTACCCGGAAGAGGTCTACCAATAGATTCATAAGTTTTTCTACCCATAATAATAGGTTTACCTAGGGTTACAGTTTTAAAGTGTCCTAAGTCAGCAGGAAGATGCCAGGGCATCTCATTATTTTTTCCAATCACACGGTTGTTTGCCATAGCAACAATTAAAGAGATAAGAGGTTTAGACATATTTTCTCCTAAACTGCAAAAGGGTATTTAATGGGATCATGACACTCATAACCTGAAACAGTAAAATCATCCATACTAACCCATGTTTCTAAGTCTTCAAGACTTTGAATTTTATCGCTAATATGGAGCTGTGGTGAAGGGAAAGGTTTACGTTTGACCTGAATATCACGCATAAGCTCTAACTGGTCTTCATAAATATGCGCATTAACGATTTTGTGATAGGCTGTTCCCGCTTTTTTCCCTGTAATTCTTGCCATAAGTGCTAAAAATGTAAAAACCTGTACCTGATTAAAGTTAAGCCCTAAAGGAACATCACATGAACGTTGATATGAGGTTAAATGTAGAGTATCACCTACTAAAGAGAATGTGTGTGTATGCATACATGGACGAAGACATCCCATATGAAACTCACCAGGATTGTAAAAGGTAACAATTTCAGCGCGGTCATCAATACCGTTTTTTAAGTTGTCGACCACTTTTTTAAGTTGGTCAATGGTGGTTCCCTCAGGTGTTTTCCATGAACGGGCTTGAACACCATAAACACGACCCATATCATCCTCACCTTTTCGATAAGGATTATTTAACCATGCCTCATTAAGATTGGCATTAGCATCCCAAGTTTTTGTTCCTAAGGCTCTAAAATCAGCAGCATTATCATAAGCACGGATGTAACCTAAAAATTCAGCAATAGCAGATTTAAAGTACGATTTTCTAGAAGTGATTAAAGGAAATTCATTTTTTCCAACCTCATACTGAAGATCCGCATTAATAACCGTTAAACAACGTTTACCGGTACGTTCATTTTTAATCCACGTGCCCTCATTAATTATCCTATTACACAAGTCTAAATACTGCTTCATACTCTACCTTTCATAATGGGGATAATTATAGTCAATATAGGTATAATATAATATAAGAGATGAGGAAAGATGATGAAATATTTAATTTTTATACTACCGGTGTTAATTTTTACTGCTTGTTCATCAAAGAATATTCGTATAAATGGTTTAGCATGCCCTGCAGAATTTTCGCAAGAGAGAGTGCATAAAGACATTACAGAGTGTCGTTATTATGATGAAAGAGAGGCAGCCGAAGCTTCTAAAAGCCCAATTAAAAAAGATTGTGTTGAGTGCTTAGAGAAAAAAGGGTATAAACTCGAATAATGAGATATGTGTTAGTTAGTGTAGCCTTTTTATTTATGGCGTGTGAGGGGTTTAAGTTCGAAGCTACTATGTGTGACTCATTGCAGCAAGGAGAGTTTTCTACTGAGTGTCGTGCTTATTCTGAAGAAGAGGCTCAAAAAGCGACGGAGCACAAATTTAATGATAAGGGTGAATGCCTAAAATGTAAAAAAGCACAAAAGATAGAAATTCGTAAATGAGTATGAAAATAGAAGTTAATATTTCTTATCTTTATAGTTCTGCTGAACATCACTACTTTACAAGAAAGAAGTTTGATGTTGGAGATGCTGAAACCTTTGAGCATGATAGACTTATGTTAGAGACAAACAGGGGTATAAAAGGGGATAGGTTTGAGTTTTCAAAGTACCCTATAACCTTTATGAGTGAAGAGGTTATGAGAGAGGTTTGCAAAGCATTAGCCCTAAGTTATAAACCTTCTTTATTTAGACGAAATATTGTTATTTCAGGTATAAATTTGAACCAACTTATTGGTAAAAGATTTAGCATAGGAAGTGTAGAATTTGAAGGTTTAGAACATTGTGCCCCGTGTACATGGATGAATGCAGTACTGAGTAAGGGTGCTTATAGATTAATGAGTGGACGAGGGGGTCTACGTGTTAAGGTGATTAAAGATGGATATTTAAAACGCGGAACTAACTGTTTACAAACAGCAGATAACTTTGAGTTACTTAATCCTCTGCAAGCACTTCAAAAACCAAAAATCCCTTAAAGGAAACCTCAAAATTATGTGATTGAATATCACATTGTTGAAGAGTAAAATAAATAAGGATACAGTAATGCAAGCACATGACAGATTTTATGGAATTTCGGATGATTTCCGTTCTCCTTATGCCCGTGATAGAGATAGAATTATTCATTCTGGAAGTTTTAGAAAGTTAGAATATAAAACACAGGTGTTTTTAAATCAAGAGGGTGACTTCTTTCGAACACGTTTAACACACTCAATAGAAGTTTCTCAAATCGCTCGTTCTATCTCTTCACAATTAGGCTTAGAAGAGTCCTTAGCAGAAGCGATTGCCTTGGCACATGACCTAGGACATACGCCTTTTGGTCATGTGGGTGGAGATGAGTTAGACAAACAGTTAAAACTAGCGGGTTTTAAAAATGGTTTTGAGCATAACTATCAATCTTTTAGAGTGCTTACCTTTTTAGAAAAACGTTATAAAGGTTTTAATGGATTAAATCTATCTTTTGCTACCTTAGAAGGGGTTTTAAAACACTCTTATCCTTATGACAAGTCTTTTTTACCCCCTGAGATAGATAAGTTTTTTAAACTTGACACTCACCTTTCTATTGAAGCAATGGTGGTAGATAGAGCAGATGAAATTGCTTATATGAGTCATGACATTGATGATGGTATTCATTCTGGATTAATTAGTTTTGACACCTTAAAAGAGAGTGAATTAGCACAAGAGGTCTTACAAAAAGTTTATGATGAAGGGGTTTCAGAAGATGAAGATGAGATGTTTAGATATCGTTTCTCTTCACATTTTATTAACCATCTTGTTTATTCTTTGCTTGAGTACTCTAAAGATAAGGTAGATAATTCAAAGATTCTTTCGTCTTGCATCTCTAGTTCACAAGCTATTCCCATAGGCTTTAATCCTGAATTAGAGACAAAAATAAAAAAGCTAAAAAAGATACTTTATAAAGAACTTTATCAACATAAAGAGATAGTGCGAAAGATGTTTGCTGGAAAAAAAGCAGTAGAAGGGCTTTTTCAAGCTCTAATGGAAGAGCCTAAGATGTTACCGAAGTATTTTGCCTTACAGTTAGAGTCACGTGCTAAACATAGGGTTATAGCTGATTATATAGCAAGTATGAGTGACCGCTATGCGATGTCACTCTATAATGAAGTATTTGGAAAACTCTAACGTTTTATACCAATTAGTGTCTCAAGAAGCTGATCAGAAGTGGTAATTGTTTTACCATTTGCCTGATACCCACGCTGAATAATAATAAGCTGAGTTAAAGAACGTGAGAGGTCAACATTAGAGGCTTCAAGTGCAGAGGACTGAATAAATCCACGCCCGGCTGTTGCCGCCGTACCAATAATTGGATCACCTGAATTGGCAGACTGTAGATATACATTTCCACCATCAGCAGTTAGACCTTCATTATTAGTAAATTTTGCCATTGACATCTGTGCTAAACCAAAAGAACGCCCATTTGTAAATGAACCGACTAAGGTACCTGATTGGTCAATTCTAATTCCAAGTAAATCACCACCAGGAAAACCATCTTGTGAGATTCCTGAGGTTGCTGATGGATTATCAAAAGAGGTTAAACCATCAAATCCATTAATTGAACCAAAGTTTAGATTAACACTTTGGTTAGGTGCAGAACCATTGTTGGCAGTAAAGTCTATAGTTGGAATATTATAACCAGCAAGAGCACCAGTATCAGTAAAGCTTATTACCCCACCTGTTAAAATATTTTCATTTGGAGCGGTTGAGTTATTTAAAGAACCTGGTTTAGGTACAGTCACTGTATATGCCCACTCACTACCATTTGTATTACCTGTTTTTCTAAAATCCATTTTAACCGTGTGTTTTGAACCCAAAGAGTCATAAATATCAATACTTGATGAGTGTGTCGCTGCATTAATTGCCTGAGAAGATTTATTTGCAGTGTCTTGTGTTGTTCCATTAAGTGTTACAAAGTTAGCTGCAAATCTCTCATTAGGGTTAGCTGCAATATCAATAATATCTGTAGTAATAGTGGCACCTGTATTATTAGCAATATTAAATTTACCATCGGGGCTTACTGTAACATCAACACCAGCTCCATAGATATTAGCAAGTTCATCTCTTAAACCATTAACGGTTTGAAAGGTTCCATCATTGATAGCACCATCACCTGCTGTGGCATAAACGAGATCGGTATAGGTTGCTCCGCCATCAGTAGAGATAGAAACACCTTGACCATCTTTTAGATTAAAGGCTTCTCCAGAGGCATTAAATAAAACACCCATATCTTCAGGTACAGGAAGAATATCTGCAGCCACAGGAGTGACACCATCTGCTTGAACAAAAACACCATTAGTATCTAACGCATATGAAGGTTGGTATTGAGATACTGTACTTCCTGAGTTAAGGTTTGCTTTTAAAACAATTTCAGAAGTCCCATTAGCAGGAGTTGTTAAACCTGGTGGGATAACAATATTTTGAATAGGTGCCGTTGAGTCAACAAGCCCAGTCGTTTCATCTCTTAACCAACCTTGAGCAATAAAGCCGTTATTATCAACAAAGTTTCCACTAGCATCAAATTTAAAATCCCCAGAACGTGTGTATTTGTAGGTACTTCCACCATCTGGTGAGATGATGAAAAAACCATCGCCTTGAATAGCAACATCGGTGTTCTTGTCTGTGTTTTGAATAGAACCTTGAGAGTGCAGACGTGTTACAGAGGCAACAGTTGCACCAAGACCAACTTGAACAGCATTTTTACCACCAAGAGAACCCTGGGGTGCGGTAGCAATCTGATTGGTCTGAGCGAGTAGATCAGAAAAGTTTGCACGAGAATATTTGAAACCAATGGTATTTACATTAGCGATGTTGTTTGCTTCAACATCCATAGCGATTTGGTGAGACTGAAGACCAGATACACCTGAAAATAAAGATTTTAACATAACTTATCCTTTATATAGTAAAGATAACAAGCAAAGTCTGTTCCAACATGAGTATGATAATGTAAAGAAAGTTGATATAAAAATATATAAGTTTTTTTGAGTCTATATAGATAAGGTATTTAAAAGAAAGAGGGTTTTTAATGGATGCCTAAGCATCCATATTAAGAGCATTTTTAAGCATCTCATCACCCGTTACGATGGTTTTTGAGGCAGCATCATAAGAGCGTTGTAAAATAATGAGTTCTGTAAGGGCTGTATCTAGAGATACATTCGAGTTTTCAAGTGTTCCCGAGAGTAGTTCACCATTATTAGTTTCGTAAAAAATAGCCTTACCACTATTATCAGTAGCACGAAAACTATTTCCACTGACAGCTTCTAGTCCTTGATCATTTTGAAAGTGGTAGATGGCAACCTTACCAACAACACTCTGTGCACCATTGGTAAATGTTGAGATTACTTCACCATTTCTATTAACACTATATCCTGTTAACTCACCACTAAGGGTTCCATCTACAGTAGAAGAGCTAACAACAGAAGGACCACTATTGGATTGAATCCCTGCAAACCCTTGTCCTAAATTTGCTACAACCTGTGCGCCATCATTATCAAGGGGAGGAAGAGTTGAAGAGATTAAGGCTCCTGATTCATCAAAGGTAGCTACACCGGTTTTAGTGTCATATATTATGGTACCATCTGCTGATTGTGTGGTTGCTAGGATATCCCAACTTATTCCCGATACAGGTTGAGGCGTTGTTTGTACAAACTCTAAACGAAGATTATTTTTATCACTTTTTGGACTAATAACGGGAGCAGAGATAACTTGAGGAACATCTTCAAGCCCAAGATTTCCAAAAAAGTCTGCCTGAGTACTGGGTATTACAGGAAAACTTAAATCAGCAGGAAAGCTTAGGGATTCTTGAGAGGCTACATCTCCTAGGTCTAAATCTAAAAAATCTACAACAGGACTAAGCACACCATTGTTAGTATTGTTAGCCAGTGTACCCGTAACCAGCAAACCTTCTGGATTGGTTAGACGTAAGTCAGTTTGAGTAGCACTAGAACTGTAGGGCTCAAAATTAAAGTTTCCTGCTCGTGTATAATAATTATCACTTCCCAAACCTGTTAGACCAAACCAACCATCATCTCCAATAATAGCAAGATCTGTAGTGTTTTCAGTTTGATAAAATGAACCTATGCTTGTATCTAAAGATATAGCAGAAACCTGTGTCCCTAATCCAAGTTGGCGTGTAGTAGGTGCGGATGAAGAGGCAACTTCCATATCAAAAAGGTTTGAAAATTCTGTAGAAGAGCCTCTAAAACCAACGGTGTTAACATTGGCTATGTTATTAGAGAGAACATCAATTCCTGTTTGAAAAGATTGTAAGCCAGAAATACCAGCATAAATTGATTGAAGCATATCTATTTCCTTTACTGATAAATTTCTACAATAGAGTCAAATGGAACATATGATGAACCAAGTTTTAATAAACTTTGCCCATTTTCAAAACGTACAGACTCAATAGGATAGGCTCCAGCACGAGTAGTTAGGTTTTCACCCGCACTATTGGTGTAGGCTGCTTCAATATAATAAGCACCAGAATCAGCGGCATCACCTGCATCAGTAATCCCATTCCATTGAAAAGAGTAGACACCTGAATCATTTGGTGCAATTTCAATGGTAGAGATAACATTTCCGCTATCATCTTTAATTTCAACATTTCCTGAAGCAATATCTTCTGGAAAATAAATCTCAAAATTTGAGTCAATCCCTGGTTCATAAAGTATACCATTGCTTCCAACATCTGCAATTTTTCCAATAGCAGAAATAGTACTGTATTGTGTACTGCTTAGAAGTGAAGCGGATAACTCCTCAAGTGCCTTGTTAGTATTGTCTGAGCTTTCTAAGGCAGCCAGTTGTGAGGTTTGTGAAAGAATTTTATCTGAATCCATAGGATCAGTGGGATCTTGGTATTGTAACTCTACGAGTAACAACATCATAAAATCATCTTTATCAAGGATACCGTCTGGGTTAGTTCCTGCTGGTGCATCTGTAAGTGTAGTTGATGTGCTATAACTTGTGTCGATTGCCATTTTAAATCCTTTTTATATATATCTTGGAACAACAATTTCTAGGGCTGTTGCTATTTGTGTAATCTCTTCGTCAAACTCAGCAAACTCTTCATAAGTTAAAAAACCTTGTTGTTGAGAATTTTTCTCTTGTTGCTGTTGTTGATTCTGTTGAGAAGAGAAATTCATTGTGGCATCACCTAAACCTTGAGCACTAAGCGCTGATTTAAGTTCATGTGCATTTTGCATCATTAAAGTGAGTGCAGATGTATTCGCATTAATGTTAATGTGAACATTATTTCCACGTTGCACCATTGTGACATCCATCTCACCAAACTTTTGAGGATTTAACTGCATTTTGATTCGGGTAAAGGGTGGTTTATAGTTTTCCACACACTCTTTAATATTTTGAGCCGTATGGTTGACTAACTGCTTAGCCTCACTGACTTTTTGAGAAAGTTGCTCTGTTTTTGTTTGTAAGGTAGCAGTAACTTTTTCACTGTTCTTGTCCCCTTCTACCTTTAAACTTAGTTCGGAGTCTTCTTGTTTAATAGAATCTTCTCCATGCAAAAGAGCACTTAAAGAAGAGCTAACTTTAGTAGGGATCTTTGCGGTAGAAGGTGTTGATAAAACTTCACGAGGAGACTCTTCAATAGGACCTTCTTTTGTGAGCAAAAAGGCTAAAGGCTTATCCTTACTAAGCTCTTTTTCATTTTTTGTAGAGACAAGAGGTTTAACCAATTCACTGGTTGTATGAGGAATTGTTTTGAGCATCTTAGTAGGAGTTTCTTGTGCTATGGGGGTCTTATCCAATTTAATTGCTTGTTGAATCTCTTCTTTTACAGGACTTGGATTGAGGGACTCAAAACGAATAGCTTTAACATCAATTCCAGATTTTTCAGCAAGTTTAATAAGACCACCTAAGGTTTTTGGCAACTCTTTAGTATCACTTTTAAGAGTAATCTGCTCTTTTAAATACTCTTTGGCTTCACCAATAAGTTGTTTAATTTCTTTAGAAGGAAGGGCTTTTAAAACAGCAGGGTGAAAATTGTCTTCTTCTGCATCTAAATTTTCACCTTCTTCTACTTGCCCAAGTTTAAAGAGTTGAGATAGAGATGATTTTGTGCGGGTGTTCTTGGTTTCAGAAGCATCAAACTGGGTCAATTGCTCAAGTTTATCCAGATCTTTTAAGACAGAATTTTTACCTGTTTTACCTAAAGAGAAAGACTCTAATAGTAGTGAAAACTTGTCACTTTTAACATCAGCATCGAGTTTGAGCAGATTAGACATTAGTCCTTTTGAACTTGTGCTCTCATCTGTTTTTACACTTAGCATTCTTTCTCCTTTACAGTTGTCGTAAAGATAGAAAGCAATTTTTATTCCATAATATGGGTTTTTTTAAGAGAGCTTTTCTTTAAGAAGTTGAGTAACGCAGGTTTCAATCATTTCAAAGACCTTATCAAAACCTTCGAAACCATCAAAAAAGTAAGGATCGGGAACATCTTCATCCTTATAACCAAAGTGACCAAGTTTTACAAGCTGTGTAGCACCAAGTTTTTTAAGATTACTCATATTACTTTCATCAAGTCCAACAATAAGATCATATTTCGAAAAATCTTCAGGTGTAACCTGACGACCTTTATAGCCAGAGATATCTATATTATGTAATGAGGCAACTTTTATGGAGTTTGGACAAGGGGCTTGTCCTATATGCCAATCTCCTGTACCTGCTGAGTCAATAGTTAAGTCTAAGTCTTTCTTAGAGACAATCTTTTTAGCAATACCTTCTGCAAGGGGATAGCGACATATATTTCCAAGACAAACGAATAAAATAGATTTCAAGATTTTCCTTCTTTTAAAATAGACTTCTTAGACAATCCAAATTATAACTAATAACAATCTTATCTTAGAGCAAATCCGAATAATGACATTAGAGTTCTGCTTAAAGAGAGATAAATTAGAGGAGGTCTTTTTTAAGTCTTGAGAAACCTTTTTCAAGCTGTTTAGTACCAAGTGCCTCATCTAAATCAATATAATAACTATATAAGAGCATTTTATCTTTTTTAAGTTCTAGCCTAAGGTAAGCACTTGGCATACCTTGTGCTTTTGTAGATGAGTTTTGATTTGAGTTACAGACAATATTACTCTTATACGAGATATAAAGGTTAAATGGACAGGTATTGCTAAAAGGATAAAGTGTTTCTAAATCTTTTTTAATTCTTTCATTAGGAGGAAAAACAATCAGTTTCATGCACTCTATTTTTTCTTTTTGAATCTTTTTAGTAGCTGTTTTAATAATAGCCTTGTCCTCGCAGGCGTTGAGAAAAAGAAGGATGCCTATAAAAGATAAAGTTTTAATTATATAAGAATACATATATCTTGAAACCTATTTTTTAAATCTTTTGGAATGGCACGAGGGCGTTCGGCATCATAATCAACGAGTACCCAAACTGTACTTGCCTTGGCAATAAGCACATCTTCTCGGTAACACTCATACAGGCGGGTAATACGTGTTGGTGTTACTCTTGTTATCCATGTTTTAATCTTAAGGGTGTCGTTTTGATATGCAGGTTTTTTATACTTAATAGAATGTGAAATTGCCACCCAAGCTAAACCGAGCTCTTTACATGCTTGCATTCCCCATCCCAACTCTTGTGCATGTTCAATGGCTGTTTCAATAAACCATTCAAGATAACGAAGGTTATTCACATGGCGAATGTAGTTTTCGGGTTTTTCATTAACAATAAAAGTCTTTTCGTAAATCATCTTATCTCTTTTTTACTATAACGCGAATAACAAGTGCCTGACCTTGATGACCATCCCCTTCATCTAAAAGAACATCTTCTTCTTGTAAGTGGATTATCTCACAGGCAGCATTTGAAAAGATAGACTCTAAAGATGCTAGGGTATAGAGCAGTTCAGGTTTTTTAGGTCCACCACTATCTCTTGGTATTTGATTAATAGAGAATAATTCACCAATAAAATAACCATCTGTTTTAAGTGCTTGAATAGCTTGTTGAAAAGCCTGTGTACGAAGAGGATCTTCTAGATGTAAGTATGAAGTTAAGATAGCATCATAACTTTGTGTGGGTTGCCACTGCTCTAGATCTAAGAGTTCAGTTTTAAAACTAACACCCTTGTTAGTTGCCATCATCAATGCCTTTGTCATGCCTATTGGCGAAGCATCTAGTGCCGTTACATTAAAACCTTTAGAAGCAAGATAAACAGCATTTCGACCCTCTCCCTCTCCTAAGCACAGAATCTCACCTTTGGGAGCTAGAAGATCCGTTTTAGAAGCAATAAAAGCATTTGGTTCAAAACCATAAAAGTAACCTTCACGAGAAAACTTATCGTCCCACAGTGCACCAATGCTCTTCTCTTGTTTCATAAGTTATTTCCTCTTTGTAACAAAATGTTATTCACTAACTGCTCTTAAGCTCTTGTTCTTCACCATTTCCCCTGAAAATAGCTAAGCTATTTCTGAACCCCACTTAAAACAGGAACAAAAGAGCACTCTTCTAACTCTTCAGCTTGAAGAGAGTTTCCTATTTTAGTGAAACGGGTGATCACTTGTTTTCCACCCTTTTGCATAGGTGCAACAATAATACCATCAGGTGCTAACTGGTCTATTAGTTTTTGAGGAAGTGAAGTTGCCGAAGCTGAAAAAAGGATTCTATCATAAGGGGCATACTGAATCCAACCGCCTTGACCATCATCTGTTCGGGTATGCACATTTGAGATGTTTAAGGTACGAAAACGTTGTTTAGCTTCTATCATTAAGGGTTCAATTCTTTCAATAGTAAAAACACGTCTAAAGAGTTTGGAAAGTACAGCCGCTTGATAACCCGAACCGCAGCCTACTTCTAGGACGGAATCTGCCCCTTGAGGGTAGAGGTATTCACTCATTTTTGCAACAGTCAAAGGTGAAGAAATCCATTGATTTGCACCAATGGGTAAGGCATCTAGTTTATAAGCATTATGGGTAAAGCCTGCGGGTACAAAAGCCTCTCTATTTGTATTAGCAATAGCCTTTTTTACATTGTCACTTAATTCAAACTTTGCATTAATGTCTTCAGCAAGTCGAGCATTTTTCATAGCAATATTTCTTTGTTGCATTTAACCTCTATTTTATTCCTACGTCGAGGTATCTTCTCATTCGACGTATCTCTTGTTTATCATATGGTGTTATTAAGCAAAGATTATTCCCATTGCGTGCGGCTTTTCCAAAGGGTGTAATGATGCCACTCATAGAAGTGCAGTCTTCATTTGAAGCATCTGCCCCTAGAACATAACATTGGTTCATAACCGCGAGAGCTTGACTTAAAACTCTAAAGTTTTCAGTGCGATTTTTCCCCCAGCGTGAAGGAACTAAAATAATATCAGCACCTTCTAAGTCCTGCCAGTAACTCTTAAAACGCATCTCAAAACATATTAAAAGACCAAATTTAATACCATCAATCTCAAAAAGTTCAAAGTGTTTATCTTTTCCCGCGGTAAAATACTTATGCTCATCACCCAATTTAAAAAGCATGTTTTTTGACTGTTCATATACTACTTTTTCTTTATGTATAACTTTAGCAATATTAAAAAATTTTCCATTTTCACGTTTTTCTATAGTAGTTAAACAGATAATACGTTCTTTTGAAAGTGTCAAAAGACTATCCATAGCCTTAATAGAAAAAACAGAAGCTGCTTCAAAGTTTTCATAATCAAAACCTGTTAAGCAGACTTCAGGAGCTAAAATAATAGTATTATCGGGAGTCTCTTGTATAAGGGTTACAAGTTTCTGTAAGTTCTCTTCATAATTCTCTGTAGAAGAGAATTGAAGAGTTGCAAGAAAGCGTTTATTCATCGTATAAAAATCATCAAAATCTAATGAACCTTTAGAATAGTTGGCTACTGTACCTTCAAAGAAGTTTGTTTTTTGGTCATTAAAGCTTGAAAAGTCATCTACCCATTTAATAGGATTATTGACATTATAAAGTTTTTCAAAACCAACAGAAGTTAGACGATCATCGGCTAAGTACTTAATATACTGCTCAACAATATCATCAGTAAGCCCAAGAATTTGTCCTTGAGTAATATATTTACCCCATTGAACTTCAAGCTCAACAGCCTCTTCGAACATAGCATAAACCTCATCTTTTAACTGTTCTGTAAATAGATCAGAACGCTCTTTTTTTAAGGTGTTGATAAGGTTTTGAAAAAGAACAAGGTGAGTTACTTCATCTCTTTGGATAAAACGAATCATCTGAGCAGAACCTAACATCTTTCCTGAACGAGCAAGTGTGTATAAATAAGCAAAACCTGAATAGAAGTAGATACCTTCTAAAATTTGGTTAGCAAAACATGCTTTAACAAAGTTGTGCTCTGTTGGATTAGAAGCAAGTTCTGTAAAAACAGCGGCAATGGCATCATTTTTATGCTTAAGCTTCATGTCTGTTCTCCACAACTCATAAATCTCATCAGAGTTCGGCGAAATTGTATCTACCATTACTGCGTAAGATTGAGAGTGAAGTGCCTCTTCAAATGATTGGCGAACAAGAATAAGATTAACCTCAGGTGAGGTAACAAAAGGGTTAACATTATCAATTAAGTTATTAGTTTGAAGGGAATCCATAAAAATAAGCTGAGCAAGTGCTTTATCGTAAGCGTCTTTTTCAACTGCAGAAATATTTTTATAATCCATAACATCTTTAGTCATATCCACTTCTTTAGGAAACCATGTGTTGTTTAACATCATTTCCCAAAGATTGTATGCCCATTGGTACTTAATATTATTTAATTCAAAAATACCTGTAGGGTTTCCACCAAAGATTTTTCTATCATTTACATGTTCTGTTGATTCGGGATTGTATATTTTTTTTCTGTTCATGTGTGCATCTCTTATCTGATTTAAGTAAAAGATTATACATCCGACCTACCTATGAAAACTTTAAATACGAAAAGAATTTTTACTTTTTTTTGTTACACTTGTGGCAAGAAATATTTCATCCCCATAAAAGGGCATATCATGCTAAAACTACTAAGTTACATTTTTTCACTTCTTATACTATTTACATTTTCTGTAGAAGCGAAGTCTTTACTTTATAAGGTGAGTTCTAAAAGTTCATCTGTTTATATTTTAGGCTCGATTCATTTAGCAAAACCTGAGCTTTATCCTTTAAATAAAGAGATTAGTTTGGCATATAAGGCTTCAGATATGTTAGTGGTTGAAGTGAATCCCTCTTCCAAAGAATCTACGCAAACAATGCAATCGGCAATGCTAAACCTTGGTCTGTATAAAGAGGGTCAAACATTAGAAACTCAACTGAGTGCTAAAACCTATAAAAGCTTAAAGTCTTATACAAATAAGCTAGGCATACCTCTAGAGAAGATGCAGATGATGCGACCTTGGGTGGTAATGATTCAATTAACTGTAACAGAGATGATGCGTTTGGGTTATCTCCCTGAATTAGGAATAGATCAACATTTTCTTAATTTGGCAGTTCAAGATAAGAAAGAGATTCTTGAGCTAGAAACAGCTCAGGAACAGATGAATCTTTTAAGTAAAGAAGACAAAGAGTTCCAAGATAAACTCCTGTTTTATACCCTAGAGTCTATGCAGGATCTAGAGCCAATGTTAGATGATATGTACAGGGGTTGGAAAAAGGGGATGAGAAGGCTTTTGAAAAGATTATAATGAGCCCTGTTGAAGAAGATCCTTCTTTAAAAGATATGTATGATGAACTTATTACAAACCGTAACTATGCCATGACAGAGAAAATAGAGGGTTTTTTAAAGACAGATAAAAACTATTTTGTTGTTGTGGGTGCAGGTCATGTTATAGGAGAAGAGGGTATTGTGGCACTTCTTCGTAAAAAAGCTTATCGTGTTAGCCAACGTTAGTTTGTCTACAGACTTAGAAAATTATAAATCTGTGAATTTTCGCGCTTAAGAAGAAGGTGTTTTTTAACTAAGTTTGTGTTTTATCAGATATTGCCTTCTGAAATAATGTTATTTTTATCACAATATACGTTTACTTTTCATTTATTTTCCAAATAAAGCCTTTTCCTCACTACTTAATCACTACTCTTATGTATAATCGATTTAATTATTTAAGAATTATGTAAAAGGGCTATATTGAAAAAACTAAATACTGCTGCACTAGTACAAAGTGAATTAACTTATGTAAGTAAAAAGCTTGATTTAGCACAAAACAATATTAAAATGAACCATATAATTGAAGAGTTTATATCTTCAGTATTGGAAAGTGAATTTACATCCTTATGGTTTTTTAATGCACAAAAGATGATGCTTTTAAGAGAGAGGGATGATAGCACGGTTAGAGAACTCTCTTTGGATACAAAAGAGGGAATAATTTATAAATGTTTTATGATGGAAAAAGGTCAAATCTATAACTATATAGCAAGTGATAAAGATTATGTTGCTTTAATGGATAATCCTGATAATATAAAAATAAAATCAAAAATCATTCTTCCTCTTTTAGATCATGGAAAACTTATAGGTATTGTTACTGCTTACTCTTCTATTAAAAAGATTAAAAAATTTGTAAAAGATGATATGGAGCTTTTAGAAGCACTTTCTCCTTATTTGCTCAATATACTTTACAAAATGCATATGCCTAAAAAGAGTTTTACTAAAGAGTCTATGGTTGTTGAAAATATAAAAGAGATAGAAAAATCAAGAGAAGCAGTAGAAACACCAGATGAAACACTTCATGTAGTAGCAAATTTTGTTCATGATATTCGTACTCCTGCGAATACTCTTTATGGTTTTTTGGAGCTTTTAGAAGATCAAATAACAGATAAAAGACTTAAAGAATATCTTATTAATGCAAAAGAGAGTGCAGGTTTTATAAATGAACTCACAAGTGCGATGTTAGATAGGGTTTCGCTTCATAGAGAAAGGACAGAGTCAAAGGTAAAAGAGGTAGAAAGTGTTAAGTTTTTTTCTGGTATAGCAGAAATGTTTATCTCGAATATGCATGCAAAACAGATAGGGTTTAATATTTATATTGACCCTCGTTTACCAAAGCTTATAGAGATTGAAGAGTTAAAACTAAAACGTACACTTATTAATCTTTTAGGTAATGCTTATAAATTTACACCCAATGGAAAGAATATAGAGTTTTTTATTAAATATGATGGAGATACTAAAAAAATAAGTATCTCCATAAAAGATGAGGGTATAGGCATACCTAAAGAAAAACAAGAAGAGATTTTTGAAGCTTTTAAACAAGCTGATGATGCAACGGCACTTAATTATGGAGGAACAGGCTTAGGTTTGTCAATATGTTCAGAATATGTGCGTGATATGGGTGGAGAACTGCATATTAAGAGTGAAGTAGATAAGGGAACTGTTTTTTACTTTAATCTTCCTCTATTATCTACTAACGATAAAGATGGATGTTGTTTAACTCTGCAAAAAAATAATAATGTGAAAATAGCTGTTTTAATGCGTACTAAAAACTCTTTTAGTTTAACGAATATAGCACGTTATATGATTCGTATGGGAATAAAGAAAAAAAATATTATTGCAGTTACCTCAGCAGAAGAGATACCACCAGATGTAAATAATTTAATTATCTTTCAACATAAAATTAACGAAGCAACAGAAATCTTAATGAACAAGTCTCTTAAGGTTTTGATAGTAGAAGAGGACCTTTTCTCTATAGGAAGTGATGAAAATCATAGCTATGATGTTATTTCTCAGTATGCATATTATGCCCAAAAATTATATCAGCTTATAGATGTTAAAAAAATACCAAAAGCCTTAATAGTAGATGATGATAAAACGAGTGTAGTTCTATTAGAGAGAATTTTGGAGAATGAATATTGTGAAGTAGATACTGCAAACAATGGAAAAATTGCCTTAGAGATGATTATCGATTCGCATAAAAAAGAGGCTCCTTATAATGTTGTATATATAGATAATAATATGCCTCTAATGAGTGGTATTGAAGTTATGAAAAATGTTAGAGAGTATGAAAGAGACAATAATTTAAAACCTATATATGTTGCATCAACATCAGGCAATGTTTTAGATATGCAAAAAGATGGTAAAGACTTTGATCTTTATATTGGCAAACCATTTAAAGTAGATGAGATTAGAAAAGCGTTAAACCATTAAAAAGGAGAAAAAATGACAAGACCAGAACCAACAGATGTGGAACATGAGGTAAAGAGTGTAGATTTAATTGTATCAAAATCAGATGAAGCAGGAAATATTACTTATGTAAACCCTATTTTTATAAAAATATCAGGTTATACACAGGCGAGTTTACTTGAAAAACCGCATGCAATATTACGGCATCCCGATATGCCAAAGGTGATTTTTAAATACTTATGGAAAAATATTAAAGAGGGAAATGATGTTGTAGCTTATGTTAAAAATCTATGTGCAGATGGGGGCTACTACTGGGTACTAGCAACTGTAAAAATGGCAAAAAATCCTGATGGAAGCTTTCGGAACTATATGTCAACACGTAGATGTATCACAAAGAGGGCTAAAGATATTATAATCGTACTATATCTAAAGCTTTTAGATATAGAAAAGAAAGAAGGTGAAGAAGCATCAGAAGCTATTTTCGAGAGATTCTTAAGTGAAAATGGAATTACAGATAGTAATTCGTTTAACGAATATATGAAAAATTTAAATAAATAAGGGAGTATTAAATGATAGATTTTGATACACAGATGAAAAAACTTCGTAGCGTAAATGGATATTTAGGTTCAGCAATTTTGAACTATTCGGGAGAAACACTTTATATTGATGAAGAAAATACAGGAGCAGATATTGGATACGCATCTGCAATTTTTAATGACTCTTTTCGTCAAATAAATGAAGCATCTTTAGATGTTGGGTTTAGTGATGTTTCGTCATTTGAGACAAAAACAGAAGATGGGCATGTCTTCTTAATGAAAAGTGCTGGCTCACATACACAAGATGTTCATACTAAAATAGATATATTTTGTATTTTTCGTGATGATGGAAATATTGCTTTGGCTAAAATGATTATAGATAAATCATCAAAAGCAATTTCTAGCGAATTAGCAAACATATAGGCTAATTGTGAAGAAGATATACCTAATAAGAAGTGCAAAAGCAGAAAATTTTTCTGAGGGCCTTAGTGATTATGAGAGAAGTTTAAGAAAAAAAGGTCTTAAAGATATTAAGACTATGGGCTCCTACCTTTTGCTCCAAGGTATATCCCCTGATATTGTTCTCTCAAGTTGTGCTTTACGAGCGCAAGAGACGACATCAAATTTAACAAAAATACTTGATTTTAAAGGTATAAAGCATTTTCTACAAGAGCTGTATTTTTTACCTTATGAAGAGGTTCTAAAAATTATTATGGCACAAGATGAAGAGAGTAAAAGTATGTTTATTGTAGGGCATAATCCACAATTAATTGAGCTTATTAATAGTCTCTCAAGTACTTTTATAAGTGATATTCCATCTATGGGTATAGTAGCGCTTAATTTTGAGATTGATGAGTGGTCGGAGATTGAAACTAAAAAAGGTACAATGGAGTTTTTTATAAGCCCTAAGCAGTTTAAGTATTATATGCCACAACAAATTAGAGTGACATTACCGCGTTAACTTTTTATCTATTTTTATCTTTTTTATACTTTTTTGAGCATTTGTTAAAAGCTCTTTCGTATTTTTTATATCATTTGGATAATCTAAGAGAAGAGAGGTGTATTTTAGGTTTATGATATCATCAGCTGTATACTTAAGAGGATGAGATAAAGAGCTCTCTTTAAGTTTTTCAATAATGGCTTGTATATAGACTCTACTTTTATTTTCTGAAAAAATAATAGCAAAAAAATCACCATATATTCTAACTAAAATATCATCACTATCAATAACACTATTGATAAGCAAAGTGATATGTTTTAAAAGCATGTCTCCTGCATGTGAGCCATGTTCTTCATTGATGTAATAAAAATTATCTATATCTATAAAACAGAGGCTAAAAGAGAACTCTTTTGCAATATATGTATCAACTTTTTTTAAAAAATAGTGTCGGTTTGGTAATCCTGTAAGTGTGTCATATTGTGAGGCATTATCAAGCTCTTTTTGTATCTGTTTGAGGTAGGTAATATCTTGTATTATGATAATGTTTTCAATAACCCTATCTTTTGTATCTGTTAGTGGAATAATATTTGCATGAAAAAAGATATTTTTCCCCATAAAGTCTTTGGCATTAAATATATGAGTATTTTCATTTAATTGTGATTCTTGTGTATGAAAAAAATAAGAAAAATGTTTACCAATAATATTGTTTTTTTCAAGATTAAAAAAATGACTACAGGTATCATTAACAGTCGTTATAATTCCGTCTAAATCAACATGAAAAGTCATCATATGCTTATTGATTTGTTGGTAATACGTCGTATGTTTTTTCTCATTACTCGTTTCATATATAAGTGTCTTTTTATTTATCTCCTTAATGACCTTAGCATATTTATATGTTTGTTGAGACTTCTGTTGCATATATGCGATATAAAGCTTTTCACCGGTTTCTGATATAAAGGTGTCTATATCTAAATCATAATAACTGTTATTACGAAAAATCATTGGAATTTTTATACTTTCTTGAGTCATGCTTAAGGTTATAATATTTTCTTCAATTCCTACAATTTCCCATAAAAAATCTCGAATATCTGTGTTTAACTCAATTAAAATATTGTTTACCTGCGAAACTATAAAATTTTGGTTAAATATAATATAAGAAGTATTGTTTTTTTTGCACAAGAGATTAAGTAAATTTTCATGCATATTATTTACTCATATTATCTTTAATTTTTTTATCGAGTTTTAAAAAAAGTTCTTCAACAGCATCACCATTTTTTGCAGAAGTTTTAAGAACCTCGATAATTAATTCAGATGAATTTTTAATTATTTGTAGTTCTTTGTCTTCTAGTGTGTGAGGCATATCACTTTTGTTTAGAGCTATACAAAGGGGAGCACCTTTTATGACTTCATTGCAGAGTTTTATATGGTTGTGAATATCTATAATACTTTCTTGTCTGAGTAAATCAGCAACAACAATAAAGCCTTTTGCACCCAGAAGGTATTGTTTAAATATAGGTTTAAACTCGGTATGACCTTCTATATCCCATATCATTACCCTTGCATTTTTTATAGTTTTTTTAGAGATACTCACACCAATGGTACTAAGGTACTCTTGGCTAAAAGAGTTTTCAACAAACCTTCTTATAAGACTTGTCTTACCTGCACCAAAATTACCCACTAAAACGATTTTATAGCTCAACACTAGTTTGACTTATTTTGCAGTGTTAGCGTTATTTTACGAGCTTTATTTGGCTCTTTTTGTGCATCTATACCAGGAGGAGGTGTTTCAAATATTTGACTTATTACGGTATTACTAAGAGCACCCTGTTTTCTAAGAAAATTTTCTATATTTTGAACTCTTTTTTTTGCGAGTTTTCTATTAAGATTAATATTTCCTATCATATCACTATAGGCACTGAGCTTTATAGTTGTATTATTATCAAGCCCTTGTATTGCTTGACTGGCTTTTAGAAGTTCTGCTTGTGTAGAGCTGTCCAATGCACTTGATGCTGTATCAAAATAGATATTTACATCTTTAAAAGGAGGTATTAGCATTTTGGTTTCATCTTGAAGTGTTTGTACTCCTTGAATTCGACTTATCTCTTGTAAAACTCTCTTTTTAATTTTGTAATCTTTAAAATTACCCTTGAGTGTTAATGTGTTATAGTCAAAACTATAGGTTAAGTTTGTATTGTTATTGAGATTAACTCCCCTAATAAGGTAGGCAATATTACTACTGACTTGCATGGGATCAGTGAGTGTTGCAATAATAATAATATCATTATGAATATCTTTTACACCTTGAATACTTTTGAGAAGTTTTTGTGTTTTATTTTTATAATACTCAAAAGGGACACTCCCTTTGAGGGTAGCTACTGCATCATCAACATCAACATCAATTCTAAAAGAGGTAAGAGAGGGGGTCTCTTGCAGAAGAATTTGTATCTGTTTTGCAAGTGTTTCATCTTTGTAGTCTTGATAAAATAAGTAAGAGAGCCAAACTAAAAAAAGCAAGGGAAAGATAAAAATGAGCGGATGAATTTTCTTCTTCTTTTGTATTTTGTTGTTATTATTAATCAGTAAATTTAACTCTTCTTCTAATGCTTTATTAGGAAATATTTGAAAATCTCCAGTAAATTCTTTAATCTCTTTTCCATACTCAAGAATTATATTTTCTAAGGTATTTCTGATTTTTGTATATGTTTTTGCATAAGCTGCACCTTCGACAATAACGGCAAGATAACTGTAACCACTGGCCTCAATAATAATTTTATTACCACCATATTCAATCTCACCAAGTTCACTGTTTGTATTGTTAGCTTCAACCCAGTCATTAACAAAGCTGCGTATGGCTGTCATCATTGAGGCTAACATATCCGCATCTTGTAGAGCCTCTTGTTCTTTTTGAACTTTTGCTAAAAGTAAACCACTCTCTTTGTGAATAAAAAGCACAGTTTTTATATGGGCTTCGCTATTTTACTCCAATAAAAGTTCTGTTTCACTAACACCTTTAATTTTAGCTTTGATTTTTCTCTTAATGACTTCTACGGAGAGACCATTTTGTATTTGGTTATTTATTTTATTGAGTAGCTCTTCAAGACTTTTGCTTACAAACTTACTGATCATACTACCCATCACAGGATATAGAGCATCAACAATATCATCTTTTTGACTCTTTATTTGCTCCCGTATTGCTCCTCCTATGAGGGGTGCAATTTGAGAGGCAATTTTATCACCAGAGTTTTCAAAATTTTTATCAATAAGTTGATTAATTATTGGAGAGAGAGCATTCTCTAAGGCATCGATTTCATTGATAGTTGTATTGTTGTTTGACATTGTTATCGTGTGCTACTTTTTTTGGGCTATTGCCAGTTGTTCTTTAATTTGTGTACCTTTCATTGCCATTGCTGCTTCCATTAAAATTTCTGCTGCATCATCACGTGAAAGCTTAACGCCACTTATTTCAGATATTTTTTCATTAAGGGTATTAAGCACTTCGTCTTTAAGTGTATCCATTTCAGAACGAAGAGCAGAATTGCCTTCAATTTGCTGCTTATGAAGTTGTTCTCTTTTAGCATTGAGCTCTTCTTCCATAATGTCCATTGTATGTTGAAGACGTTTTTCTTGCTTAAGCGCACCGTCTCTTATATCAGAAAATTCATCCTGTTGTTGTGTAGTGATATTTTTCATCTTTCTTGATAATGCTTCTAATTCACTGTCAATTCGGATATTGAAATCATTTTGTGTCTGCTCAATTTTTTTTCTCATCTCGTCATGCATTGATTTTATGGATGTCTCAAGTTTTTCAAACTTTTCATTGAGCTCACGTGATTGTGAGCCAAAAAGAATCTCACGAATCTGATCTACATTACCCAGTTGAGATATGTCACCCTCTTTTTGTTTATTCTTATTTTGCATACTCTAATTCCTATCTTCTGAAATATCTTATTTACATAAATTATATTATATTTAACTTAATAATATAATAAATTTATATATTATTTGATATAATATCACTTAATTGATTATAGTTGGAATATAATATGACAGGTACGGATGAGAGAGCATCACTAGAAGAAATATTTAGAATTATTGCACATCAATGGAGACAGCCTTTGTCTCAAATCAATGCTTTAGTTGGAAGCATTGATAATAGACTTTATGAATTAAAAACTGAAGACTCTTTTTTACAACAAAAGCTATTAGAAATAGAAACCCTTACACGGAGCATGTCCAATAGTATGGATGATTTTCGACTTACAAATCAATATGTTCTACAAAAAATATCTTTTACTGAGATTCTAAAAAGTACTATAGAACCTCTTTTGTATGGTTTAAGAGATAAAAAGATAGAATTGTCTTTAAACGTTGAACTCACAGCTATGCTTGATGGTGATGAAAAGCTGTTAAGACAGATTTTAATAACATTAATAGATAATGCTAGAGATGTTTTAGTTGAGAGAAATATTTATAATCCTAAGATTTGGTTGAGTGCTTATGAAAAAGAAGAGAGCATTTTTATCGAAGTTAGTGATAATGCAGGTGGGATGAGTAAGAGCATGATGAATAAAATTTTTGACTCAGGTTATACTACTAAACATAGATCTGAAGGTACGGGACTAGGGCTCTATATGGCAAAAAAACTTCTTAAAGATAAGTTTGATGCGCAGTTAAGTGTAAAAAATGTTGATGCGGGTGTGTGTTTTATAATCAAGCTATCAAGGTATTAAAATGAGTAATGAAAAATACAAATATAGTATTCTTTATGTAGAAGATGATGCCGTTGTCAGAGCAAATTATATAAGTTACATGAGTAGATTTTTTGATAATGTTTATGAGGCAGAAAGTGCTGAAAAGGCTCAGCAGATATATAAAGATAAAAAACCTGATATCTTGGTTGTTGATATTAAATTACCCCAAAAAAGTGGTATAGATTTTTTAAATGAAGTTAGGGAGTTTGATCACTCAACGAGAACTATTATGCTAACGGGATTGAGTGATGTTGAGACACTAATGAGTGCATCAGAGTTAAAACTTACAAGGTATCTTGTTAAGCCAATATCTAGAGATGAACTTAAGCGTGCGTTAGATATGGCAGTAGACGAGATTATTCATTATACAACATACTCTAATAGAATTATTCAGATAAAAGGGTCATGTTATTGGGATCAGGACAAAGAAAAGTTAATTTATCAAGATAAAGAGGTGTTCTTAACTCGAAAAGAGAGAGATCTTTTGGTCTTGCTTTTTTCTAATATAAACAGAGTGTGTAAAAGCGAAGATATTATTTATGAACTTTGGTATGATTATGATATGTCTAAAATCTCCTCACTTAAAACACTTGTAAAAACCTTACGAAAAAAACTTCCAAATGATACTATAAAAAATGTTTTTGGTACGGGTTATACTATTGAAATATAATCAGTACAAATTAAATATCTACTTAAGAATAGCGTTCCTTAATGGAGAATTAGTTCAATATTTACAAAGAGCTAATAGTTTAGTTTAAGAAGTATTCCCGCAATAAAATAGATTCCACATACATATCCTTTTGTGCATTTTAAATACAATATATTGTCAAAATTTCTCTTGCTTTATGGAGATTGGTTATAATACATTTATAATGAACAAAAATAATTTTTTAAATACACTACTAACAGCAGATATTCTTTATGAAAAGTATAGTCGTGACTACAGACGACTAATTTTACTGAATGTGTTGTTATATGTCGCAATCTTTTTAGCGGCACTGTTTAGTCTTCTTAATATTTTTAAGAATAATGACTATTTAGTAGCTGCATTAGACTCTTTTGTTATGCTTTCACTTTTTTATGCTTGCCGTGATGTACATACGTCTAAAAGACACAAAAAGCGACCTATATCTTTGTAGTAACACTGTTTACTTTTTTACTCTCTTTTGCCCTAGTGAATCAAAATAATCATTATGGGCTTATCTGGACAACTTTTTTCCCCATTGTTTCTATCCTAATAATGAACAGAAAAAAAGGGATTATTGTAGTAGGTGTTTTTTATCTTATCTTATTTATTTCTGCTTTTAATGGTATTGGAGTCTGGCAAAATGGAGAGTGGGATTTAACCAGTTTCTTACGATTTTTTGCAGCCTCAATTACCTTAACGTATATTGTATATTTTATGGAATATTCTCATGAGCTTTCTGAAATTCAACTTCAAATTACACGTAAAAAAGAGGCTGAAAGTATGAAAGCCTTGCATGAGGTCTCCATTAAAGATGCGTTGACACAACTTCATAATAGACGTTATTTGCATCAAGTATTTGATAAAGAGTTTCAAACAGCAAAACGACACCAATACTATTTCTGTTTTTATATCCTTGATCTTGACTATTTTAAGCAGTATAACGATACCTATGGACACCAAAAGGGTGATGATGTACTCTGTGCCTTAGCCGATGCTTTACGGCTATATATGCGACGAAGTGAAGACCTTATCTTTCGTATGGGGGGAGAAGAGTTTTGTGGCATTAGTGTAAGTGATGATAAATCAAAGATTCAAGCCCAGCTAAAAGTTTTGGTACATGCCATTGAGTCTTTACAAATTGAACATAATAGTTCAGAGGTATCAAGGGTAATTACGGTCTCTCTTGGGGCTAAAATTATTAATAATTATGATGAATACAGTTTTGAAAGACTCTATAAAGAAGCTTATGAAGCCTTATATCAAGCAAAGAATAAAGGAAGAAATCAAATCTGTTTTAGCTAAAATTTAAAAGTATAAGTTTTACTTATTTAATATCTGTTAACTAATCTTGTTTAAAATTATTAAATAGAATTAGGAGGACAGATGATGATTAAAGATATTGTATTTGTATTAATAGTTTTAAGTATTACAGCCTATGCTCACACGAAAAAATGTGAATTGATTGATATTTATGAGAAAGAGGTGATAAAAGCAGAGACTGCTCTTATCAAATAGAAGTTTTTAACGAGACGCGCGTTTTCTTTCATTTTCAGTAAGAAGACGTTTACGAATACGAACACTTAATGGTGTAACTTCAAGAAGTTCATCATCTTCAATCCACTCAAGTGCTTTTTCAAGGTTCATATCACGTGGTGGAACCAGTTTGATGGCTTCATCTGCACCTGAAGAACGTACATTTGATTGTGCCTTACCTTTAATAGGGTTAACAGAAAGGTCATTTGAACGCGAGTGCTCACCAATAATCATACCTTCATAAACCTTATCTTGTGGTTTAATAAACATGCCACCACGGTCTTGTAGATTAAAGATTGAGAATGCCATTGCTTCACCTTTCTCTGTAGAGATAAGGGCACCATATTGACGAGAAGCAACCGAGCCTGAATAAGGACGGAATTCCATGAAAGAGTGATTCATTACACCCTCTCCTTTAGTATCTGTTAAGAACTGACCACGAAAACCAATAAGCCCACGTGCAGGAATTTCAAATTCGATACGTTGGAAACCAACACCCATTGGAAGCATAGACTTCATTTCAGCCTTACGTTTACCAAGACGCTCAATTACTGTTCCACCTAACTCTTCAGGTACATCAATCACTAAGTGTTCAAATGGCTCACATTTAACACCTTCGATCTCTTTAACAATAACTTCTGGACGTGAAATACCAAATTCAAAACCTTCTCGTCTCATGTTTTCTGCAAGTACAGTAATTTGAAGTTCACCACGTCCAGAAACTCTAAATTGACCTTCTCCAGCTGCTTCAAATTTCATAGCAACATTGGTTGTCATTTCAGACTCTAAACGCTCACGGATTTTATTACCGGTAACGTGTTTCCCTTCTTGACCCGCAAGAGGAGAGTTGTTTACAGAGAAAACAACGGTAAGTGTTGGTTCTTCAACATGCATTGGGTCTAAAGCAACAGGGTTAACTGGATCACAAATAGTATCTCCAACATCAACTGTTTCCATACCCGCGATTGCAACGATATCGCCTGCTTCTGCTTCTTGGATTTCCATACGGTTAAGCCCGTGGAAACCAATAAGTTTAGAGATTTTACCATTAACCATTTCGCCATCAGCTTTTGCAAGTTTAACATTATCACCTTTTTTAAGACGACCATTAAAGATACGAGAGATACCAATTTTACCTACATAGTTATCATAATCAAGTGTAAATACTTGGGCTTGAGCTGGGTTTTCTGCACTTCCTTCTGGTTCTGGAACATCATTAATGATA
>JAJRQV010000045.1 GCA_024280035.1 Campylobacterales bacterium
CATCATCCGGAAGTTTTTTACGTAAGGCACGTACTAAAGAACGAATAGCATCTGAACTCATTCCTTCATAAGGCCAGACCTGTGACTCTATCTCTTCATAAGTTACAACACGTGAAGTATTAAAAGCAAGTAAGTCAATAACAAGAAGTTCATTTTTTGTAAGTTTGACATGTTGTCCATCGCAGGTAATCTCTTTTGAAAAAGCATTATAAGAACAGGTAGGGGAGAGGGGAAGAGAAAATTTTGATTTATCCTCCATTCGTTCAATAGAAAGCTCAAGTGCATTCATCAATTTATCTTTAGTAATAGGTTTAACAATGTATTTCACCAGTTGCAGTTCAACTGCTTTTAGAAGATACTCCTCATCTGTGTAAGCAGTGGCAACAATAATAGGGGTTTTTTGGTCTTCAGCACGAATATAACGTGCCATATCAATACCATTCATTTTGGGCATTGATATATCAGTAATAATAATGTCAGGTTCTTTATCTCTCCAAATACTTAAGGCGACTTTTCCATTTTCAGCTTCTAAAACTTTTTTACAAAGGCGTGAAAGATATTCAACTGCAACCTTACGCACTTCTTCATCATCTTCAACATATAAAATGGTATAGTTTTTTAATATCTCTTTTTGCATGGTCTGCCCTAAGATTGGTTTTTATAAAAATAATTATAGATAACTTGACTATAATTACAAGATGAATGAAAAAAACCGTGTATTTGAATTAGATGTTTTACGAGGAGTGGCAGTTATTTTAATGGTCGTTTTTCATTTTGGTTTTGATTTGGCAGAATTTGGTTATGCCAGTTACAGAACTACTGTTGATTTAGAGTGGAAAGTTTTTCGTTCAGTAATTTTATCTATGTTTTTATTGGCTGTTGGAATGAGTTCGTACCTTGCTTATGTTAAGGGTATTAATAAAAAGAAGTTATTTAAAAATCTTGTTAAACTTTCTCTTGTTTCTGTAGCAATTTCTATGGGCTCTTATCTGGTTTTTCCTCATGCCTGGATATACTTTGATGTAATACATTTTATTGTTATTGCTATTCCTCTTTCTCTTGTATTTTTACATATTCCTCGCCTTTCCTTAGTTCTTGGGCTTATTCTTCTTATGGGGTATCCCTTGGGATATTTACATATGGATAGCTTTCATAATTTAGGGGTAGAGTATCTTCATATACCACGATTTACAGTAGATATTGTAAGTCTTTCCCCTTGGTTTGGTATGGTGCTTATTGGAATTTTCGTGATGCATAAAAAGATGTTTAATATTAAACTGAAGCAAACTATTATGATGAAGAAGATAACTTTTTTAGGAAAACACTCTTTATTAATTTATCTTCTGCATCAACCGATATTGTTTGCAATATTTAACCTTATAAGGATTTTAAGATGAAATTTTTAACACAGTTTTATTATGAAAAAATCTGGACTCAGATTAATGAAAAAGAGGTCTTACGTCTTATTGGGGATGAATTTCCTGAGGTGCCTGCACAAGAGACCTATAATTATGTAGAACAAGAGTGTAAAAAAGGGAAAACGATTGCTATTGGTGAATGTCGGTTTAAAGCTTTTTTGCAAGAAATAAAGGCAGAAGGATGAAGGGTGAAGGAGAAAGAATTCAAAACACTCCTTACTCTTCTACCTCCTACCTTCACCCTTCTGCCTTTTTTACGCTATAATTTCGTAATTAAAATTTAGGACAAACATAATGAAAATTATTCTTCTTGGCGCACCGGGTGCGGGAAAAGGTACGCAGGCACAATTTCTTACTAAAGAATATGGTATTCCTCAGATTTCTACGGGTGATATGCTTCGTGCTGCAATCAAAGCAGGCACACAGATGGGTAAGATGGCAAAAGAAGCTATGGATACAGGTAAACTTGTGACGGATGAGATTATCATTGGTCTTGTAAAGGATAGAATTGCTGAAGACGATTGTAAAAATGGTTTTTTACTCGATGGTTTTCCTCGTACACTGGCTCAAGCAGATGCTATTACAGATGCTGGTATTGAGCTTGACGCTATTATTGAAATTGACGTTAAGGATGAGGAAATTGTAAAGCGTATGTCAGGTAGACGTGCGCACTTGGACTCAGGTAGAACGTATCACATTGTTTACAATCCTCCTAAGGTAGAAGGTAAAGATGATGAGACAGGTGAAGATTTAGTTCAACGTCCTGATGATAAAGAAGAGGTGGTTTTAGACCGTCTTAAAGTTTATCATGAACAGACACAACCTCTGGTTGCTTATTATAAGGCTAAGGCTGAAAAAATTAAAAACTTACAATACATCTGTGTGGATGGTACCTTAGATATTTCAGAAGTTCAAGCAACCATCACCTCTAAATTAGGTTAATGCTTAGGCATTAACCACAGAACAAGTATCTCTTTGAGTTTTTCAGGATTAATGGGTTTAGATATATAATCATCCATTCCTGAAAGTAGACATTTCTGCTTATCTCCATCCATAGCATTAGCCGTCATAGCTAAAATAGGAATCTTTTTATTTTCTTCTCCCGCCTCTCCCTTACGAATAGCCTCTGTAGTCCCATATCCATCTAAAATAGGCATCTGACAATCCATAAGCACAAGAGAATAAGCCTGTGTTAAAAGAGAAGTTTTTAGAGCATGCAGAGCCTCTTGTCCATTATTAGCGGTATCTGCATGTAAACCAAAGGTTTCTAAAATTCCATTTGCAACAATTTGATTGGTCATATTATCTTCAACAAGTAAGATACGTGTATCTTCTGGCCAGATCTCTTTTTCTTGTATATCAAGAGTTTTACCTTTGTTCCTAAGCTCATCTGCTTGATCGAACTCTGGAGTCTGTTTGTCTAAAACATTAAGTGCCTTATATAAATCTTTTGTAGTGGCTGGTTTTGGAAAGTAGGCATTAAAACCTATCTTTTTAAACTCAGCAGCATTACCTCGTGAAGCTAAGGAGGTCATTATTACCATTTTAATCTCTTTAAAATGAGCATTGTCTTTTATCTTTTTACCTAAGTCTGCTCCACTCATCTCAGGCATGTGCATATCAATAAAAACAATGTCAAAAGGAGGAGAAAAACCTTTATGGTACTCTTCTTCACAAAGCTTTAGTGCTTCTTGTGCATTCTTAGCCTCAAAAGAGTGCATTCCCCAGTAAGAGAGTTGCTCACTTAAAATTTTTAGATTAAGAGCATTATCATCTACTATAAGTACACGTCTATTTTCAATAGAAATAGAGGGTTTAACCAGACTCTGTTTTTTTGGCATGCCTACAGAGATAGTAAAACTAAAGGTAGAACCTTTCCCTTCAATAGAATCTACCTTAATTGAGCCTCCCATCAGTGCTGTTAGTTTTTGAACAATACTTAAGCCTAAACCTGTTACTCCATACTTACGTGTAGTAGAGGCATCTACCTGAGTAAAAGCTTCAAAAAGTGAGGAAATTTTATCTTTTGGAATGCCAATGCCAGAATCTTTAATATTGATTGTTAATCTTCCCTCTTCTTGTGTTAACTCTTCTAAAGACGCGGTAATAAGAATTTCTCCCTCTTTGGTAAACTTAATAGCATTCCCAACAAGGTTGTTTAGAATTTGACGAAGTCGTCCTGGGTCACAAATAACACATTGGCGTTCAATCTTTTTGACATCTAAGATAATTTCAACACCTTTTTCTTGTGCACGGTGACCTATAGCTTCTGCAAAATCTCCTAATTCGTTTCTAAGATTAAATTCCAAGTTTTCGAGTTCAAGTTTTCCTGCATCCACTTTTGAAAAATCTAAAATATCATTAATAAGGCTAAGCAGAGATTGAGCAGAAGACTCAGCTAAATTTAGTTGATGACTCTGCACCTCTGTTAGTTTAGAGTTTTTGAGTAGACCTAACATACCAATCACTCCATTCATAGGAGTTCTAATCTCATGACTCATTGAAGCTAAGAAAGAACTTTTAGCTACTAAAGCAGCTTCTGCATCCTCTTTTGCTCCAATGAGTTCTTGTTCATTAAGTTTTTGTGTTGTAATATCTGCACGCAGGGCAATATAAGACTCTGGTTTTCCATCTTCACCTAAAAAAGGAACAATTGTTGTATCTACCCAATAAAAATGCCCATCCTTAGTTCTGTTTTTAATCTCTTTATGCCAGATAAGTCCTTTTGATAAAGTAGAATACATCTCTTTCCATACCAATATATCATGTTCGCCACTGTTTAAAATCCTATGGTTTTGTCCTAAAAGTTCTTCACGTGTATAACCACTGATCTCTTCAAATTTTTTATTAACATAAGTGATATTTCCTTTAATATCAGTAATGGCAACAATAGCATGGGCATCAAGGGCAAGTTTTTGCTCTTTTAACTCATGAAGGGCCTTTTGTGTTTCTTGAGAAAAGGCATAGGCTTTTTGTTCTTTTTCACTGATTTCATCAACCATCTCATTAAAAGCATTTGCAAGTGCACCAATCTCATTATTACTGTCTATCCAAACTACCTCTCTTTTTCCTTTTGCAAAATTTTGACTTGCTTGAAGTAAGATTGAGAGTGGTTTAGTCAGACGTCGTGTTACGAAGATAGCCGCTAAGCTTACACATACTATGCCTAAAAGAGTCAGTAAAAATATAAATACAGCAAGCTTATGCGTAGGCTCTAGAGCATGCTCTTTTGTGATTTCAGAAATTAAAACCCAATCTACTCCTAAAACTGTAATCGGATGATGCAGACCAATTACCGTTTGTGAGGTGGGTCCTATATATTCATAAGGCTTTTCAAGTGTATGAGGTATTTTTTTTGTTGTATGGATATGCTCATTTTGATAAACCTCTGTCTGTTTTGTATTTATGGTACGTTTTAAGACCTCGTCTTCATTCAAAATACTTGAACGTAATATGAGGTCTTTACCTCCAAGAAGATAATGAAAAATACCATTATTTTCTTCATTAATTTTTTTAAATTGTGAAAAAATTCGGTGGGGTTTAATTTGAACAGCATAAATACCTATGACTTTGCCTTCTTTATTAACAATAGGTGAACTAATAAAACCAAAAACACCATTGTGTGAGGGTTGATACAGTTCAATATCTGAAAAATAGACTTGCGTGTTCTTAAGGCTTTTTTTAAGGGTGTTTGCAAAAAGAGTTTGTTGGTACTTACCTGTAAAAAAATTTGTAGCCAAGTCATCTTCTTTCATAACCGTATAAAGAAGATTACCCTGTGTATCAAAAAGAAAAATATCATAAATATAATCATATTGATGCGATAGTTTAATAATGTCATGGGTATAAGGACGAATGAATTTGGCATAATTGTCAGATTTTACAAACTCAGCTAAAGAGAGTTTAGTTTTGTTCATTTCTAGGTTTAAAGCTTTCATAAAAGAGACTGTGTTTTGATTTGAAGACCAAGAATTGATATCAACAGTACGGTAATAAAACCAGTTGTCTATAAAACGTAAATAAGAACGAGAAGAGTGTTCAAGTTCACTTGAAACAGCGGTATATAAACTGTCAGCTGAGTTCTTGTAAGCTAAGATGGAAACAATAAAAACAGGAGTAAGTGAGAGTAATAAAAACCAAATTAAAAGTTCTGTAAAAATTGATTTTTGCCATTGTAACTTCTTGAACATATCTATATCTTCTTTCTACAGTTCCATATTTAAACCTTTATTATAAAAAAGGTTCATATTTATAACCAGTTTAATGATTTTTCCTTGAAGAATATAGTCTTCATAAATGACGAAAATAGCATTTATGCTGCTTGATAATGTAAGAAACAGAACTGTTTTTTTCAGCAAAGGAAGCCACGCTTTTTCTTATGATGAATTTGTCTTACTTGATTATAATAGAGGAACTTTAGTGTTTAGCTTAAAGTTAAAAATTAATTATAAATATTATTTTTTAATAGCTTTTCCCATAACTTATATCCCTTAGCCGTGAGATGAATACCATCTGTTGTTAAGGGATCTGCCAAACCTTGAGCCTGTAAAAAGTGGGGATAAAAATCAAGAAAGGTCATATTGTGTTTTTTAAGCTCTGTTTTTAGCCAAGCATTAAGGATAAGAATATTGTGATTAATAGACTTAGTCTGTTTGTTGTCTATTACTGGTAAAACAGAGAGTATATAGACCTTTTGTTGAGGTTGAAAAGAGTTTAGAATTTTTAAATAATTTGTTTTTATTGTTGACATTTTTGTATCCTGTAAAATATCATTAGTACCGATCATTAAAACAATGGTTTTTGCTTGTGCACTTAACTTCACTCGAGAGAGTACACCATCTGTTGTATCTCCATCTATACCCATGTTTGCAGCCTTAAACTTTGACCAATTATGGCGGTGGGTTAAGGAGTCTCCTAAAAAAACAAGTGTGGAGGGTTTCATCTGGTGAACCTTTTTGAGTTGGTTTTGATAAAAAGGATATTGGTAAGGAGCTTGTGCATACAGG
This sequence comes from Campylobacterales bacterium, assembly GCA_024280035.1. Lineage (GTDB taxonomy): Bacteria > Campylobacterota > Campylobacteria > Campylobacterales > Sulfurimonadaceae. Next base: position 6,425 of record JAJRQV010000045.1, read on the forward strand.
TTTATTGTACTTAGGTGTAAACAATAGATACTAAAGAAAAACATAAGAGTTAAAAGTTTTTTAAAATACATTGTTTCAACTCTCTTTATTGTTTTTTCCTTGTTTTCGTAAAAAATTAAGCTTATTTAGGGATGCGGCACTTTAAGTGTAGAGTTTAGTAAAAAACCGATAGTTAACATCAAAATAAGCACAGCCAAGGAAGGTACACCAAGATATACATTAGATAAAAATACTAACCATAATAAAATAGCACCTAAGGGAGTAGGAACTCCTGTAAAATACTTTTCTGCTTCACCGACATCGGCTTCAATATTAAATTGAATAAGACGACGTAAGCCAGAAATTACATAATAGATAGAACCAGCACCTGCAAGAATCATCATAAAAACACCTGCATCTGAAAAAACGGCTTCAAAGATTAAAAAGGTTGGCATAAGTACAAAAGAGAGGAAGTCAGCAAAAGAGTCAAGTTGAATTCCAAACTCATTAGAAAGATTGTGTTTACGTGCCATTTTACCATCAAAAATATCACAAGCCCCACCTAACCATGCCAAAATAACAGCCAGTACAAAGTTGTGTTGAGTTGTAAAATAAATTGCCATCATTCCAAAAGAGATGTTTGCCATAGTAATGAGATTGGCAATATTAAAGTGGTTTTCAGCCTTATATAAAAAATTCATCAATATCCTTAATAAAATAAGATTATATCTTATTAACTTTTAGGCTTGATATAAAGGACTCTTATTTACCTATTATTTTGAAGATAATATATATGATAATAATGATTATCAATTTAATAAAACTTTTAGTTGAGTTTAATTATCATTACAGAATTAATTACTATAAAAGTTAGGGAATAAAATGGATACTGTTTTTAAAACAAGTTTAATAGCTTTTTTTATCATTTCAGCTCTTGATGCACAAGATGAGAAATTAAGAGTAGGCCAACAGATAAAAGATGAACTGATCCAAGAAAGAAACAGAGCTCACTCTGTGAGAAAAGTAGTTCAAGGTATAAGCCAGCTTGATGAGACAGAGGTTTCAAATGTTGATGCACGAAGAGATATGTTTGAAGTGGGTAGACTAAGTGGGCAACTCAAAACTATGTATGCTGCACATATTCTTGATAACAGTAATGATACCTTTGCAACGGCTGTAGGAGCGACTTTAAAATATGAGTTAGCTAAATATAAGGGTTTTAATGCAGGTGCTGCCTTTAGTACTACGTATGATGTGGACTTTTTAAGCGGTACGAAGCTGCATCATAATTACTACTTATCTACACCAAAGGGTTCGTACACGCAACTGACAGAAGCCTATATCAATTATGAATATAAAGATGTAAATTTTCGTGCTGGACGTCAAGTTATTGACACCCCTTTAGCTGATAGTGATGATGTAAGAATGATTTCAAATACATTTGAATCTTATATGGCTAGATTTGAGTTTAATCGATGGACTTTTATGGTGGCTAAGTTAGAACAATGGCAAGGTTCAGACACATGGAATGGACGAAATAATGAAGGCTGGCAAAATACAGGAGATGAAGGTGCTTATCTTGCAGGCATCTCTCTTTCAAAGGTACTTCTTGATTTGAATTTTTGGTATTATGACTTTTCTGAAGATACAGATGTAAATCGTACTACAGGAAATATAGCCAATACCTCTATTTATCTTGATGCATCTCTTCATAATAAGTTTGGTGAAGACTTTTTCCTTCATATGAATCTTCAGTACTTAAATCAGAGTGAATCTGACAATAGTAATATTGAATCAACTATTTATGGTACTTTAGTAGAGTTTATCGCCTATGATTTTGGTGTTTCTATCGCCTATAATAAGGCACAAAGAAAAGCAGGAAAAGGAAGTTTCTCTGGATATGGAGGGGGGACACTTTATACGAATATGGACAATATGATTATTGACAATATTAGTTTTGATAGAGAAGTCCGAGCAGTGATGATGGGTCTGTCTTATACGAAAGTAAGATTTGGTTTTTTATATGCTTATGGTGATTTTAAGGGTGATGCAGATAGTCTAGGTCAAAAAGAGCATATCATTGAGCAAAATATTGGAATGCAATATCAGTTTAGTGAGATTTTTACACTGGCTGCAATCTGTGTTATAAGTGAGGATAAAGAAGATACAAATACGAATGTTTACTTTACTAAGGGTGACTTCATTAATTACAGAGTATGGCTAAGGTACAACTTTTAATCAAGTCTTAATATGATATTCATTATCATTACATGAAAAATATAATTAAAGAGTTTATAATATGAAAAATTTAACGCAGTGTGAAAAAGGGTGTCAGTGTAAAATTACAAAATTGCATGCAACTGGTCCACTCAAACAGAGATTAATGTCTTTTGGAATGGCAAGGGGTGTAGCCATTGAACTTTTAGAATATTCTCCAGCAAAAAGTACCGTTGAAATCAAAGTGGGTAAGATGCGAATTGCTTTACGTAAAGAAGAAGCTGAGATGATTGAAATTAGTGGAAAAGCACATGAATAAGATAAAAATTGCTCTGGTAGGACAACCTAATGTTGGGAAGTCCATGCTGATTAACTCTATCTCTAATGCTCATTTGCATGTGGGAAACTTTACGGGTGTTACGGTAGAAAAATCTGAGGTTAATTTTGACTTTCAAGAACACTCTTTTACGGTAATTGATCTTCCTGGTACCTACGCGTTTACGGATTACTCTATTGAAGAGAGAGTGACTCATGATTATCTCTGTAATGAAGAGTATGATCTTATTTTAAATGTGGTGGATGCTACAAACTTAGAAAAAAACCTTCAACTCACTGCTGAGTTAATGACCATGGATAAAAAAATTGTTCTTGCTTTAAACATGATGGATGAGGCAGATGCAGAAGGTATAGAAATTGATGAGCGTTACTTAAGCGAACTTACAGGCGTACCTTCAGTAAAGGTTTCTGCAGTTGCACAAACAGGTCTAGAAGAGATGTTATATCTTGCAATTAAAACGCATAAGGCTTCGCATCAAGAACAAAAACTTATCTTTTCTGAAGCGATTGAAGAAGAAGTAGCTAGAATTACTAAGTATCTTAATAAGCATAAATTTCAAGCAAAAATTTCAAATAGAAATATTGCAATTAATCTACTTCAAAATGAGAAAAAAACATACCGAACTCTTCATGATAATCCTATTTGGACAGAACTTCAACCCATGTTGGTTGAAGCCGATAAGCATATAGAACTGCATCATGATAATGATGATGTTAAAGAAATCTTTGCTGAAGAGTTCATGGCTTTTAATAAGGGTGTGGTTGCAGAAACAGTAAAGGTCAAAAAACAAGAAGTTATTAAATTAACAATGACTGAAAAGATTGATAAATTACTGATTAACCAGTATGTAGGGATTCCAATTTTCTTGTTTTTAATGTGGGGGCTGTTTCAATTAACCTTTGAAGTGGGTTCTATTCCTATGGACTGGATTGATGCTTTTTTTAGCTGGTTTGGTGAGGTGGTAGGCTCTACTATCTCTAATGATGATGTACGTTCTTTAATTGTTGATGGTATTATCGCAGGTGTGGGTGCAGTGGTTCTTTTTGTTCCTAATATTGTGATTTTATTTATTGGTATTGCTCTGCTTGAAAGTACGGGTTATATGTCTCGTGTTGCTTTTTTATTGGATGGATTTTTCCATAAATTTGGGCTTCATGGACAGTCCTTCATTCCTTTAGTAACAGGTTTTGGTTGTTAAATCCCTGCTTATATGTCGGCACGTGTGCTGAAAAATGATAGGGACAGACTTTTAACGCTATTTATTATTGGTTTTATGTCATGTGGGGCAAGACTTCCTGTGTATGTTCTGTTTGCAGGTGCTTTTTTTGCAAAAGAACAAGCTGGAAATATTCTTTTTCTTATTTATATCTCAGGTGCAATGATAGGTCTTGTTGCCGCAAAAGTTCTTAGAATGACAGCCTTTAAAGGGGCAGATGAGCCTTTTGTTATGGAGATGCCAAAATACAGAATGCATTCTTTTAAACTTATTTGGCATACAGTAAAAACAAAAACGCTGATGTATCTTAAAAAAGCAGGTACCTTTATTGCCGCAGCTTCTATGTTGGTTTGGTTTCTTTCAAACTATCCGCATCATCCCTTAATTAAAGAAGCTTTTAGCAATAAAATTGAAGTGGCAAGTGAAAAAGAAGCCTTTATTTTAGAAAATGAGATGAATGAGGTACTTTTAGAGCAGAGTTATTTAGGTCAAATTGGTAAGTTTATTGAACCTGTTTTTACTCCTATTGGTCTGGATTGGAAGATGGCTGTTGCCCTTCAAACAGGGCTTGCTGCTAAAGAAGTGGTTGTTTCAACCTTAGGTGTATTATACTCTTTAGGGGGAGAGGTAGATGCGGAAAATTCAGGTTTAATGAATGCAATTTCTAAGAATATTGAACTTCCCGCTGCGGTGGCCTTTATTGTCATAATTATGATTTATCTTCCTTGTTTAGCTGCTTCAGTTGTTTTTACTAAAGAAGCCGGAGGTATAAAATATTTTGGATACTTGTTCCTTTTGACTACTATTACGGCTTACAGTTTGGCATTTGTAGCTTATCATATCACGCTATTATTGATATAAAAGAGTGAATTTTTTCACTCTTTTTAGAGCTTAAATTCCCAATGATTTCTAATTTTCTGCTACAATGAGTACATGATAAAAATACTGATGATAGAAGATGACTTAGAACTTGCCGAGGTACTGACGGAGTTTTTAGTTGATCTTAATATGGAAATTGAAACTGAAGATGACCCCTTCAAAGCCTTGAGTAGATTAAAATTGGAGTCATTTGACCTTGTGATTTTAGATCTTACTCTTCCTGGAATGGATGGTTTAGAAGTGTGTGCTGAGATTCGAGCCAAACAAAATGTCCCTATTATTATCTCTTCAGCACGTTCTGATATAAAAGACAAGGTGACAGCATTAGAATTGGGTGCAGATGATTATCTTCCTAAACCTTATGATCCTAGAGAACTTGAGGCAAGAATTCACTCTGTCTTGCGTCGTTATGAGACAAAAGAGACCGGTGATTCTAGTGATATTCATTCTGATTTTAAACTGGATGAAGCCTCTATGGAAATTCGGTATAAAAATACACTTTTAGATTTAACTAATGCAGAATATGGAATTTTAGCCTTTATGATTAATAAACAAGGTTTTGTGATTTCACGAGAAGATTTAATTCATAATATTGGTGCTATTAACGAAGAAAGTTCAAATAAAAGTATTGATGTGATGGTCGGGCGTATTCGTAATAAAATTGGTAATAAAGCTCTTATTGAGTCCATTCGTGGTATTGGTTATAAACTTCTAAAGTAAGCAATTAAAGGTGGCTTTTGCCTAGATATTCAATTCTCATTACGGTACTTATTGCCCTTGTTGTTACGCTTTCTACCGTAAGTTTTACAGTATGGGAATTTTACCAGCTTAATCGTCAGCAATACCTCTCTAATATCTTTTCAAAAAATGAATTAGCACGTCAAATTTATAATGATGCGGTTCATCGAGGCAGTAGTATAGAAAACTTTGAAAAAAGTCTTGGACTGTACAAACTTTCTGTCATTCATGATTATAAGATGAAAAAAGAGCTTATAAATGAGGGTGAACATGTAAAAAAAGTTATTTTTGAAACTAATGGACACTTTATAACAAAAAATAAGCAGCCACTTATTATCTCAGATCTTTTACAAGAGAGTTTTATTGAGATGATAATTTATCATGAAAAGGTTTACTTCTTTTTACGTACACCAGGAGAATACTTTATTCTTCAAGCCCATGATCTTCAACCTTATCGTATGGGTAACCTTTTGTATGCGTATTTAATTATTATCTGGATTATTCTTTTCTCTTTTTCTTATATTTTAAGACGTTTTTATCCCTTATGGCAACTGCGTGATAATATTAAAAAGTTTGCGGATGGAGATATGACGGTCTCTTTTAAAATTGAGGGTAAGGATGAAATCTCTGAGGTCTCTAATGAGTTTAATAATGCGGTTCAAAAAATCAACAATTTAATAGAATCACGAAACCTTTTTATGCGTAATATTATGCATGAGCTTAAAACACCCATTACTAAAGGGCGTTTTTCAGTTGAAATGTTAGAGTCAACCAAACATAAAGAACGTCTTTTAAATGTTTTTATTCGTATGGAAGGGCTTATTAATGAGATGGCGCTTATTGAAGAGATTGCCTCAGGATTTGAGAATACGAATAAAGAAGAATATCGTGCAGTAGATGTGCTTTCTGAAGCCATTGATATGGGCTTTTTTGAGAAAGAAAATTACACTTTGGATATTAGTTCTGACCTCTTATGGAATGTTGATTATAAACTTTTTGCCACGGCAATTAAAAATATGATAGATAATGCTATTAAATATTCTGAAGAGAGAAAAGTCATTATTACCGCAAGAAAGGATAAACTTCTTTTTGAAAACTATGGACCAGGATTAGATGAGCCCTTAGGGTATTATACAGAACCTTTTACTAAATCACATAAGGCAGTCCATAGTTTTGGTTTAGGTCTTTATATCGTCAGTTCTATTATTGAATCTCATGGTTATAAGCTGTATTATGAACATCTTAATGGTTGGAATCGTTTCTGGTTTGCAAAAAAAGTAGAGATAAAAGAGGAGAACAAATAAAAATTCTTATAAAACCTCTCGAATTTTTTGGGTCTGCTCAATAATACCTAGCATATCTTTTTGATTAACTTGGGCACTTTCGCTGGCTTGCATAATCGCTTGGGTGATAGTAGAAATGGAAGTATGAATATCGGCTAAACTTTTTTGCGGTTTGTCGGCAAGTTTTCTTACCTCGTCAGCAACGACTGCAAAACCACGTCCATGTTCACCTGCACGAGCGGCTTCAATAGTGGCATTTAAAGCAAGTAAATTGGTCTGGTCTGCAATATCTCCAATAACAGACAGCACCTCTTTTATCTGTTGTGTATCTGTACTGAGTTGTTCAAATTGTTGGGTGAACTCATCTTGTTTTTCAACACTTTGTTCTAAGGCATGAGAAAGAGAGTGAATGTTTTCATGTAGTTCTTCTTGTTCTGTATTCTTTTTCTCTTTGTCACTGTTTAACTCTATTTGTAGCGCCAATTCATTTTCAATAGAACTGAGTTTTGAACGGAGTTCATAAGAACTCTCTTTAGCGGTTTTTAATTCACTTCGGAGTTTTTCTTTCTCTAAAGAGAGACTCTTTTCTCTGTTTTGACTCTCTTTTTCAATAAAAGTAGTATGTTCATGTGCTTGTATGATTTCTTCTTGTGCATTTGAAATTTCTAATTTAATACTTTCAAAAATATTTTTTGAAACAGAAGGGCTAATCGAGTGAAGTTGATGTGTTAAGAACTGATAAATACTGGCTAAAAGAAAAAGACTAAGTCCCATTAAAACTAAAATAATAGAGATGAAAACCCAGTGTGTTACAGAGTAAGAGCCTTCTGTTAAGGCTCTTTTTTCTTTTACAAGTTTTAGTCCAAGTTCTGTCATTTTTTTATAACTATTTTGTAAGTCACTGATCTCTTTAGCCTCAGAACTTGAGAGGTTTTCAATAATAGTACTAATATGAGCATTCATTTTATTTTCAAGAGCATAAAGTTTTTCATCACTGTTAAAACTCAAGGCAGAAGATATCTTTTCATGTGAACTCAGAATAAGATAAATAAGAGGAAGTCTATCTTCAGCTTTAAGGCTCTTGCTTAGGGAGTCGCTTAAATTATTGAGTTGAGTATAAGTCTTTTCATACTCTCTTGTATCTAAACGGGGTGTAAAGGTTTGGGGTGTTTTGTCTAAAAGTAAAACATAAGTAATCGCACCGAGACCAAGTACAATAATGAGGGCAAATAAAAGTATAAATCTATTTTTTAGTTCATTCATACTTTTCTTCTAGCAAGTTTTATACCTATATCGCTATAATAGCCTTATGAAAAAAGAGATTTTAATAACTAATGATGATGGTTTTGAAGCTAAGGGTTTAAAGATTCTAATTGAGGCACTTAAAGATGTTGCACATTTAACGATTGTTGCTCCCTCAAATGAGAAGTCAGCCTGTGGGCACTCTTTAACCCTAACGCGTCCGCTTCGTTTTGTACAAGTAGATGATGATTTTTATAAACTTGATGATGGAACTCCTAGTGACTGTGTTTATCTTGCACTTAACTCTCTTTATGCTGATAAAAAACCTGATCTATTAATTTCTGGCATTAATAAGGGCATTAATATGGGTGAAGATATCACCTATTCAGGTACCGTTGCTGGAGCTATGGAAGCCGTACTGCATGATATTCCTGCCATTGCAATTTCTCAAGACTTAGGAAAAGCGCAAAGTAGTAATGAGGTAGATTATACGCTCTCAGCTAAGGTGATTAAAGATTTAGCGGTGAAGGTTTTAGACGGTGAATTTCCTCTTCCTTCGCGTCAACTTATTAATGTGAATGTTCCTGCTGATGTTGATGAGATAAATTATGAAGTGACGTATGCGGGTTATCGTTATTATGAAAATGATGCCCACCTGCACAGAAACCCAAGAGGTGAAGAGTTTTGGTGGTTAGGTCTGCACCCATTACAGTCAAAAGGACGTGGGGTAGAAGGAGTAACCGATTTTGAGGCACTTGCAAAAAAGAAGGTTTCGCTTACACCTGTCATGTTAGATTTAACAGCCTATCAATCAATGAACAGACTTAAGGATTTTCTTGCCTAGATATGAACGTTCTAAGATTCTTTTTACAGAAGCATTTGATGACTTGTCTAAGGCTAAAATTCTTCTTCTTGGTGTGGGTGGTGTTGGCTCATTCTGTTTAGACTGTTTGTACCGAAATGGAATTTATGACATTACCATTATTGATTTTGACTGTTTTGATGTTAGTAATCAAAACCGGCAGATGTGGTCAGAACTACATGAAAATGAGTCTAAGGTAGAGTCTATGCAGTTGCATTATCCTGAGATTAAAACTATAAACCTCAAACTCACAAAAGAGTGGGTAGAAGCGTTTGACTTTGAACCTTATGATCTGATTTTAGATGCTATAGATGACATCCATGTTAAACTAGCACTTGCGCAAAAATGCTATAAAAAACTTATCTCAGCAACAGGTTCAGCAAAACGTTTAGACCCGACTAAAATAGAAGTTTCTACCATCTGGAAAACCCATGGAGACCGTTTTGCTTCAAAGATTCGTTATGAGCTAAAAAAACGAAGGTTTATTAAAAAATATCCTGTTATATTTTCGAGTGAACCTGCAATAACAAAAGAGAAAGGAAGTTTTGTTGGTGTTACAGGAGCCTTTGGTCTAACCATGTGCTCGGTTGCTTTACAAAGATTAATGAAAGATAAAAATGCAAATTGAAAAAAAATTAGGGGATGATATTTACATCCTAAACAGACAAAAACAGACCCTCCAATACAGTTCCCATGAAGGTGAAATCACAATTAACTTAAACAAAGAAGTTTTTGATTTTGATGTAGGACGTATTGGAGATGGGTGTGGAGCAGGGCGAATTTTTCTTCTGTTCGCAACAGAGATAAAAGCCTTTAATCCAGAAAACCAAGAGTATTTTGATGTGGTTCAAGATTTAAACCAGGCATGTTCAATTGAAAAGAAGGGATGTGACCTTTTTATAGAAGATGCGGATGGAAAGTATATCTTTAATCTAGCAATGATGAAAAGATACAATATATAATGAAGATTTTAGTTTCAGCCTTAGAACCTTCATCTAACTTGCATTTGAAAGCGCTGTATCCCCATTTGGGTGACGTTGAGATTTGTGGAATATTTGATGAGAGTTTAGGCACGCCTTTGTACTCCCCTAAAGAATTTTCAGTGATGGGAATCAAAGATGTGATTGGAAAGATTTTTTCTGCTAAAGAGGCGATGGCGGAACTGGTTTTTTTAGCAAGAGATGTGCAGAAGGTTTTACTTATTGATGCACCTGCGTTTAACCTACCTTTGGCTAAAAAGTTAAAACAGAGGTATCCTGATCTTGAAATTTCGTATTATATTTTACCAAAGGTCTGGGCATGGAAAAAGAAACGTGCGGTTAAGGTGGATAAATATTGTGATAAACTCCTCTCTATTTTTCCTTTTGAAAAGCAATTTTACCCCCGTTGTACTTATGTTGGGAATCCTCTGATTGATGAGATAAAAACCTTTAAAACAGAGCTCAGTAAAAATGGAAAAATTGCTTTTTTAGCCGGTAGTCGAAAGTCAGAAGTGCGCTCTTTAATGCCGATTTATCATGAGCTTCAAGCCCAACATAAAGAAGAGGCTATTTTAGTTATTCCGCCACATTTTGATGCGGAAGAAATCCAAGATTTATATGGTGATATTTCTAAGTACACGGTTATTAAAAATACCCATAAGGCACTTTTACAAGCAGACTTCGCTTATGTCTGTTCAGGAACAGCAACCTTAGAGTGTTCGCTTATTGGAACGCCAATGGTTTTAGTTTTTGTAGCCAATAAACTCGAATACTGGATTGGAAGAAAGTTTGTAAAACTTAAACATGTCGGCCTAGCCAATATTATTTACGATTTTGAAAATAAAGAAGAGATGCATATCGAACTGCTTCAAGATGAAGTGAATGTAAAAAGAATGTATGAAGTGTATGAAAATATAGACAAAAAAGAGTTTTTAAAACGTTCTATTGAACTGCGAAAAGAGTTAGGAAAAAGCCGACTTAAAGATGTTGCCGAGATAATCTTAAAATGATGGAAACATTAAACGCTATAGTTTGGGGACCTTTTATGTTGGTACTCATTCTAGGGACAGGTTTATACCTAAGCATAGGTCTAAAGTTTATGCCTATAAGAATGATAATTGAAGGGTTTAGACTTATCTTCGCAGGTCGTAAAGAGGACTCTAAAGAGGGAGAAATTTCTCCTTTTAATGCTCTAATGACCTCCTTATCTGCAACCATTGGAACGGGAAATATTGCAGGCGTAGCAACTGCTATTTTTATGGGTGGACCTGGTGCCCTTTTTTGGATGTGGGTAGCGGCACTTTTAGGCATGGCTACAAAATATGCTGAAGCGGTTCTTGCGGTTGAGTATAGACAAATTGATGAAGAGGGAAACCATGTGGGTAGCCCAATGTATTACATTAAAAATGGGCTAGGAAAGAACTGGAAATGGCTTGGATTTACTTTCGCACTGTTTGCTTCACTTGCAGGTTTTGGAATTGGTAATACTATTCAAGCTAACTCTGTTTCGGATGTTTTAGAATCTTCTTTTGGCGTTCCTGAGCTTTACAGTGGTCTTATTTTAGCCGTTCTTATTGGGCTTGTTCTTATCGGTGGTATAAAAAGAATTGCTTCACTCGCAGGGAAGTTAGTTCCTTTTATGGCAACGGTTTATCTTTTAGCAGGTTTAGTGATTTTACTCTTAAACATCACAAATATTCCTGATGCCATTGTCTTAATTGTTAAGTCAGCCTTTACCGGCTCTGCCGCAGCGGGTGGTTTTGCAGGTGCTTCAATTTGGGCAGCTCTTCAGTTTGGTGTTGCACGTGGAATATTTTCTAATAAGGCAGGTTTAGGTTCAGCGCCAATTGCCCATGCAGCAGCAAAAACGGACTCTTCAGTAAAACAAGGTCTTGTGGCAATGATGGGGACCTTTATTGATACTATCATTATCTGTTCTATTACGGGGCTTGCCATTATTCTTTCAGGAGAATATATTTCAGGAGAATCTGGAGCAAACCTTTCTGTTTTAGCCTTTTCTAAAATGCTTCCTTACGGGGGTGAATATGTGGTAAGTTTTGGGCTTATTATTTTTGCCTTTACCACCATTGTGGGGTGGAGCTTTTATGGTGAAAAGTCTGTGTATTACCTATTTGGACAAAAATCAATTATTCCTTTTAGAGTACTTTGGGTTTTAGTCATTCCTTTGGGTTCAATGATGGATTTAAAATTTATCTGGCTTCTAGCAGATACTTTAAATGCCATGATGGCTCTTCCAAATCTTATTGCCTTGCTTCTTTTGAGTCCAGTAGTCTTTAAATTAACTAAGACTTACTTTGCAAAATAAGCTATAATAAGACTAATAAAAAAATTATAAACTTGAAACTATAGAGTAAGGACACGGATGGAACGTAAAGAGCTAATGACTGCATTTGGATATGAAAGATTATCTGCAGAATTAAATGATTTAAAAAATAGAGAATTACCCGAAATTGTAAAAGAGATTGAGGTGGCATTAGAACATGGAGATTTAAAAGAGAATGCTGAATATCATGCAGCCAAAGAGAAACAACGTCTTGTGGATTTGCGTCTTTCTGAATTAGCAAGTATTTTGGCATTAGCACAGATTGTTGATCCTTCTATTTTGGAACATGCGCGTATTAGTTTTGGCTCAACGGTTGTTTTATGTGACTTAAGTACAGATGATGAGATTACTTATACCATTGTGGGTGGTTGTGAGAGTAACCCTGATAATGGGCTTATCTCATTTAATTCTCCCTTAGCCAAGCAACTTCTTGGAAAAGAAGAGGGGGATGAATTTACAGCTAAACTTCCGGGTGGATCAAAAGAGTTTGAGGTTTTAGAAGTGAAATATCAGGAGATTGTGTTTGAGTGTAACTAAAATAGGTATTATTGGTGCGAGTGGATACACGGGTTTAGAGCTTATTAAAATTCTTGTTAATCATCCTAATTTTGAAATCTCTTATATTGCTACAACCACAGGTGGCATTGATTTGGATGTATTGCACCCTTGTATGAAAGGTGTTTTTAACTGTGCAGTTGAAAAGGCAGATGCGGATGAGATTGTAAAACGGTGTGAACTTGTTTTTCTAGCCTTACCCCACCAAGCTTCTATGGGTTTTGCTAAAGGGCTTTTAGAACAGGGTGTAAAAATTGTTGACCTTTCAGCAGATTACCGTTTAGAACTGGAGACTTATGAAAAGCATTATTGTAAACATGAAGATAAAGAGCATTTAGACCAAGCCGTGTATGGGCTTCCTGAGCTGTATAGACAAGAGATTAAAAAGGCTTCTTTAGTTGCAAATCCTGGTTGTTATCCTACGGCTTCAATACTAGCTTTACTTCCGTTTGTAAAGTACATAAATGAAGACTTTCCTATTTTTATTGATGCAAAATCAGGGGTGAGTGGTGCTGGTAAAAAATGTACAGAATTAACGCAGTACAACAGTATAAATGAAAATATTTTTGCTTATAAGGTACTGAGTCATAGACATGAACCTGAGATTAAAGAGAAACTTTTCAAACAGAGTAAAAAAGCCTTTGATATAAACTTTGTTCCTCATCTAATCCCTGCAACACGGGGTGAACTTATTGATGCATATATGCTGATAACTGAAGATATAAATCCGCTTGAAGTTCTAAGAGACTTCTATAAAGATGAGCCTTTTGTACGTATTTTTGATAAACCCGTAGATATTAAATCGTGTGGGGGAACAAACTTTTGTGATATTTATGCACAAAAAAAAGGGAACAAACTTTATGTTAATAGTGCGGTAGATAATATTCTTCGTGGTTCTTCTTCGCAAGCTGTTGCTAATGCTAATCTTATGTGCGGATATGCTGAAAGTACAGCCCTTCCCCTAATAGCTTATGTCCCATAATATTGTTTTGCAAGAGGGAACAATCCTTATTGCAGATGCTCACTATTGTGATAAATACCCTCAGTTTTACACCTTTTTAAAAGCACTTGATTCAGGAAAAATACAAACGAAACAATTGATTTTAATGGGTGATATGTTTGAACTTCTTTTTGGTATTATTAAACAGACAACAAAAGATAATACAGATGAAATTAATCTTTTAAACAGACTTTCTGAGACAATTGAAATTATCTATTTCGAAGGAAATCATGATTTTGGATTAAAAAAACTGTTTCCAAAAATAAGCATTTTTCCACTTCAAAATCAGCCTCAAATTGCAAGCTTTAAGCAACAAAAAATAATGCTTTCTCATGGTAACACTAAAACACCTTTGGGATATCAAATTTATACCTATTTGATTAGAAATCCATTTATTCTTTTACTTCTTGGAAGCTTTGATATTTTATGTAAAAACTGTATTATTAAGTGGCTTAAAAGCCGTGGAGAGCGTAAAGATCCCTGCTATAAGATAGATGGCTTTAAGGCTATCATTGAAAAAAGATTATTGTATTTAAAGGATAAACCTTTAGACATTGTAATCGAGGGGCATTTTCATCAAAACATAAGTTTTGGTGTATATGGATTTGAATATATAAATTTGAGCTCTTTTGCTTGCAATAGCAAATATTTTATTGTACAATCTAAGAAAGTGCAGTTAGTTCTGCAGGAGATATCCTTATAAGGAGTCCGTGTGAATGATAGTAATACTTTAAAAGTCGGTAACAACGAAATGGAGTTGGTTGACTTTAGAATACAAAAAATAGAAGATGGTCAAATATATGAGGGTATCTATGGGGTGAATGTCTCGAAGGTTCGAGAGATTATTAGAAAACCGAAATTAACTGAATTACCGGGAGTACCTGAATTTATTGAGGGTATTTTTGATCTTCGTGGGGTTGTGATTCCTGTAGTGAACCTTGCTAGTTGGATGGGGGTAACTTCTCCTGTAGAAGCAGAAAAAAAATCTCGTGTTATTATTGCTGAATTTAATAATATTTTGATTGGTTTTATTGTTCATGATGCTAAACGTATTCGTCGTATTTCATGGAAAGATATAGAGCCTGCTACCTTTGCTCAAGGGGGTGGTGCCTTAGATAAGTCGAAGATTACAGGGGTAACACGTATTGAAGATGATACGGTTCTTCTGATTTTAGACTTAGAAAATGTTGTTCAAGAATTGGGTCTTTATACCCCTCAAGATGATACGAGTAGTCTTGCACATAAAAATGAATTTTCAGGTGTTGTATTACTCTTAGATGACTCTGCAACAGCAAGAAAAATTGTAAAAGATGCATTAGTTCAAATGGGCTTTAGCGTGATAGAAGCTGTAGATGGACAAGAAGGTCTTGAAAAACTTGCTGATATGTATAAAACTTATGGGGAAGAAATTTCTCAACATCTAAAACTTATTGTTTCAGATGTTGAGATGCCAAGAATGGATGGTTTTCATTTTGCAGCTAATGTGAAAGAAGATATTCGTTTTAAAAATATTCCTATTGTCTTTAACTCATCCATTTCAGATCACTTCTCAGAGATGAGAGGAAAAGAGGCGGGTGGTGAAGCATATTTAGTAAAATTTGATGCGAGTACATTTTTTAATGAAATTGCACGTATTGTAAACTCTCATGTTGAAAAAGGGGCCTAAAAATGGATGAATTTCAAGAGATACTTCAAGACTTTTTAATTGAGTCATTTGAACTAATAGAACAACTAGATCAGGATTTAGTTGAGTTAGAAAATACACCAGAAGATTTAGATTTATTAAATAGAATCTTTAGAGTGGCACACACGGTAAAGGGTGCAAGCTCATTTTTAAACTTTGATGTTTTAACCCATCTTACCCATCACATGGAAGATGTTTTAAATAAAGCACGTCATGGTGAATTACTTCTTGATGCGGATGTTATGGATGTTGTTCTTGAGTCAATTGACCTGATGAAAGCACTTCTTGTTACTATTCGCGATACAAGTGAAGATAAGGGGATTGATGTTGAATAATGTGTTGTTCGTTTAACGGCAATTGCTACAGGTCAAACACCTATTGTTGAAGAGCTTGCAGAAGTTGTTGCTGAGCCTGTTGTTGAAAAAGTACCACAAGAAGAGCCTGAAGAAGAGCCTGATTATGCCAATATGAGTGATGATGATGTAGATGCAGAGATTGCCCGTCTTTTAGCTGAACGTCAAAATGAAGACAAGGCAAAACGTCAGGCGAAGATTGCAGCGGGTGAGGCTGTACCTGATATGCCTGATACGGATGAACCAAATGAAGCTACTTCAGAGACGGAACCTATTGCCCCTGTGCCAGAAGCTCCTGCACCTGTAGCCAAAGCGGCTCCAGCTCCAGTCGCACCAAAA
>JAJRQV010000046.1 GCA_024280035.1 Campylobacterales bacterium
ACTAAAGGGCTTATGGACTCGGCTAAGATTTATTCTGATGAACCTTGGCAGTTAGTAAAAACCTTTGAAGAGATGGGTTCAGAATGGACACACTTGGTTGACCTTAATGGTGCCTTTGCGGGAGAGCCTAAAAACCTTGAACAGATTCGTCTTATTCGTAAAAACTGTAAGATGAAACTTGAACTGGGTGGGGGAATTCGTGATGAAGAAACCATTAAAATGTATCTTGAACTCGGAATAGACAGACTTATCTTAGGTTCGATTGCTGTTACAAACCCTCAGTTCGTTAAAGATATGGCAAAAAAATACCCTATTGCGGTAGGTATTGATGCGATTGATGGTTATGTCGCAGTAGAAGGTTGGGCAGAAACTTCTGAGATGAAAGCCACAGACTTAGCAAAAGAGTTTGCTAAGGCGGGTGTAGAAGCGATTATCTGCACAGATGTAGGAAGAGACGTAACCTTAAGTGGAGTTAATGTAGATTTTACGAGCTCTATTGCTGAAGCATCAGGTATACCTACTATCGCAAGTGGCGGTGTAAAGGATGAATCTGACCTTGAAGCCTTAGAAAAAGCGGGTAATGTTTCAGGTGTAATCATTGGAAAAGCATTTTATGAGGGAACAATTGACCTTAAAAATGTTTTTAAAGTTCGCTCAAAGTAGAATAAGTTATTATATAGGTAACAATTTAATAAATAATTAAATTCTCTGAATACATAAGAGGGTTTAAACAAATCTTGCAAGGATAAATATTGAAATTAGTTGTAGTAGATGATAGTTCAACAATGCGTCGTATCATTAAGAATACTTTATCGCGTTTAGGATATAAGGATATCTTAGAAGGTGAAGATGGTGTTCAAGGATGGGCAGTTCTTGATAGCAATCCTGATACAGGAATGTTAATTACTGACTGGAATATGCCAGAAATGAATGGTCTAGAATTAGTGAAAAAAGTTCGTGCTGATGAACGTTTTGCTGACCTTCCTATTATTATGGTAACCACTGAAGGTGGTAAGGCTGAGGTGATTACAGCCTTAAAAGCAGGAGTAAATAATTATATTGTTAAACCATTTACTCCTCAAGTATTAAAAGAGAAATTGGCAGCGGTAATGGGTATTGAAGGATAGTTATTTTGAATTAACAGTCCGTCCTTCTGCTGAATTAGAACATTTTAGTGATTTTTTAAGTTCTTCGGTTGATGTTGGCTTTGAAGAGATAAAAGATGCCTTTATTATACGAAGTGAAGATGAACTTGAAACTCTCGTTTGGGGGATTGAACAGTTTGCCTTAGCCCTGAGTGAAGCCCTTTCTACTCAAATCACAGTAGAAACAGAAATTCTAGAAAAGAAAAATGTTGATTGGATTGCCAGTTACCAAGAAGGAATTGAACCAGTTACGGTTGGAAAGTTTCATATTTACCCAACTTGGGACGAGCCTTCACAAGATTTGATAAATATCAAACTTGACCCAGCACTTGCTTTTGGAACAGGGCATCATCCAACAACATCCTCATGTCTGAAGGCTATTTCTAATCATGTAAATGAGGGAATGGATGTTGTTGATGTCGGTTGTGGTTCAGGAATCTTAGCCATTGCAGCTGAAAAACTAGGTGCGAATGTTGATTTATGTGATACAGATATTATTTCAGTAGATAATGCAAAAGAAAACTTTGACCTTAATGATGCTACTTACAACAGTATTTGGGAAGGTTCTATAAATAACACAGAAAAAAGATATGATGTTGTTATTGCTAATATCGTTGCCGATGTTTTGGTCTTTATTGCGCGTGACCTTAAAAAAGCGACAAAAAGTAAACTTATACTTTCGGGTATTTTAGATAAATATGAAGAAAAAGTACAAAAGAAGTTTTCCGATATGACCTGCGTAGAGCGTATTGTTGATGGAGAATGGATTAGCTTAGTTATGGAGAAATAATGAACGAGCCCAAGAACGACAAGAATAATAATTTTTTTAATCAAAACCCACTTTTAACCTTTGCCATCTTTTCAGTGGTAATTATTTTAGTGTTTAAAACACTTATAGGTGAGGATAACACAAGCTTAGGCGGTGTTAAAACAGGCGTTGCTCAAAATAAAGAAGTAACCTACTCAGAACTTAAGTCAATGATTAATACTAAGTCGTTAACAGAAGTGGCAATTGGACAGAACTATATTCGTGGTTTTTCAGAAGAGAACGGCAGAAAAGTGGTTTATACGGCACGTCTTGTACATCAAGACCCAACGTTAATAGGCGAACTTGAAAAAAGTGGTATTCCTTATAAGGGTTTTTCTGAAACGAACTGGTTTACAGAGATGTTTGGCTGGTTACTTCCATTTTTTATTATTTTAGCTATTTGGATGTTTTTTGCAGGACGTATGCAAAAATCTATGGGTGGTGGCATACTTGGAATGGGGAACTCTAAAAAACTGATTAATTCTGAAAAACCCACTACAAAATTTGATGATGTTGCGGGTGCAGATGAAGCAAAAGAAGAGGTAAAAGAGATTGTTGATTTCTTAAAATATCCAGACCAGTACATAGAACTTGGAGCTAAAATTCCTAAGGGTGTCTTACTTGTAGGTAGCCCAGGTACGGGTAAAACACTTCTTGCTAAAGCAGTTGCTGGTGAGGCAGATGTACCTTTCTTTTCTGTTTCAGGTTCTTCTTTTATTGAGATGTTTGTAGGAGTGGGTGCAGCGCGTGTTCGTGACCTTTTTGAACAGGCTAAAAAAGATGCCCCTTCTATCATTTTTATTGATGAAATTGATGCTATTGGTAAGTCTCGTGCTGCTAATGGAAATATGGGTGGAAATGATGAGCGTGAACAGACCTTAAATCAACTTCTAGCAGAGATTGATGGTTTTGGTACAGATACACCTATTATTATCTTAGCCGCAACCAATAGACCTGAAATTTTAGACCCTGCTTTAATGCGTCCAGGTCGTTTTGATAGACAGGTTCTTGTAGATAAGCCAGACTTTGAAGGTCGTAAAAAGATCTTAGATGTTCATGTTAAAGGGATTAAATTAGATCCTAAGGCTGATTTAGAAGATTTAGCTCGTCTTACTGCAGGTTTAGCAGGTGCAGACTTAGCTAATATTATTAATGAAGCGGCGCTTTTAGCCGGTCGTAAGAAACAGTCTACGGTGAGACAAGAAGATTTACTAGAATCTGTTGAACGTGCTATTGCAGGTCTGTCTAAAAAGAGTCGTAGAATTGATCCTAAAGAGAAAAGAATTGTGGCGTATCATGAGTGTGGGCATGCTCTGCTTGCTGAGATTACAAAGGGTGCGAAACATGTATCTAAGGTTTCAATTGTACCACGTGGTTTAGCCGCATTAGGATATACACTTAATACTCCTGAAGAGAATAAATATTTAGCTCAAAAGCATGAACTTTTAGCTGAGGTTGACGTACTTTTAGGAGGACGTGCAGCAGAAGAGGTGTTTATTCATGAGATTTCAACAGGGGCTAGTAATGACCTTGAACGTGCGACTGATATTATTAAAAATATGGTGCAAGTTTATGGAATGAGTGATGTTGCTGGGTTAATGGTTCTTGAAAAACAGCGTTCAACCTTTTTAGGTGGCGCAATGGGAAGTGCTAGAGAATATAGTGAAAAAATGGCAGAAGATATGGATCAGCATATTAAGGCTACCTTAGAAAAACATTATGTAGATGTTGTTAACTCTCTTGAACTATATAAAGATGCTATAGAAACAATGGTAGCTTCTTTGTTTGAAAAAGAAAATATTGATGGAGATGAAGTACGTCAGATTATTGAAGATTTTGAAAAAGAAAATAATTTAGAGTCTCGCCTTAATTTAGCAAAAACAGATCTTGAACTTGCGGAAGAAAAAGCCAAAAAAGCCAAAGATATAGAAGAGTCTAAAGAAGCTAAAACAGAAGAACATAAAGATACTAAAGAGGATGAGAAGTCGTGAACACGCGCACAGATACATTCATTATTTCAAGACATGGATGGAAGATAATTGCACCCTTAGCCACCTTAACCCTTCTTCTTTTATTATCAATGGGATTGGAGCTTTTAACCTTTATTCTTCTTGTTATTTTAGGATGTGTACTTTACCGTCATCGTAATCCTGAGCGTATCTCAAACTTTGCACAAGAGGGCTCTATTTTATGCCCACTGGATGGAAAAGTTAAAAAAATTAGCTCTATTGAAAACTCTCCTATTGATGGTAAACCAGGTTTTGAAATTGTAGTGGAATCGGGTTTAAGAGATGTTGCCATTTTAAGAGCACCTCTTAAGGCTAAAATGAGTATTGAAAAACTTCAACGTGGTGCTATGCTAAGTGCAAAATCAAATGAGTATATACTCAATGAAAATGCTTTAATTCGTTTCTCCTCATCTGAAGGTGATATTATGATGAAACATACCTTAGGTTCATGGACACGTCCATTGGTTTTTGGTGTTGAAGGTGAAATCAATCAAAATCAACGTTATGGATATATGCTTAATGGTATTAGTTCAATTTACCTTCCTTCAAATTCTCGTGTGGCAATTAAAGAGGGAATGGGAATTAAAGCAGGAGAATCAATTATAGGATTTTTTAGTTGAAGCAACCTAAGCAGTTAATTTACATTCTTCCTAATCTCTTTACTGCGGGGGGTATCTTCTCGGGTATGATGAGCCTTATTATGAGTTCAGCAGGTAAATTTGAAGAAGCCGCATGGTTGATTTTACTTGCTCTTATTTTTGATGGTTTAGATGGACGTGTAGCACGTCTTACTAACACCACTTCAAAGTTTGGTATGGAGTATGATTCATTAGCAGATATTGTCTCTTTTGGGGTTGCTCCTGCAATGCTGTTATATCAGTACTGTGGTGTTGAGTTTGGTCGCTTTGGTATGGTTGTAAGTGGTTTGTATGTTGTTTTTGGAGCGATTCGTTTAGCACGTTTTAATGTGACAACAATGGACATTGAACCTTCTGTATTTATTGGTGTGCCTATTCCAACGGCAGCAGTATTTATCTCTATTTTAATTCTTTTGTATGAAAAGTATTCTATTACTATGTATCTACCACTTCTTCTGGCTATGCTTTTTACAGCAGGTTTAATGGTCAGTAATATTCGTTACCCCAGTTTTAAAAAGGTTAATTTAGAAAAGTCTAATTTTATTAAGGTTTTGGTGGCTTTAGTGATTTCTGCTTCACTCATATTTATTTATCCTATTGAGTCACTAACTGTAGTGATTGGTGGTTATCTCTTTTTTGGATTTATCCGTGCTTCTGTCTATTTCACAAAACAACTTCGTAAGGGAAAGAAAAAAGAAGAGATTTAGTTCTCTTTTTCTAACTTTTTTACTGCTGAATCTTAAAATTAAAATATTGTGATTGAAAATTCTCTTCTTTAATATTTTTAAAGGCAATCACCGCACCCTCATTATTTTGTAATTGTAAATATAAAAGCCCTAATGCATAACGACTTTCGCTATGTTTAGGATTTTTCCGTTTGGCTAACTCTAAAAGAGCAATAGCATTAGCGGGATGTTTAGCTCCTGTAGCTGCAATAGCGGCAAGAAAGAGAGTATGGGCATCATACTGGGCATATTGGTCAATGAGTTGATTATAAATAGTATATGCCTCTTCAAAGTTTTGTGTATACACACTGGCTAAGGCTAATGCATGCATTACGCCAACGGGTCTGTCTTTTTCAGTACTAAGTTTGTCTCTAATCTTAAGTTTTAAAGGGTACAAAGAACCTGTTATTTGTGCATATTGTGTATACAGATATTGGGTAATAAAAGGACCATAATAGAAGTCATTCATACTGAAATTTTGACGCTTAAGATGAGTAATTGCTTTACGGGCAAACATCTTTTGCTCCAGTGAAGAGAAGTGGGTATCAATATAAAGTAGATGAGGTAAAATATCATTAGGGATGAGTTGGATAAGTTTCTCAGAATATTCTTGTGCAAAGCTAACTTTGTCCATGCTCATAGCAATTAAAATTTCAAAAGCAAGGTTAAAAGGGCTCTCTTTTTTATCCTCTTCCATCCAAGCATATGTAGCAGGTAAGTTCGCCTCTTTAAAGTGAATAAGCGCTCTATATAGGTCATATTCAGGATTCTTTTTCTCATTCGCAAGGTTCTGTTTAATAATAGTATTAAACTTTTCATCTTCTTGGTTTATGAGTTTTGCACTCATCATTGCAAAAATACCAGAAAGATAATTTTTAGCATCTAGGTTATGTGATTTTTTAAAGTGTTCAAAAGCAAGCGTAATATCTCCAAGTTGAGCATAAGTAAGGGCTAAATCATACTGAACAATACTATGACGAGGATATTCTTTGGCAAGTTTTTTAAGCTCTTCATTGGCTTTTAAGAGATCAAAATTCAGTGCCATTTGAATAGCCTTGGCTAAACGGAGGTTAACACGAGATAGTGTCGCACTTTCATTAAGGTAGTTTGATACGCCTGAAATATTATCAATAGAGATATTTGCATTTCCTTTTCGAATATATGAGATTGTTTTATTTGCATTAAAAATCTTGTAGGGTGCAAAATAAAATAGAATTTCATAAATGGTATAAGGGTTGTGAATAATGTTTTTATGAAAATTATGTTGCGCCAGATTGATATCAAAAAGGGATTTCTTTAAAAAAGTTTCTATAGGATAATGCGTATAAACATCTTCAGGATACATCGCATTAATGTTTTCAATAAGGGTAGCTGCTGTATGCACCTGACCTGATTTTAAATTAACGTAAGCTAATGCTAGTTGAGATTTTACTGGTGAAATACCATGTGAAATAGCTGCACTGAGGTACTTTTTTGCTAAGATGCTGTCGCCTATATTAGCATATAAAAGACCAAGACTTAAGGCATTCTCATCTTGGTACTGTTCCTCAAGATCAGCAACTGCATTATGGTAAGAAGAGAAAAGAAAATTTATCTTAGCACTGAGTTGGTTTTGTACAACTGCATAATCCTCAGAACTTCTGTGTTTAAGGGGAGAGAGTGTTTCTAAATAGTTTTCTTGATAAAAATTAACCAGTGCATAATAATAAGAGTATAAAGGTGAAGAAGCCTCTGTTGGAAGGTAGGAGTGTGCAAGATTAATAAAACTCTCAAAACGCTCTTGGTCTGCAAGTTCTAAAGAAGCAACAGCGGCATTAATCGCACTAACACAAAGATTTTGTCGATTTTGAATAGCAAGTTCAAAATTAGTAATAGCCTTTTCATACTGTTTTTCTTGTAATTCAGAAACACCAAGATTATAATAAGAGATAGATTCATTATAAGTGGCAATTTTTTTATATAACTTAAGGGCTTCTTGTTTATCTCCTTGTGTGTACATAATATGGGCACGTTTTATCATTTTTTCTATTTGTGTGATAGATGTTCTTTTGGCTTTTTTTGGTTCGGTTTGCGCTTCAGTAATGTCTATGTAGCGGTAAGGGTCTTCAACCTCTTCCTCACCTGAAAGAATAAATACAGAGATTATTATAATAAGAATAATAATAAGAGCACCAATAATAATAAAGAGTTTCTTTTTTGAAGTTAAAGAAGAGCTTTTTTCTTTTTCAGCACTCTCTTCATCTGTAGTGTTTACAGACTTAGAATTCTCTCCTTGGGCTGCATCTTCTTCTTCAATTATTATTATCTCTTCTTCTTGTTCTGCCACCGGGGTCCTTTAAGGATAAAGTTTATCTATAATAAGCAATTTTCTTTCCATGTTTTAACTTTTAGACTAATATCTATAATAAATTAATTAGATTTATTATAACACATAGAAATTGAGTGATATATCTTACAAAATATCACTGAAAATACTAAGGAATTACTAAACTACTAATCAGGTCAAAAGGATTGTAAAGTAAGTGCAGCTGATTCAATTTTATATAAACTGTCAGAATTAATAGAAAATAATCTTTTTTTAATTAAATAACATGCTAAAATTGGTTACGAAATATTAATATATTTTTTTCGAGTACTTGTAACTATTGTTGACATAGTGGATTTAGAACATCATGTGTGTTACAAGAAATGGATTATACAAGAAAAAAAACATTTTATTTCTATTTTTAGATGTAAGAAAAGATTAATATATTAAAAAGGTTGTGTAATGGAAATCCATATGAATGAAAATGATATGATTGTCTCCAAGACAGATATGAAAGGTCGTATTACTTACGGGAATGAAGCCTTTATAAACATATCAGGTTATTCAGAAAAAGAGTTACTGCACTCTCCTCATAATATATTAAGACATGATGATATGCCTAAGATTATTTTTCAATTTTTATGGGAACGTTTAAAAGAGAGAAAATCTATTAATGCTTATGTGAAAAATGCACGAAAAGATGGTGGTTTTTATTGGGTTTTTGCTAATGTTACTGCCTCAGTAGATGCTAATAATAATGTTATAGGATACTATTCTGTACGCAGAAAACCATCTGAGCAGGGAAAAAAAGTAATTGAAGCCTTATATAAAAACTTATTAAATGCGCAGAATCAAGGTGGAGTAAGCGTGTCAATGCAACTGCTTAATGAAACACTTAAAAAAGAAGGAGTAAGTTATGATGAATTTATCGTTAATCTTCAAAAATAAGCATAGACTTTTTTATAGTGTTTTAGGGGTTATCGCTGTAATCATAATTTCACTTGATTCTTTGGTGTATGGGATTATTTTATTAGTGCTAATAATACTAGGTATATTTATTCCTACTGATGATAATGAGAATGAACTCTTTGAGCAGATTAATTCTATTATGGCTCAAGGTGCTGTTGGAAACCTAGAAGATAGGGTGGTAAATATTCCTATAGACTCAAAATATTTTAATATTGCTTGGAGTTATAATAACTTACTTGATCAAACGGAAGCCTTTATTCGAGATGCTCAAAGTGCCATTAGTTTAGCTTCTGTAGGAGATAAGAGTGCAGTAATGTTTGCTGATGGGTTTACGGGTAGTTTCTCTAGTACGGTTAAACCAATTAATAAAGCAGTAGAAGGGATTTTACTGAGTAAACGTGTTGAAGTACAAAACCAACTTAGCAAAGCATTTAACTCTATTGGTGGGGGAACAACAGGGGGAATCATGCAGATAAAAGATGATATTGAGAAGGGGAGTGTTGCCATGCAAGATATTGTCAAGGCTTCAGATAAAACCAGTGAGGCATCACGACAGAGCATGGAGGCTGTGGGTGCTATAGAAAAAAACTTTGAAGAGTTAAGCCAGAGTATTGATACAACCTCACAAAGTGCAATGAACTTAAGTGAGCAATCAAAAGAGATTTCTAGTATTGCTGAACTCATTAAAGACATTGCCGATCAGACTAATTTATTAGCATTAAATGCTGCTATTGAAGCTGCAAGAGCGGGTGCACATGGTCGTGGTTTTGCTGTTGTTGCAGATGAGGTGAGAAAACTTGCTGAAAGAACAGCTAAAGCTACTCAAGAGATTTCTATAACGATTTCAACCCTGCAACAAGAGACGGTCGAGTTACATAGCAACTCTAAAAATATGTCAGTTTTAGCAAGTCAATCGGTTGAATACGTGAGTGAGTTTTCTACTACAATTGAAGACTTTAATACCAGTTCTATTCAATCTTCTCGTGATGCGAGTTTTATTAATGGCATTTTTATGGTTTCATTGGCAAAAATTGATCATATTATTTTTAAATCCAAGGGTTATTCAGCCGTACTGGGTAATACTAAAAACACCTTTTTTGAAGATCATTCAAAATGTAGATTTGGACAATGGTACTTAAATGAGGGGAAAAAAGAGTTTGGAGATAAAAAAGCTTATAGTGAAATAGAAAAGCCTCACCATAAATTGCATGAGGCTGTTATTGAAAATATGAAACTTGTGGAAGATGGGAGTATTTATGACCCTATTAATACAAAAATTATTATTCAAAGATTTAAAGAGATGGAAGACTCAAGTGAGGAACTGTTCTGCTTATTTGATGCAATGATACAAGAATAAAATACAAGCCTTCAGAGATAGTCTTAAACGTTTTATCTCTGTACTTAGTTTTATTTGATGTAAGGTTTTAAAACTTCTGGAATATCTATACTTCCATTTTCGTTTTGGTAGTTTTCCATAATTGCAACCATTGTACGACCCACGGCTAAAGATGAACCATTTAAAGTATGGACTAAAAGGTTTTTCTTTCCATCTTTATAACGAATTTTTGCACGTCTTGCTTGGACCTCTCTTGTGTTGGAAATAGAAGATATCTCTCTATAAGTTGCCTGACCGGGTAACCAGACTTCAAGGTCAATGGTTCTTGCTGCTGAAAAGCCCATATCTCCTGTACATAATTGCATCTGTCTATACGGAAGCCCTAATGCTTCTAACATATCTGAAGCACATTCCACCATCTCTTGAAAGACCTTATCTGACTGTTGAGCTGAGGTAATTGAAACAAGTTCAACCTTTGGAAACTGGTGCTGACGAATGATTCCGCGTGTATCACGTCCTGCTGAGCCTGCCTCTTTTCTAAAACATTGGGTAAATGCCGTCATTTTAATAGGAAGTTCATTCAGGGGAATAATCTCATCTTGAAAAAGGTTTGTTACAGGCACTTCTCCCGTAGGAATAAGGTATAACTCTTCACCTTCAATCTTATAAAGGTCCTCTTCAAACTTAGGGAGCTGACCTGTTCCCATTAAAGAAGCTCTGTTGGTAATAACAGGAACAGAAACCTCACCAAAACCACGTTCAGCATTAAAGTCAAGCATAAAGTTAACTAAGGCACGTTCAATTTTTGCACCCATTCCTGAAATAACAGAAAAACGACTTTTGGCAACCTTTACACCTCTTTCAAAGTCAATCCAACCATTTTCAGCGAGTTCCCAGTGCTCTTTTGGTGTAAATGAAAAACTTTTAGGTTCAAGAACTTTTTTAATTTCTACATTTTCATCTTCATCTTCACCCACAGGAACATCTTCATCAGGAATATTTGGAATAGACGTTAAAATGGTATTTAACTTCTCTTCTTCAAGACGGGTGAGTTCTTGCTTTTGTGTTATTAAAAGCTTATTGGCTTCAACCTCTGCCTTAAGTTCAGTAATGTCTTTTTTCTCTTTCATGTACTGACCAAAGAGTTTAGACTTCTCATTTTGTGTGGCTTGAGCAGACTCAAGTTCTTGTTTTACTGCCTTAAAAACCTGATGAACTGAACGCAGTTCTTCTAAAAGTTGAGTATCCACATTCCTGCGTTTAAGCATTTGTGTAACACCATCAAAGTCTCTGTTTAATAGTTTAATATCGATCATAAATTGTCCATAAAATAAAGTTTTTAAGTATATCAAAAATATCATTAAAGCTTGTTTTTGTTAATATATTATTCTATGTTATAATTTATAAAATTTAATGATTAAGTGTATCCATGAAAAGTGTTTCAACTCAGTATAAAAATTTAAAACAACTTAGAGAGTTTAGTTTGCCTTATGCGCAAGAAGAGAACTGTTTAGTTCAGATATTTTCAGGTGTAATGGATAAAGACTTTTTAACAGAAATAAGTACACATGTGTGTGAAATACTCCCTAAGGCACATATTATAGGTTCTACTACTGATGGTGAGATTTATAATAGAGAAGTAACTGTTCATGAAACCATCATATCTATTTCATGTTTTGATGATGTGAAACTGACTTCGGGCTTCTCTTTGGAGGCTGACTCTTTTCAAAGTGCCCACTCTCTTTTTACTACAATAGCTTCAGATAAGACACGCTTAATGATTGTCTTTTGTGATGGTATCTACTGTAATGGAGATGATGTTTTAAGTGCTTTACATAAGTGTAAAAAAGAGATGATTGTAGCAGGGGGCTTAGCTGGTGATAATGGGCTTTTGAAAAAAACCTTTGTTACGCACAATAAAGGAGTGTATACGGAGGGTTTAGTTGCGGTTGCTTTTGAAAGTGAAAGTTTACAAATTAATACCCATTACAGTTTTGATTGGATTCCAATTGGAACTGAAATGCAAATTACCTTAGCTAAAGCGAATAGAGTTTATGAGATTAATCATAAACCAGCCCGAGATATTTATGCTAAATATTTAGGTGATACTGCTGCTGTAAAACTTCCTAGTATAGGGGTTGAATTTCCTTTAATTGTAGAAGAAAATGGAGTAAGAATTGCCCGAGCAGTTCTTCAAGTTCACCAAGATAAGTCTTTGAGTTTTGCAGGAAACCTTAAAGAGGGAACGAAGGTTCGTTTTGGTGTAGGTAATCCTGAACTTATTTTACAAAATGGTTTAAAGAATTCACAAGAAATTAAAAAATATCCTATTGAAGCTGCTTATATCTACTCATGTATGGCAAGACGACGTTTTTTACAAGAACATATCTCCACAGAATTGGAACGTTATCCTCTTGATGTGACCTTAAGTGGTTTTTTTACTTATGGTGAATTTTATAGTACAACAGAGTCTAAAAGTTTTTTAAATCAGTCTGTAACTATTTTAATGCTGTGTGAATCAGCTAGCCTTATAACGAAGAACTACTCAAAATTTGTAAAAAAAGATGATACTAAAACAAAAGAGTATTCACAAAACTTAGAAGCCTTAGCACATTTGGTCAATGCGACATCTAAAGATGTAATAGAGTTAAATGAAACCTTAGAAAATAGAGTCGAAGATAAGGTTAAAGAGTTAGAAAAATCTACACGTTTTTTTCAAAAAATATTTGAAACTGCAAATGAAGGTATCTGGGTAATTAATGTTGATAAAGAGACCATTATGGTTAATAGAGCCTTATGCCTAATGCTTGGTTATACAGAAAAAGATCTTTTTGGAGTGCCTATTAATGATTTTGTAGATACGAAAAACAAACAAGAGTTTCTTGAAAATACAGTTGAAACACAAAATGAAAAGGGGGGTAAAAGTTATGAAATCGACCTTATTCATAAGGATGGAAGAGTTGTTCATACACTTTTTAGTACAGAGGTCTTGTATGATGAAAATAGCAGGGTTATTGGATCTTTTGCTATGGTTTCTGATATTACTAAACGTAAACAAGCTGAAGATGAGTTAGTCTCTTTTAACCTTCTTTTAGAAGAAAAGATTGCGGAAGAGGTTCTAAAAAACCGCTCTAAAGATGAGCTAATGACAAAACAGATGCGTCTGGCTCAGATGGGTGAGATGATTTCAATGATTGCGCATCAATGGCGTCAACCCTTATCTACAATTTCAACCATTGTGGCGTCTATACAGATGAGTCTGAGTTTGGATGAAAAAGAAGAAACGCCTTTGTATGAAGACCTTAATCATGTAAATGAGCATATCCAATTTTTATCCGACACCATAGATGACTTTAGGCATTTTTTTAGCCCGAATAAACTCAAAACACAGGTGAAGATTTCAGATATGCTAGATAACTCTTTAGGTATTGTAAAACAGGCTTTAATACAGGCAAATATCGATATTATTAATGATTATTCGCATCTTCAAAGACCGATGAAACTTTACTCAAATGAGTTAGTTCAAGTCTTTTTAAATCTTATCAAAAACTCTATGGATGTTTTGATTGAAAAAGATTTAGATCGTGCCTATATCTGTATTCGTGGAAGTGAGTATAAAGATAAATCGGTGATTGTTTTTGAAGACAATGGAGGGGGTATTCCTACTAAGATTATGGAAAAAATCTTTGAGCCATATTTTACAACTAAAAATGAAAAGAATGGTACAGGTTTAGGTCTTTACATGTCTAAAATGATTATTGAAGAGCATTGTGATGGGCATTTAATTGTTGAAAACACCGATGTGGGTGCCCGTTTTACGATCGCCTTAGATTACTTAAAAGAAGATGAAAACATTAGCCAAATCTTAGAAAAAGAGATGGTTTGAAGCTAAAGACTTTAAGAATAATAAGTATATTTAAAGAGTTCAATTCGTTTTACCTCTTTTTTAGTCCATCTT
Organism: Campylobacterales bacterium; assembly: GCA_024280035.1. Lineage (GTDB taxonomy): Bacteria > Campylobacterota > Campylobacteria > Campylobacterales > Sulfurimonadaceae. The sequence continues at coordinate 13,894 of JAJRQV010000046.1, forward strand.
AGGCATAATCGCGTCTTATATTGATTAACATTGTGGTGAGTAAGCACTCATTATTCTATGTTAACACTAGGTTTTTTTTGACGCAACGCCCGCGTACTAAAGCTACTTAGACTTTAAAGACAATGGATTAATAATGCTAGATTTTGAAAAATATATAAAATATTCTAAACCCGGACCGAGATATACTTCATATCCAACAGCCCTTGAGTTTTCTGATGCTTATGAGTATGATGTTTATATTAAAAAACTGAAAAACCAAGACGCTTCTCGTCCTCTTTCACTTTATTTTCATGTTCCATTTTGTCGATCGGCTTGTTATTTTTGTGGTTGTAATGTTATTTTCACCTCTAAAGAAGATAAAAAAGAGTCTTATGTTAAGTACCTAGAGCGTGAGATGGATATTATGAAAGAGCATCTTGATACGTCTCGTGAGGTCATGCAACTACACTTTGGAGGCGGTACACCAACCTTTCTTTCAGCCGAACAGTTAGGACGTGTAATTGCTAAAATTAAAGATACTTTTCCAAACTGGCGTGAAGATGCTGAAATTTCATGTGAGATTGATCCTCGTTTTTTAGATGATGAGCAGATGAAATTGATGGTTGAAAATGGCTTTAACCGTGTCAGTTTTGGACAACAAGATTTTGATCCTAAGGTACAACAAGCGGTACACAGAATTCAGCCTTTTGATATTACAAAAAAAGCCGTAGATTTAGCACGTAAATATGGAATTGAGAGTATTAATGTTGATCTTATTTATGGGCTTCCCTTTCAAACCTTTGAAACCTTCAAAAAAACATTAGATATGACACTTCTTCTTAATCCTGATCGCCTTGCAGTATTTAATTATGCACATGTACCTTGGTTAAAAAAGACCATGCGTAAGATTGATGAGACAACACTTCCCACACCTGATGTTAAACTCAATATCTTAAAATATACGATTGATTTCTTTGAGCATAATGGTTATAAGATGATTGGTATGGATCACTTTGCAAAACCTGATGATGAACTTTTCTTAGCGATTGAAAAGGGTGAATTGCACAGAAACTTCCAAGGTTACACAACTAAGGGCGGGGCTGACCTTATTGGAATTGGTGTAACTTCTATTGGAGAAGGCGCGGATCATTATGCTCAAAACTTTAAAGATCTTCCTTCATATGAAGCTGCTATTGATGCCGGAAAACTACCTTTTGAACGCGGTGTGGTTTTAAATGATGATGATATGATTCGTCAAGAAGTGATTATGGAGTTAATGTCTAACTTCAAACTTGATATAAGACGCTTTGAAAAGAGCTCAGGGATTAACTTTAAAGCGTACTTTTCTGAGGCACTTGAAGCTCTAAAGGAGTTTGAAGAAGCAGAGCTTTTAACAGTAACTGATGATAAAATCACCATTACAGCAACAGGAACAATGTTAATTAGAAATATTGTTATGCCATTTGACGCCTATATGAATGCACATGCAGGCAGTAAAAAAACTTTCTCAAAAACGGTATAAAGAGTTTAAGTGCAAAAGAAACCAGAAGATATTTTTAATTTCGCAGAATACACGGACCCCTGTATTAAGTGTGCAAAGTGTGTACCTGTATGTACCATTCATAATGTTAATGCTGATGAGGTCACGAGCCCTCGTGGTTTTCTTGACCTTCTTGGCGCGTACCAAAGAGGATACCTTGAACTTGATGCCAATGCAAAAGACATTTTTGAGAGTTGTTTCTTATGTACGGCATGTGTTGAGGTCTGTCCTAAATCACTTCCAACAGATATGGTCATTGAACAGGTACGTTCTGATATTGCTAAAAAGTTTGGAATTGCTTGGTATAAAAGAGCCTTTTTCTTACTTTTACGCCATCGATGGTTAAATGATTTAGCCTTTAAGATGGGATGGGTGTTTCAGACCTGTGGTTTTAAAATTAAAGCCGACATTGATTCTATGCATTCACGTTTTTCTATTCCAATGTTAAAAGCAGACCGACTTCTACCGAGTTTAAAAAAGACCTCTTTTTTAAACTCACATCCTGAAAACATTAATAATGGTGGAAAAAGAAAAGTAGCTATTTTCATTGGTTGTTTAGGAAACTATAATTATAAAAATGTGGGCGATAGCCTGCTTAATATCTTAAAGCATTTAGAGATTGATGCCTTTTTAGCTAAAAGTCAAAAATGTTGTTCGGCACCGGCGTATTTTACAGGTGACTTTGATACAGTAGACTATAACGCGAAGTTTAATATTGAGTATTTTGAGTCTTTTTCAAAAGATGTTGAAGCGATAATCGTTCCTGAAGCAACCTGTTCGGCAATGCTAAAAATTGATTATGAACACTATTTTCATGACCAACCCGAATGGAAAGCCAGAGCCATGGCGGTGAAAGATAAAATCTTTATGGCAACAGAGTGGTTAGAAAAACATACGCATCTGAATGAACTTTTAGAAGCTAAAGAGTTAGACAGTACCATTGTTACTTATCATGATCCTTGTCATGCTAAAAAGATGCAGGGGATTCATGAAGAACCGAGAAATCTTATTCGTAAAAATTATGAGATTGTAGAGATGAGTGATCCTAACAGCTGTTGTGGTTTTGGTGGTGTAACGATGCAGAGTGAAAAATATCATTTTGCTAAGGCTGCGGGTGTTCCTAAGGCAGCAATGATTAAAAATACTAAGGCAGACGTGGTGAGTGCGGAGTGTAGTGCTTGTCGTATGCAGATTACGAGTGCTATGGGTGTTGAGTCAGAAACAGTGTTTAAAAACCCAATAGAGCTTATTTCTGATGCTTTAAACTCTAAGGATAAAAACTAGTGGACTATTGGAATCATATTTATGAAAACTTTAACCCTGTAGCCTTCTCTTTTTTTGGACTGAAGGTACACTGGTACGGAATGATGTATGTCTTAGCCCTGTTATTTGCTCTTTATGTTGCAAAATGGTTAGTCAAAAAAGATAAGATAGATATGAAAGGTGCTGTACTGGATGACTTTTTTATCTGGGTTGAAGTGGGTGTCATTCTAGGTGCACGATTAGGTTATATTCTCTTTTATGATCCCAATACTCTAGAATATTTAAGCCACCCTTGGAACATCTTTAATCCTTTTGTTAATGGTGACTTTGTGGGTATTCGTGGCATGTCTTATCATGGTGCATTGATGGGTTTTATGTTGGGAGCTTATTTATATGCAAGAAAAATAGGTGTAAATTTTTGGTTTTTAATGGACAGAGTAGGTATCGCCGTACCTATTGGTTACTTCTTTGGACGTATAGGAAACTTTTTAAATCAAGAATTAGTTGGGCGTGAAACGACCTTAGCAGATACACCTTGGGGAATTTATGTGGATGGTGTTTTACGTCATCCTTCTCAGTTATATGAGGCATTTTTAGAGGGTATTTTAATTTTTGTAGTTTTATATCTGTTTAGAAAAAAAATGACCTTTACGGGTTCGATTGCTTTGACTTACGGAGCGATGTACGGTTTAGGGCGTTTTATTGCAGAGTTCTGGCGTGCACCTGACGTTCAAATTGGTTATGTTCTTGGAACAGATTGGTTAACACGAGGTCAGGTGATGTCTTTATCCATGGCAATTCTAGCAGTGCTTTGGTTATTAACTCTGTATATTTTAGATAAGAAAAACATTAGCTACTTCTCCTGCGAAAAATAAAACTCTAATCACCTAGAAACAGACTTATTAAGCTTGTCTTTCATAAGCTTAGAGCAGTACTAAACCTTGTTTAGCACTCTCTTTTATATAAACTTTTTTCTAAGCCCTTATTATATGGAACAAGATGTTTAACAAAGTTTAATTAGAGGTCTTGGGTGTATCTGAAAAGTAGTCATCACCCTTAGTTTCAAAGAGTTTAAGCAGAGCCATAAAAAAGGCTGTAATCGCAGGTCCTAGAACCATTCCCCAAAAACCAAAGGCTGTTAACCCCGCAAGAATTGAGAAGAAAATAAGTAACTCATTAATTTTTGTACTGGATTTAATAAAATTCAAATTAATATATTTAATAATCATTGGTTTAACGAAGGTGTCAGCAATGATGGAAATAATGACAATAGAATAGATAGCAATAAAAAGAGCATTTCCCGTGTTTCCTAAGGCAAGTTCATGAATTAAAAAAGGAATCCACATTAAAGCACCCCCAATAACAGGAATTAAAGAGGCAATGCCGTACATGATTCCAAACAAAAGCCCGTTATATCCAATAATGCTAATCATCACACCAAAGAGAGCACCTTCAAGAGTAGCTGTCGCAATAATAGAGTAAAAAACCACGGACATTACATTGGATATTTCTAGGCTTAAAAGTGTAGTATCTTGCTGGGGAAGACGGATGATTTTAATAAGGTAGTGCATAATCGTTTTTCCGTAGTACTGAGCAAAAAAGTAGAAGATAATAATTAAAAAAGCATCTTTAATAAAAGAGGCGGAGTATTTACCAACATTAGCAGCAATACTTAAAGAGTCCCCTGCAATACTTGCAAGATTGTCATAATCAAGAAAGTCTTCAATTTGAACCTTTAAAAAAGTCATAGACTCAGGAAGGTTTTGTACCCATAGATTAATCTTATCATATACCGCAGAGAAGGAGTTAACGTCAACACCATGAAGTTTAATGGTTAAGGTGGTTAAAAAATAACCTAAGGGAGCAAAGAGTAAGGTAGCAAGAAGTAGACTTGAAAGTAAAGAGGCTAAGAGATTATTTTTAAGTATAATATATAAGTATTTATGGATATTTGCTGTTGAAATAGCTAAAAGAGAACCGATTAAAATAGGCATCCAGTAAGCATGATAAAGTTCATACATCCAGTACAAGGCAAAGATAAAAAGCATCATTAAAAAGTGCTGTGGTTTCATTAATATTTCCTAGTTTTTAGTTTAAAAAAGTGTATCGTCTTGAGGTGAATTAAATTTTAAAACCTCATAAGTTTTAATCGTAGCAATACGACCACGAGCTGTTCGTTCAAGATAACCATTAGCTAATAAATAAGGTTCAAAAACATCTTCTATGGTTCCCTCATCCTCACTTAAAGCAGCTGCTAGAGTACTTAACCCCATGGCTTTTCCCTTAGCCTCAACAAGAAGTTTTAAAAGACGTAAATCCATCTCATCAAATCCATTATCATTAATGCCCAACTCATCTAAGGCATATTGTGTTCGTTGCAGAACAATAGATGTCTCATCTGCTACTTCTGCAAAGTCACGAACACGGCGTAAAAGACGAAGCGCAATGCGGGGTGTTCCTCGACTTCGACGAGAAATTTCTAATGCAGAAGACGCTTCAATAGGTTTTTCTAGTTTTTCAGAGGCTTTTACTAAGATAGTGGCTAACTCATTAGGCTTATAAAATTGAAGTCTAAAATTCATTCCAAAACGGTCACGCAGTGGGTTTGAAAGCATACCTGCACGAGTAGTGGCTCCAATAAGAGTAAAACGGGGAAGGTCAATTTTAACTGTTTGCGCCGCAGGTCCTGAACCGATGATAATGTCGAGTCTGAAATCCTCCATGGCAGGATATAAAATCTCTTCAACCGCAGGAGAGAGACGATGAATCTCATCTATAAAAAGAATGTCACCCTCATCTAAGTTGGTTAAGATTGCGGCTAAATCACCTGATTTTTCAATCATAGGTGCAGCAGTGACTTTAATATTAGCATTCATCTCTGAGGCAATAATAAGCCCCAAAGTTGTTTTTCCTAAACCGGGAGGTCCAAAGAAAAGAACATGGTCTAAACACTCATCACGTTTTTTACTTGCTTCTATAAAAACAGAAAGATTCTTTTTTATCTGGTCTTGTCCAATATAATCATTCCAACAATCTGGACGAAGTGTTGTTTCAAGTTCACTCTCCGAACTAAATTTTTCTATCTCTACAATTCTCTCCATTAGTACGTATGCTCATTTGCTGGAAAAGTCTTTGACTCTACCTCTGTTTTGTAATGTGCCACTGCTTCTTTAACAAGGCTTGCCCCATCAATGTATTTTTTTACAAACTTAGGGGTAAAGGCTTCAAAAAGCCCTAACATATCTGAAAATACAAGGACTTGCCCATCCACACCTGAACCTGCGCCAATTCCAATTACAGGAATCTTAACTGCTTGAGCAATGAGTGCAGCAGCTTCGGCTTTAACCCCTTCAACTACAATACAAAAAGCACCTGCATCTTCAATGGCTTCAGCATCTTCAACAAGGGCTTCAATATCATGAGGTGTTTTTCCACGAACAATATAACCCCCTTCACCGCGAACAGACTGGGGGAGTAAGCCAATATGCCCACATACAGCAATGCCATTTTCACTTAAGGTTTGAACTAAGTCAGCCTTATCTTTTCCACCCTCAATTTTTATCGCATCAGCAGGAGATTCTTGGTAAACCCTAATCGCATTTTTAAGGGCTTGTCTTTTGTTATTATAGCTTCCAAAAGGCATGTCACAAATTACAAAGGTGTTTTTTGCCCCTTGACATACAGCATTGGTGTGGTAAATCATCTGGTCTAATGTCGCACTTAAAGTGTCGGGTTTTCCATTAAAGCTCATGTTTAAAGAATCACCCACTAACAAGATATCAGCACTCTCTTGTAGGAGTGTTGCAAAAAGAGCATCATAGGCTGTAACCATTGTAAGTAAGCGTTCATTCTTTGCTTTTTTAATTCCATTAATAGTAAGTTTCTTTTTCATCATAAAACCTTCTTGCATATATAAAGTACGCGAATATTATCGTATTATAGCTAAGCTATATACTAATTTATTTTTTTATGTCTGAGAGTATAGAAAAATTTATACTATATTGGTATAATTATATAAATACTAATGGAGAATACATGGGCGCTCGTCGTGATTTAGAAGATAATTATGATTTTGAAATAGTCGATGAGTTCTTGGACCATTATGCAATGATGGTTGAGATTATGGAACCTCTTATTATTGATTTGGGGAAAAAAGAGCGGTATGACCACGCTCTGGATGAACTTTTTAGGATTTTTCATAATATTAAGTCAGCGTCTGGATTTTTAAAGATTGCTCCAATGATTCGTCTGTCTACCTTTGTGGAAGACTCTCTTGAAGCGATGCGTTTTATTGATGGTCCTGCCAATCAAGAAGTGGTTGACTGGCTTATTGATGTTAATGATATGTATATTCAATGGCAAGAAGATTTAAAACTTGACAATCCCATGACAAGAGTAAAATTCTCACTTTTAAAACTACCTGATATGGAGACTTTTTGAAACACCTCGTAGGTTATATTACCACCGGTTATCCCGATAAAAACTTTACAGCTGACTTAGCTCTTTCACTTTCACAAAATGGTGTGGATTCTATTGAGCTGGGTGTCCCTTTTTCTGACCCTGTTGCGGATGGTCCTGTTATTGAAAAAGCCAACCATAAAGCCTTAGATTTAGGCTTTAAGTTTCAAGATATTTTAGATGTATCTGCTCAAGTAGCAGGTGAGGTTGATATCTTGTGGATGGGTTATTTTAACCTCTTTTATCAATACCAGATGGAAAAACTTCTTTCTAAGGCAAAAGCCTTAGGCGTTAGTGGAATGATTATTCCTGATCTTCCTTATGAAGAGACCCTTTTGTATAAAAACCTTTTTAAAGAAAATGCTATATCTAACATCTCTTTTGTCGCACCAACAGATAGCCCTTCACGTATTCAAGAGGTCGTTACAGATGCACAAAAGTTTATCTACTTAGTTGCATATGCAGGCATTACAGGCTCTGGTAAAGCAGAAGACCTTCAAGGTATTATCACCTCAATTAAAGCACACACACCAACACCTGTTTATGTCGGTTTTGGTGTGAATTAAAAAACAGCAAAAGAGAAGGTAAAAGGTGCAGATGGCGTTATCGTTGGTTCAGCATTTATTCAAATTCTTTTAGATGAGTCACTTTCACATACGCAAAAGATTCAAAACTGTTCTTCTTTAGCCAAAGAGATAAAAGATAAGATTAACGTCTAATCCTATTTTTCCTCGTTGTACTCTTAGGCGAAAAAAAAGCAAGTAGTTTTTGACTGTTTTTACTGATTAATAGATTATCCTTAAGCTTCATTATCACTCTTTTGAGATTGCAGTAAGGTACATATAGCATCTAATGCGATAGGTTTGCTAAATAAATAACCTTGAGCAAAATCACATTCTTGAGCTTTTAAATAATCAAATTGCTCTTGTGTTTCAACACCTTCAGCAATAACCTTCATTCCTAAGGCATGAGACATCGCAATGATTGCATTAACAAGTTCTTTATTAGCCGAGTCTTTTGTAATATTACTAACAAAACTTCTATCTATTTTTAATATACTAAAAGAGTAGGCTCTTAAATAACTTAAAGACGAATAACCTGTTCCAAAATCATCCATTGCTAGCTCTATACCCAAGTCATGTAAATCATTTAGTGCCTGTGTTGCATAATTATGCCCACTCATTAAAACACCTTCTGTAATTTCAAGTTCTAAGGTATTTACAGAAATATTATAGTCTTGAATGATAGCTTTTATAGACTCTACAAGGTTGGGATCACGAAACTGCCTAGGAGACAAGTTTACAGCAATCTTAAAAAGTGGGTGATACTCTTTTTGACACTTTAATGCCATCTGTATAGCCTCTTTTAAAACATAAAGTCCTATAGGAATAATTAAGCCAGTATGTTCGGCTATAGGAATAAATTCTGCAGGACTGACCATACCTAAGACGGGGCTATTCCATCGTACAAGAGCTTCTGCTCCTATTATTTTTCCTGTAGATATATTAATCTGAGGTTGATACATCACACTTAATTCACCTCTGTCTAGGGCTCCATGCAGATGTTCTTCTATGCTTATACGTCGAGAAAGCTCTTGATTCATATCATCACTAAAATAGGCATATGTATTTCGTCCTAACTCTTTGGCATGATACATGGCAGAATCAGCATTACGTAGTAGTTCAGAAGGAGTGTTTCCATTATTTGGATAGGTTGCAATGCCTATACTTACGGTTAAAAGTAATTCTCTATTATCAATAACAAAGACCTCTCTAAATTTCTGAACTAGATTTTGCGCAATATAATCAGCATCTTGTGTGTCTTGTAAATCATTTAATAAAATTATAAACTCATCTCCACCTAAACGACCTACTGTATCTTCATTTCTTATAACACTTAGCAGACGACTTGAGGCTTCAATAAGAAGTTTATCTCCTGTTTCATGCCCTAGAGTATCATTTATTTTTTTAAAATCATCTAGGTCTAAAAATAAGACAGCAATACTTTTTGCATTTCTTTTTGCATCATTTAAAAGTTGTGTTAAACGATCAATGGAGAGCAGTCTATTGGGAAGGTTTGTTAATGTGTCATAATGTGCTTGACGAAGGATATATGCCTCATGTTTTTTACGTAAAGATATATCTGAAAATGTTCCTACAAAACGTTTAGGTTTACCGTTTTCATCATGTTCAACAATCTCACCTTTTCCGTGTATCCATATATGATGTCCATCTTTATGTAAAAATCGAAACTCCATCTGATACTCTTTTGTGTCTCCTGATATAAAATCTTCTATACTTTTAACAACTGCATCAATATCATCAGGATGAAGACGTTTTTTCCATTCATTAAAATTTTGAGGATATTCATAAGGTTGATACCCACACATAGTATAATGACGTTCATCAAATGTGACCTCATTTTTTTGTAAATTCCAGTCCCATATACCATCACTAGCAACTGACATGGCAAGTGTTAGTCTCTGCTCACTACGTTTTAGTTTTTCTTCCATTTTTATTCGGTGTGATATATCTAAAAAGGTAACAACTGCACCAAGCTTTTCATCTTTCCTTAATAGAGGATATGCCCAGTATTCTGCATTAAATGAACTGCCATCTTTTCGCCATAAAATCTCATTACTAATATGTGTATTTGTATTACAGAGGCATGTCTTTACAATTGGGCATTGTGAAGTTGGATATTTAGAACCATCTGAGTGTTTGTAATGAATGAGTTTATGCATATGTTTACCAATAAGATCTTTTTCAGAGTCATATCCAAGAATATGTATACATGATTTATTAGCAAAGGTACATTTTCCTTGTGTATCTAATCCATAAATTGCTTCTGCTGTTGAGTTTAATAAATCAGATATAAAGTCTGCTCTCTCTTTGGCAAGGAGTTCGCTTCTTTGTCTTTTTATATTTTGTATCATAATGTCTTTGTCGGTTCTTTTTAAGAGTATATGTAAAAACCAAAACAGTATAAGTGTTAAAATTAAAACACTAATGAGTATATAAAGAGTGAGCTGTTTAAGCAGAGCCGTACTAGCAGAAATATCATTGAGTATAACTAATTCAGCAATATTTTTATTTTCAGCATCTTTAATAGGGGTATTAATCATACTCCATGTTTGCCCCTTATACTCAAGCTGAGAAACAAGTTCATAATTGTGTTTAATCTTATTTTGAATAATAATATTCATACTAGCGTCCAAATATGCTTGAGTAGAATATGATAAAACATAATGTGTAAATTGATTCCATTTATGGGTACGTTTAAGCATATTCATACCGTTTTCCCATAAGGTTTTATTTAAGACCTTTTTCTTGATGAGTAAGATGAGTTCTACTTGATGATGATATTGTATAGTTTTTAATAAATCTTCTATCTCTTTGCCTAATTCAACATAACCTATAAGTACATTATCTTGAAAAATAGGTTTAACAATACGAAGGGTAAGTGTACCTAATGTACCAAGCTCAAGCCCTGAAGAAACAGCACCCGTACGCTCTGCCTCAAGAAGTGTATATCGGTTAATCAAATCTCCATAACGCGTAGGCTGATGCATACGCAAAAGGTTTTGTTTATTGGGAAGATGAAAGTAGAAATGCGTGATATTAAATCGCTTCTTAAATTCTATGTTTTTTGTATGATACTCATTAAATAACGCTGTTTTATTTTTCTCTTTTAAAAGTTTTATTAGTATGGGTTTTTTACTGAGGTCGTTTAATAAGGTTTCAAGAAGCAGTGACTGCTCATCAAGAGTATGGTATAAACCATCTTTTGCAGCATTCATATTGATTTGTGCATTTTGTTTTATATGCTCTTTTTGCAGAAGAAATAGACTGATTACAAAGGTAGAAGTCATTAAAATTAATATGCTAACTAAAGGAATTAAAAGACGTTTTTGAACAGGTTTTATAGATGTCGATTCATTAATATACTCACCCATTTATAGCTACTCTCACATTGGTTTAAATAGTATTATCTTATCTTTAATATATCTATTCTATCATAAAAATCAAAAATCATTCTCTTAAGTATTATATTTTACTTATAAAATGGTATAATTATACATATTAGTGAACATTTACCTTTTATCCGTTAAGGATTAATCTTGGGGACGACTTGGCTTCGACTGGAGTGGTTTCGGGATTAGGTTGCATGTCGGACTGAGCACTTCCGTTACGCGGCTCAACTTGCTTAAACGCAAACAACACTAATTACCGCCCAGCTTACGCAGTAGCATAAGTTTTACCCCCTCGCAAGAGGACGGGCTGCTTCGCTCTTTGATTCTATCCAAGAAGAGATTTTGAAGTATAACCCCCCATGATAGATATATTTTCAGGATGTCTCGACTGAAAACGAATTTAGAGAATCGGATCGTTCTAGCTTTGCAGGTTGTGTGAAGACGTCTTAAACTAAACAACCTTACTAAACATGTAGACGCCTCTTTCTATCCATTTTAGGACTGCGGTTCGATCCCGCACGTCTCCACCAAAACACCTTTTAAACCCCTATTTTTAGGGCTTTGATAACATTTAAAATCCCGATATTTACCGATGATGGGAACCTTCAAGAATCTTTACTTATAATGCCCTGTCTTTGGAGCCTTCAGACTACTATGGACTGCGGTTATATACTTTAGGCTTGATATTATGCTCAAATTTTATATATAAATTTGTTTTTTTTATCTAAATATGCAATTATTTTAATATTCCATTAAATAAAATATATAAATTATTCCTTTTATTATATACTAACAATTTAATTAAACTAAAGGTTTTATATGCCACCAAGAGCAAACGAAGAAGTCGCAATTAGATTTTATGATATTGATAGATGTGGTTATTATAAATATGATGGTGCTGGTGGTTCTCATGAACTATGCACAATCACTGAAATGTTAGATGACCTTATTGATTGGTCAGATGGATTAACATTAGAAGAATCAAAAACAACAAATTTGTTTACAACTGCTTCAGAAAGGCTAAATGTTTATTGCCTTTCTGTTAAAAAAAGTGCAAACAATCATTTTCTTATATCAACTTGGAATGAATCCCATAATAAAGATGGTAAAATATTTAGTATATCTAAAGATGAAGTGGTTAGTGATGACCCAATTCTCAATTCTATTGAAGTAGAAGATGGCACCATTCCAGGCTATGCTACCTATTTTTGGTTTATACCCGAAGATAATATCTTTGCAACAATTCGTTTTCAGCATGTAGAAAATGGACATGCAGGGCTAAAGGCTTATTTACACGGTTTTTTAACATTTTTTTCAAAATTTACAATATCAGAAGTCAATGATGAAGGCGAAAATGAAATAAAAGGCTATGGAAATGAAGATACTCATCATAATGATATTCATCCATATTTTAAATCAAAACTATTGCGATGTTCTGGTGATAATGCGAATATATTAGAATCATTCTCAGATATTACAAAAGTTATTCGAAGGGTTTCTTTAATGCAAAGTGTAGAAGAGGACATTGAAATATATGAAAAAATTACAAATTTTCTTGGGCTAACAGATACTCAAGTTATGCAAGATGTTGTGCCAATTGAATTTATAATTAATACACATCCAACGGAAACAGAAGTAGAACAAATTTTAGAAAATTATACTCACGATGAACAATCATGGGATGATATAGGTTTTAAATTTAAAAAACAGACAAATATTGAATGGCTTAGTAGTAAGATACCAAAGAAAAGTCTCAATGTGAGTATTGAGCGATACAATACTGAATTAATTAATACTCAAGACTTACTTACTGAATTAGATGCTAACTATCGTGAATTAAAAAGTATCTATGCAGACAATTCATAGTATAATTAATTTATGAAAAATTCTTTATTAATTATAACAATTCTTTTAGTTCTTGCGATAAGTTATATTTTACCTGATGCACCTTTTAATAAACAAAAAGAACTTTTTGCACATCTATTGCAAATCTCTTCTATATTGTTAGCTGTTTCTGGAGCTTGGATAGCAATTATTTATCCTCAAGCCTTGAAAAATATTATTAATAATATCAATATAGATGATGAAAAAAACAAGTCTTCACACTCATGAAACCTATGCTTACATCTTTATCAATTATTGGGTTCATCATAATAATAGAAATATTGTCTTTTGTTCTTAGTCTTTATCAGTTTAGTGGATTACAGATACATTGGCTAAGAAAACTTTCTCTTGCTGCTCTTTTGTTTATGTATCTACTACAGTTATATGCAATTATTTATACATTCTTACCTATTTTTCATGTTAAAAGAAAATCATCTTTAGAGAACAAAAAGCATAAAAAGCGGAATAAAATATTAAGAAAAAATTCCTAATATTGTAAAATAACACATGATAGACTTTAGCACATTATTCGGAACAATACTTTCTAACTTATGGCCTTTCATAATTGTTATAATCATAATAGCTTTTTTTAAAAGTCCTTGGATGAAAGGTAAGATTGGGGAGGCAATAGTAAACACATCAAATAAGCTGTTTTTAGACAAAGAAATCTATACCTCTATAAAAGATATTACTTTACAATTATCAGATGATTCTACTACACAAATAGACCATATATTAGTATCTAAGTATGGTATCTTTGTAATAGAGACTAAAAATATGAAAGGTTGGATATTTGGAGCTGAAAATCAGAAGCAATGGACTCAACAAATATTTAAAGAAAAGAACCGTTTTCAAAACCCACTTCATCAAAACTATAGACATACTAAAGCTCTTGAAGAGATATTAGATTTACCTTCTTCTCATTTTACTTCACTTATAGCATTTGTTGGAGACTGTGAGTTTAAAACTCCAATGCCAGAGAATGTATTTTGTGGTTTATCATATACTAAATACATAAAATCATTTAAAGTAGAAAGATTAACACCTGTTCAAATAAGAACTGTAATAAGCAAACTACAAAGAAAAAGATTAAAACAAGGCTTCTCAACTGATAGAGAGCATATAGATAATCTAAAGCAAAGAAAAAAAAGCTCCTACAACTTCTTCGGATAAGAAAATCTGTTCGAGATGTGATAGTGAAATGATTGTAAGAAAGAATAGATGTCAACGGCGGAGTTAAAATGGGCAGTATGAAAGCTGCTTGATAAGTAGTTTTTACAACCGAAAGCTTAAAGAAACTTTGTTTTATTAAAGATCAAGCTGGTATGACTGAATCTGCTTTAAGTGTAAGTCCAAGTGCACTCATAACTTTCATTATGGTCTCAAATTTTGGTTTTGCACCTGGCATCAGTGTTTTATATAAGCTTGCGCGTCCAAGGCCAGTATCTTTTGAAATTTGTGTCATACCTTTTGCTTTAGCTATATATCCCATTACTCGGTATAGTTCATCTTGATCTCCATCAGCAAGAACTTGAGATAGATATTCTGCTATTGCTTCTTGACTATCAAGGTATTCTGATATATCAAATGGCGTTATATTTTTCATTATTTATACTCCTTTGCCATCTCTTTGGCTTTTTTTATATCTCTATGTTGTGTTGATTTATTTCCAGCATAAATTATAATAATAATTTCTTTGTTTTTGATGATGTAGTAAACTCTGTATCCAGGTCCAACATCTATCTTTAATTCAGAGACACCTTCTCCTACTGGTTCAGATTTTGCAAAGTTTCCTAGTTGCATTTTATCAATGCCACTAAGAATTGCTATCTTGGCTTTTAAGTCTTTTAACTTATTGAGCTATTTGTTAAACGAATCCGTTTTAGAAGTATCATACATAAACTTATTGTATCCTATAGGAAACAATAAGTCAAGAAAACTTAATCTGTATAATATTAAAACTGTAAATTATAAATAGAATCTCGACCACTATCAGGTGCTAGTTTGGCATACCTCATAGTCATTTTTATATCTCTATGGTTCATCAACTTTCTAAAAGCACCTAAAATAGGTATTCTTCGATAGAGCAGGTCTCAGCAAATTATGTATACTGTTTTTTGTTTTAATGACTTTGATTATTTTATTGTGATGTTTTTGATGTATACTTTGATTTATGATAATATTAATACAAAAGATATCGTATGACTAAATCTATTTTACTTATGGAAGATGACCTTCTTTTAGGGGAGACTATTGAAGAACTCCTTATATCTAATGGTTATACTGTTGAGTGGGTTAAAGATGGACAGAGTGCGGCAGAATGTACTTATGACTCTTCTTATGATTTATATATCTTTGACATTAATGTACCTGAAATTAATGGTTTTGAACTTCTTGAAGATCTGCGTAATGCCTCAGATGAAACACCTACGATTTTTATCTATGCGCTTGTTGACTTAGACAGTATTAGTACAGGATTTAAGTTAGGTGCAGATGATTATATTAAAAAACCATTTTTCCCTGAAGAGTTATTGATTCGCGTGAATGTCAAACTCGCTAAGAGTGATAACTCCCTTGTACTGGGAAATATATCTTATGACCCACAGACTAAGGTTATTCGTAAAGATGGAGAGATTATTAGTTTAGGTGAGGTTCAATTACATCTATTTGATATGTTTATTTCACATCGAAATAAGGTTGTTGATAAGAACTTATTATTAGAATGTTTAGAGCATCCCTCTTCAGTAGGTTTACGTGTTGCCATTACAAAACTCAAACAGACCTTAAATTTGAATATTAAAAATGTTCGTGGGGTAGGGTATGTACTTGAAAAAAGTTGAGTTAGAGTCTTTTTCTAAAAGTTTTGCACTCTTTTTTATCTCTTTATGTCTACTTTTTGGTGCGTATATTTATCTAGACTTTAAAGAAAAGAAGAAGGTTTTAGATGCCTCTATTTTATCTGATATGCGCTTGTGTAGTTTTGATTTAAAATGTGAGCAGTTTAACTTAGATTTTGCTCTAGCTGATAAGAAAAAATTGTACACCTTAAGTAAAGATGCTTCTGGAGTGTACTCCTTTTTTCCTATCTCACAAAGTACAAAAAATGTTTTAAAATTTACTTATCCTTTTAAAGCATACCATGCCAAAGAGATAGAAATTCGAAATGAGATGATTAAACAATCTTTGATGGTACTTTTAGTCATTATTATTATTTCTGCACTCTTCTCTTTTTATGCCCTTCATCCACTACGAAGTGCCTTACGTTTAACCGAAGAGTTTATTAAAGATATTTTACATGACTTTAATACTCCCCTTGCTGCCTTACGTCTTAATATTAGTATGTTAAAGAGTGAGGTGGGTGAGAGTAAGAAAATTGTGAGAATAGAGCAGGGTATTGATAATATTTTAGGACTTCAAGAAAACCTTCGTGGTTATCTACATCAACATGTACATCAAAAAGAGTCTTTTGATATTAAAACGCTGCTTCAAAACAGAATCCTTCCTTTAGAAAGTGCTTTTTCTCATATACGTTTTAAATTAGAACTTGAGCCTTTAGAAATTTATACGAATAAAGATGCTTTTACCCGTGTAATAGATAACTTGTTAAGTAATGCGGCTAAATATAACAAAGATAAGGGTGAGGTCGAAGTAGGTTTAATAAAAGATGAAAATATTTTAATGATTAAAGATACAGGAAAAGGCATTGTTTCGGCAAAAAAAATATTTGGGCGTTTTTATACGGAACAAGAAAGGGGCTTAGGTATTGGTTTACATATTGTAAAGAAACTCTGTGATGAGATGAAGGTGAAAATTCATGTTGAGAGTCAAGAGGGTGTAGGCTCTACCTTTTTTCTTGATATAACAGCACTTACACTTCGCTAACATTTGTGTGGGACAATACGACTATCAAAACAAAAGGAAACAAAATGAAAATCTTAAAAACAGTAATCGCAACAGCGATAGTTCTAGGAAGTTTTACAGTCGTATTTGCAAATGAGAGTGTTGATACTCAAATTGCTAATATTAAAGGAGCAACTGCTCAAGAACGTGTTCAGTTAATGAATGAGTTTAAAGTGAAATTAGCAGAAATGAATGCTCAAGACAGAGCAGACGCAATTAATCAACTTCGTTCACAAGTACAGGTACAAAAAAGAACACAAGCGGGTGAACAAGCCGGAACACAAGATGCAATGCAAACAAGAACTCGTACACAAGCATCTGCTGAAAAAGGAACACAAGAAGGCGTAGCGTCTGAAGTGAAATTACAAAAACAAGAGATGGCAGTTCAAGCTATTAGTCAAACCGATCAGATGAATCAGGTTCAAAATATGAATCAAATTCATATGATGAGTCAACAACAGATGGGAAGTATGGTAGGTGATTTACCAATGGATCCTGCTTCAATGCCAATGAGCCCAGGCGTTCTACCAGGTTCAACAACATTGCCTTCTCTTCCAACTACTACGGTACAGCCAACTAGTGCGACTATGCCAACAAACTAAGATCAGTGTACTCCCTGAGAAGGGAGTTTAAAGAAAGGAAATAAAATGAAAAAACTACTACTTTTAGTATTAATGAGTACAATATCATTATTTGCCTATGTAGATAGTGACTTAGACGGTGTTGAAGATAGCAAAGACCGTTGTCCAAACAGTGCAATGACTGATATTGTTGATATTCAAGGGTGTCCTGTTAAATCCTTAGTTTCACAATACCATTTTGACATTATTGCAGGGCTGAGTTATGATGAAGAAAAAGATATTGCTTTTGTAGATAAGTTTAGTCGAACAACACAGAGTTTACAAATTGATTATTATTATAAAAAATTTAGTTTTCAGATGTTGACCTCATATTATCAAAGCAGTACCAATTACGACAGTGACGCTAACCTTAGTGATGCAGATAATAGTGGAATGAATGACACCACTGTAGCAGGTTATTACCAAACTCAAGTAACACCTGATCTTGCCATTCGTTTTGGTGCAGGTGTAATTCTTCCAACCTTTAACTCCTCACTAAATAATGAAGCTACAGATTATCTTGGTTCACTTAACCTAAGTTATACTCTTGGAAAGGCTTCACTTTTCGTAGGTTATACCTACACCATGATTAATGATGATGATGTAGATACAATTAAATACCAAAATACAAATGCCTTAAGTGGTGGTATAGGGTATTATC
Source organism: Campylobacterales bacterium (assembly GCA_024280035.1). Lineage (GTDB taxonomy): Bacteria > Campylobacterota > Campylobacteria > Campylobacterales > Sulfurimonadaceae. The sequence goes on from JAJRQV010000046.1 coordinate 32,172, forward strand.
TATCACCAAGACTTTATGGAAGTCTTTCTTATTTTCAAAGTGATAGTCTTTACAAAGATGTGGATGACACTAAAAGTGCTTCAGCCTATCTATTTTACTCTTTAAGTTCACATTGGTTTACAACACTGGCGTATACAAAAGGTTTAAGCGACCCAACCAGTGACAACTATTTTGCAGTAAGAGTGGGTTATTATTTTTAAGTTATGTATTGATAAACTTTATAACTATAATTGATTTTTCTATCTAAGTACTTTATGAGATTAAAAGGACTAAAATAAACGTAGATACCCTTTTAAAGGAGACAACGTGAATAAGTATGAAAATATAACTAAAGAACTTCCTGAATTACAAGGAATTCTTCTTGATGCAATACAATCAGAATTTTTAGAAATTAAAAGTGTTGAAAAAACTTGTGAAAAATATATTGGTGCCTGTGAAGAGGTGCCTGAGTTAAAAGAAGCTTATTTTGTTGTGTACTCAAAATATATTAAAAAAAGCGATCACCGTTATGAAAAATTTATCTTTTTAAATGAAAAAGGCAAAGAGGTTTGTAATGTAAGTGGTCAAGAGATGGAGCTGTATGGTCTCCTTGGTGAGTGCATGAATCTTGAGTTATCTAAAGAGTATGAAGCCAATCATACTGACGAGTAAATTGCTTTATACTTAAGCGAAATATAGCTACTTTTCCTAGAAAACATGAGAATGGGAAAATAAAATGTGCATATTTTCCCAAGCTTGTCTTCCCCCCCCCCCTTTTTTTTTAATCCTTCTTTCTTTCTGATTTTTCTTATGATTTTAATGTTGGAACACACTTTGCTGTATAAGCTTTGACTATATAAGGGTCTTCAAAAAAACCCTAAAAGGAGTTGTTATGCAAAGTGCAGTAGTTGAACATTTAGGTGGATATCCACAAAAATTAGTTGATTTACAATGGCTTGAAGAGGAGCTTCATGATGTTAACCAAGATGAGGTTAATTTAGATTGGAATAAACAACGTAGATGTGTAGAACATAAGTTCTCAGATGATTGGGAAGTAGAGTACTGTGTTTTAGAACACTGGGCAGAACATGTGGGTGCTCGTTTTAACATGACAGATGAAGAGAATAAAGATGGTTTTTATTCTGCCTTTATTTATCGCTAAGTGCCTTGTTCATCTTTTGCATTAAAGGTAGCTTCATCTGGTGAGCTTGTGCTGTTTTTACAAGATAAGTAGAGATGGTCTCGAGTTCATTTAAACCACCATTTTGAAAATCTAACCATAAAGAAGTTGCGGCATCAAGTGGAAGTTTTGATGCGGTATCTAAGGCCTTAATTATCTCTTTTTCTTCGATATTAATCCCTTCCACCTTGGCTACAGAAAAAATCTCTTTTAAGATTAAAACCAGCTCTTCATGATGTTCCTTATAAATTCGTCCCATTCCTTTTTCATAAAATGATGTCATAGTGCCCATGGCTGAAATAAAAAGATATTTTTTCCAAACTTCTTTTTGAATATCGTCTACGAACTTTGTTCTTAATCCCGCTTTCTTAAGTCTTTTTCCTAATACGTCTTCAATCTCTTTAGGAAGGATAAGGGCAAAAACATTATTGACTTTTTTAATCAGCCCAGTAGAGAGTTTATGTGATACGATATATACACAGGCATCAAGAAGTTGAGCAGGGCTTAGGTCTTGAAGATTGTGGATGCTGTTAACACCATTCGCAATAGGAATAATAGTTGTTTTTTCTGTAATGGCATTTTTAAGATTAAGAAGAGCCTCTTTGGCATGATAACTCTTTGTACATAAAAAAATAATATCAAGAGTTTTATGATAATTTTCTTTGACTTCAGTAGGGGTGTAAAGGCTCTCTTCGTTTATGTCTATTAGGCGTAAACCCTTGTTTTTAATAGCTTCTAACTGCTCACCTCTTGCAATAAAAATAATCTCATCTTCATCCTTTAAAGAGCAGAGTTTAGCTCCTATATATCCACCAACGCCACCTAATCCAACGATTGCTATTCGCATATTATCCCTTTTTTAAAAAGAACATTATACTTTAAAGATGTATAATAAGGGATGTGGAGGTTATTATGAAACGAGAATATTTAAAAATAGCCACAGAGGCTATACAGAGTTATTTTGATGGTTCTGTTCTTGATAAAGAGGTTTTTTTGCAAGAGTTTCCTGAACTTAAACAGAAGGGGGCTTCTTTTGTTACCTTAACGCTTTATGGTCAGCTTCGTGGGTGTATAGGTTCTATTATTGCACACAGAATACTTTTAGATGACATTATTTCTAATTCCCTCTCAGCTGCTTTTAAAGACCCTCGTTTTCCTCCTTTAACACAAGAAGAATTTAGAGATGTTAAGCTTGAAATTTCTATCTTAACGCCTGCTAAAAGAGTTAACTACACCGACATTGATGATTTAAAGCGGCAGATTCATGTAGGTAAAGATGGGGTTATTATTAAAAAAGGGCATCATCAGGCAACATTTTTACCTCAGGTTTGGGAAGAGCTCCCCAGTTTTGAGCTGTTTTTTGCACATCTTGGGCAGAAGGCAGGTTTAGCTCAAGACTATTTAAATGATTTCGCAGAAGTTAAGGTTTATCAGGTTCAAAAGGTAAAACAGGAGTAATCAATGGAATTTTACAGGGCATATAAAGAGGGTAAATTAATTTGTACACTTTGTCAGCATTATTGTAAAATTAAAGAGGGTTCGACTGGTATTTGTGGGGTTAATAAAAATGTAGGTGATAAGATTGATTGTCTTGTTTATGGGTACCCTTCGGCTTTATATATAGACGCGATAGAAAAGAAACCCTTGTATCACTTTTTACCCGCTACAAAAATCTTATCTCTTGGAACGGTAGGCTGTAATTTTCATTGTAGTTTTTGCCAGAACTGGTCACTTTCTCAAGAACATCAGATTGATAAAAGTCGCTATATTTCACCTAAGAATATGGTTCAACTTGCGCTTGAAAGTGATTGCCCTTCGATTGCTTATACCTATAATGAACCCACAATATTTTACCCTTATGCCCGTGATATAGCTATTGAAGCTCATAAAAAAGGGCTTAAAAATGTATATGTTTCTAATGGTTATGAGTCAGATGAGGTGATAGACGATATGGAAGGGATAATAGATGCGATTAATATTGACCTAAAGTCTTATAACGCGGTTTATTATAAGTCTTTGGGGGGAAGTTTAGAAAAGGTACTTAAAAACATTAGACATTTTGCTAAAAAAGATATCTGGATGGAGATTACCACCTTAATTGTTCCTACTAAAAATGATTCAGGTGAAGAGCTGCATAAGATTGCATCGTTTATTGCGGAGTTAAGCCTTGATATCCCTTGGCATATTTCGGCTTTTCATCCTGATTATAAAGAAATTGAACTTCCAAGAACCTCTTTACAGAGTCTAAAAAAAGCCTATGCTATTGGAAAGTCGTATGGTCTTAAGTATGTTTATATGGGAAATGTTAAGGCCAATGCAGACACCCTGTGCCCCTCTTGTGGTAAGCTTTTAATACAAAGAGATGGCTTCAGAAATAGCTTTCTTTTCCTTAAGGGGAATTTTTGTGAATGTGGAGAAAAAATAGAAGGAGTATTTGATGCGTAAAATGAGTGTAGCAGGGCAATTTTATCCTTTAGAATGTTCTGAAATTAAAAGATATATCGAGGTTTTTTCTCAAGAACTTAAGCCAGAAAAAGAAGAATATCGGGCAATTATTTCTCCTCATGCGGGTTATGTGTATAGTGGTTTTACAGCGAATTTAGCCTACTCAAAGATTGATTTTTCAAAAATAAAACGTGTGCTCGTGATTGGTCCCAGTCATAGAGTCTATTTAAAAGGTGCGAGCATAGCCTTGTATGCGACCTATGAAACGCCTTGTGCAGATATGAAAGTAGATAAGAGATATAGTGAATATCTTAAAAATAGATATGAATTTTTAGACTTTCAGCAGAGTGCCCATGCAGAACATTCCACAGAGACCCAAGTCCCTTTTATTGAGTTTTATGCTCCTCATGTAAACCTTGTTGAAGTGGTTTATGGAGAGTTAAATTATAAAGACTTGCTGCCTCTTATGGAAGAGGTTTTAAAAAATGAGGAGAATTTTTTAGTCATAAGTACGGATCTGAGCCATTTTTATGATTTAAATCAGGCAAATACTATTGATTCTATCTGCCTCAAGGCGGTAAATGAGATGAATATCTTAGACTTAGACAAAGGTTGTGAAGCATGTGGAATGATAGGGGTTAAGGCTGTTTTACAAGCCTCTAAAAACCTAGACTTAAAGAGTAAGGTGATTGATTACCGAACGAGTGCGGATGCTTCTAATGATAAGAGCAGGGTTGTGGGCTATATGTCTGCACTTATCTCATAAAAGCCCTAATTCTAAACGTGTCTCATAAGGAATGTTTTCAGGTGACCAAGGGGGCTCAAAAACAACATCAATCTTCATGGTTTCAATCTCTTCTAAAATAAGGGAGATATTGTAGACCTGGTCTATTAAAGACTCTGCAACAGGGCAGGCGGCAGAGGTGAGAGTCATCTCTATATCGCAATGTACTAAGGCATTGATTTCGGAAAATTCTATCTTATAAATAAGCCCTAATTGGTAGATATTAACAGGAATTTCAGGGTCATAAATCATCTCCAATAAAGAGATAACTTTTTTCCTAAGTTCATCTTCATTTTTTATCATTGTCTTGCCTTGCATAGGTATAAATTTTTTGTATCATAGATGCAATTCCATTTTGACGCCCTGAAGAGATAATTTCACTAAGATGAAGCTCTTCTAGTAATGCCGTATTAATATCTAAAATTTCTTTTGAACTATGGGCAGAATAGATACGAATAAGAATCTGCACTAAACCCTTAACAATTAGGGCATCTGAGTCTGCTTCAAAATAGAGTTTTCCTTCTTTCTCGTACTCATGTAACCAGACCTGAGACTGGCAGCCTTGTACAAGATTTGTTGTGGTTTTATACTTTTCATTTAAAACATGCAAGGCACGTCCTAACTCAATAATATATTCATACTTATCCATTACATCATCAAAAAGCTCTAACTCATCAGCCAACTGTTTTATCTCTTTTGATATCTTATTTTGAGGCACTTTTATCTCCCTTGTTCTTTGTTAACAGATGTATGGCTTTTTGAATTGCCTGTATGGTTTTATTAATATCTTCTTTCGTATTGTACAGAGCAAAACTGAGTCTGATGGTTCCTTTAATACCCAGTTTTTTCATAATAGGCATGGCACAGTGGTGACCTGTTCTTAACATAATGCTCTGTTTTGAAAGAAGAATACCGATATCGTTATGATGTACGCCTTTGATATTAAAAGAGATATTTCCTAAAACATTTTCTGCTTGGGTATAGAGTTGTATTCTTGAAAGCCCTTGAAGCTTTTCTTTGGCGTATTTCAATAAAATATCTTCTTCTTTTTGCGTCTGTTTTAGTGTAAAAAGATATTTTAAAGCAGCCTTAAAACCGATCACTTCAGCAATGGCTTGCGTACCCGCTTCAAAACGTAAGGGAGGCTTTAAATAACTGCTTTTTTTAAAGCTTACCTCTGTAATCATTGAACCTCCCCCTTGATAAGGTGACATACTTTCTAAAAGTGCATATTTTCCATACAAAGCACCTATTCCCGTTGGTCCATAAGCCTTATGTGCTGAAACTGCATAAAAGTCGGCATCCAAATCTTTGACATCTATTCTAAGGTGAGCAAGGGCTTGAGCACCATCTATTAAAATTAGACATTCATACTTATGGGCAATGTTAATGAGTTTTTTAATGGGATTTATTATTCCAAAACTGTTAGAAACATGGGTAATTGAAACAAAACTTTTTGGATTTAATCTTAGAAGTTTTTCATACTCTTCAAGATTAATATTTAAATCTTTATCAAGAGGTAAAACCACAATTTCAAGCCCTTGAAGTTGCCAAGGTACAATGTTTGAATGGTGCTCTAACTCACTTAGAAAAACCTTTGTAAACCTACTTTTAACAAAACTCGAAGCAACAAAATTAATGGCTTCTGTAGTGCCCTTTGTAAAAACAAGTTCGTCTGTATTTGCTCCAATAAATTTTGCAATATAGTCTCTAGAGTTTTCAAACTCCGTGGTCGCTTTATCTCCTAACTCATGCTCACCTCTATGGGTGTTTGCACAGTACTGTGTGTAATATTCCTGCATTTTATCCAAAACGATTTGGGGTTTTTGTGAAGTGGCTGCAGAGTCAAGATAGACAATATCATTATTATTAAAAAAAGGAAAATCTTTTTTTATTATTGTGTTCATCTTAAACCCCTTCATAATAGTTGGCTATCTTTTCTAGAACAATTTTTTTTGTAGGTTCATTTAAGTCTTGGAGTGTCTCATTGATAAATGCAGAAATAAGCATCTCTCTTACTTTTTGCATATTGATTCCCCGTGAGAGAAGGTAATTAATGGAGTTAGCATCTAAGTCTCCTACTGTTGAACCGTGTGAAGCGGTGAGTTCATCGGTATATATTTCTAAATGTGGAAGAGAATGAATACGTGCTTTTTTATCTAAAAGTAGAGCATGAGAGGCTTGTTTTACCTGAGCCCCTTTAATCTGTCTCTCAATCTTTGTATTGGCATCAAAGAGGGCGAAACTGCTATCTTTTAGTACCTGTTTTGATAAAACATTACTGACACTTTTATCACCAAGGTGGTTAATGTCACAAGAAAAAAACTCTTTTTGTGTCTGTTTGGCTAAGAGTAAAGAGCGGATATTGAGTTGACTTAAATAACCCAGTGTCGCATGAATAAAATGTTGGGCATAAGCAGAACCTTTGAGAAGAACAAAGTTTTCTATAGAAGAAGATTCATCTAAAAAGAGACTGTTTTCAGAAATAATAATTGCAGAGTTATCTAAGTCTTGAAACTGGTATAACTCAACAGAACAATGCTTTAAGAGTTTGATGTTATTGGTATGTGAAATAAAACTTTTAGATGCCCCTAAAAAGTGCATGTAGATACGGCAGTGTATATTTTCTTTAATAACAAGGTTTAAAGCCGAAAGAATAAAACTCTCATCTGCATAATCAAAATAGAGATGAAGTTGTATGTTTTTGTGTATATAAAGACCAAGGTAGGGTGAACTTGAGGATAAAGTAGCAAAAGGGTTGTTTTTGACTTCGTGGTTTAAATTACAAGTTTTGATATCTACAAAAGAGGGAAGTTGTTCTTGTAAAACCTTTCCATTTTTAAGATAAAGCCAATACTTATGGCGGGGTACAAAAGAGAGTTTATTGTCAAAATCAGGCTCTTTTTTGTAGCTTTTCTCCAGATAATCAAAAAGGGGAGAAAATCTCCATTTTTCCTCTTTTTTTGAAGGAAGAGAGCTGAAATTATGATTTTGACTAAGCAGTGCTTGAAGTGTGTAATACATCTTCATATCCTCGACTTTCTAACTCTTTTGCTAAAGATGCATCTGCTGTTTTAACAATTTTCCCCTCACTTAATATATGTACGGCATTTGGATGAATATAGTCTAATAAGCGACTGTAATGGGTCACAATTATTACCGAAACATCTTTACTTAATAAGGCATTTATACCTTTTGTTACAGACTTTAAGGCATCAATATCTAAACCTGAGTCTATCTCATCAAGTAAGATGAGTTTAGGCTCTAAAATCATCATCTGTAAAACTTCTGATTTCTTTTTCTCGCCTCCGGAAAAACCTACATTAAGTGAACGCTGTAAGATGGATTTGTCTATCTCTAGAAATTTCATTTTTTCATATAAAATTTTCATAAACTCAGGAGAACTCAACTCCTCTTCTCCTCTAGTTTTTCGCTGTTCATTAAGTGCAGTTCGTAAAAAATAAATCGTATTTACTCCTGGTATTTCTATAGGGTTTTGAAAACTCATAAAAATCCCTCTACTTGCTCTTTCATCTGCACTTAAGGCAGAGATATCTTCTCCTAAATAAGTAATCTCCCCTTGGGTTTTTGTCTCATAAGAGCCAGCAATAGATTTAAAAGGGTGGATTTACCTGAGCCATTTAGACCCATAACAACATGCACCTCCCCAGCATTAATCTTTAAGTCTAAGTTTTTAATAACTTCTTGGTTGGCAATGCTTACATTTAGGTTTTTTAAATTAATCATCCGACACTCCCTTCTAGTGTTAAACTAAGCAAGGCTTTGGCTTCTACGGCAAACTCCATAGGAAGTTGATTAAGTACCTCTTTACAAAAGCCATTCACAATTAAAGAGATGGCTTGTTCCTCACTAAGACCTCGTGCTTGAGCATAAAAAAGTTGTTCATCAGAAATTTTTGAGGTAGTTGCCTCATGTTCAACCTGTGCACTAGGATTTTGAACATCTATATAAGGATAGGTGTGTGCCGCTGATCTGTCACCAATAAGAAGAGAGTCACATTGGGTGAAATTACGGGCATTATCTGCTTGTGGACGTACTTTAACTAAACCTCTGTAGGTATTAGAACCCTTTAGTGCAGAGATACCTTTAGAGATAATGGTAGAGCTTGTGTTTTTACCCAGATGCAGCATCTTTGAACCAGTGTCAGCTTGTTGGGCTAAAGAGGTGATAGCAACAGAGTAGAACTCGCCTCGGGTGTTATCACCTAAGAGAATACATGAGGGGTATTTCCATGTAATTGCAGCCCCTGTTTCTACCCGTGTCCATGAAATCTTAGAGTTATCTCCTAAACATTTTCCGCGTTTTGTTACAAAGTTATAGATACCACCTTTTCCATTTTCATCTCCAGGGTACCAGTTTTGTATTGTGGAATATTTTATCTCTGCATCTTTAAGGGTAATAAGTTCAACCACTGCAGCATGAAGTTGATTTTCATCACGCATAGGTGCCGAACATCCCTCATTATAAGAGACATACGAACCTTCATCTGCGATAATTAAGGTACGTTCAAATTGCCCAGAATTTAAGGCATTAATACGAAAATAGGTTGAGAGTTCCATGGGGCATTTTACATTTTTTGGAATATATGCAAAGGTTCCATCTGTAAATACAGCAGCATTGAGACAGGCAAAATAGTTATCTCCCATAGGTACAACTGAAGCAAGATACTTTTTAACGAGTTTTGGATATTCTTGAATCGCCTCAGAAATAGAGCAAAATATAATACCCAATTGTGAAAGTTTTTCTGAAAAGGTGGTTTTAACAGAAACTGAATCAAAAACAGCGTCCACGGCAATACCTGCTAATATTTTCTGCTCTTCAAGGGGAATACCTAATCTTTCGTAGGTGGCTAAAATTTGAGGGTCAACTTCATCCAAAGAATTTATGTTTTTTTTAGGAGCAGAGTAATAAGAAATGTTTTGGTAATTAATAGGAGAAAAACTGAGATGAGACCATTTTGGTTCAATCATTTTCAGCCATCTTTTATAGGCTTTTAATCGCCAGTCTAACATCCATTGGGGTTCATTTTTTTTATGTGAGATAAAGGCAATAATACCTTCATTAAGACCAAGGGGTGCTTGTTCAGTTTCTATATCTGTTTCAAAACCAAGTTTATACTCTTGAGCAATAAAAGAGTCTATCTGTCTGGACATGCTAACTCCTATATAAGACAATTATCCTCTTATATAGATTTAACTTATATTAAAACATTTTATTAGAGTGAAAAACTAAGAGCTTATAATTTTATCTCTTCCTGCGTCTTTTGCCTCATAAAGATTAGCATCAACACGAGAAAGAAGAGAAGATTCATCATCTTTATCATGCATATATTGTGTGACTCCAAAACTTGCGGTGATTGTTTCTTTAAAATCAAAATTATAATTTCGAATTTTTTTACGTAATTTTTCAGCCATTTCTGTTGCTTGTATGATATCAATTTGAGATAATATAATAAGAAATTCTTCCCCTCCCCACCTTCCGACTACGTCAGTATCTCGACTATTGTTTTTTAAGATATTAGCAATTGAGATTAAAACTTCATCTCCTTTTTGATGCCCATAAGTGTCATTAATACGCTTAAAAAAATCAATATCAATAAGGATTATACATAGGCTTGTATTATGACGCAGGGCACGTTTGATCTCTTTTGCAAGGGTGATATCCAGATGTCTTCTGTTTGAAATTTGTGTGAGTTGGTCTGTTTGAGAAAGCTCTTGAAGTTTAGCATTTAAGTCTTCAAGTTCTTTATTCATAAGAAGAAGTTTATTATTATAGTTCAGTGCCATCTTATGTCTATATGCAAAAAAGGAAAGCACGAGTAAGAGAGTAATAAAAATTTTCAAAAATAGACTATAATCTATCTTATCAATATTTACAGATACCCATTTATCATATATCTCTTTTTTATGTTGTGCAGAGATAGAGTTTAAACTTTTTTCTAAGATATTAAAAAGCATAAAGTCTTCTTTTCTAACTGCGAATCCTAGTCTTATTTTAGTATCAAGTTCACCTGAAATTTTAAGATTTGAAAAGGAGTGTGTTCGAAGTTGATATGAGCTGACTGCTAAGGAGCTAACAAAGGCATAAATTTTTTCTTTTTCTACTGCTTTCATACCCTCATAGGCATCTGAAACATAAACTAAATTAAGAGTAGGGTTATCATGAAGCAAAACTTCATCATATCCATAATCTTTAACCACACCTATCTTTTTATCTTCAAGACCTTCAAGAGAGTGAACAAAAGAATTATCATCTTTGGTAACAATTACTAAGGATAAATCAATATATGAAGATGAAAAATTAAGAGAACTGTCTCTCTCTTTTGTGCGAATAGCTGAACTTAAAAAATCACATCTTTGTGTTTTAATAAAACTAAGAGATTGTGTCCATGAAGTGCTAGGGACTAGAGTAAAAGGAATTCCTGTTTTTTCAGAAATAATTTTTAAGTAATCTGCAGAGATTCCTATTAGATGAGAATCTTTTATCTTTTCTATGGGTAGCCAATTAGGGTTAGAGCAAAAACGTATGTTTTTTTCTTTTTTAAGTAGCTGCTTTCTTTTTGAGTTAATTGACTATATTTATCTTGTAACTCGCCTAACCATCGCATCCTTAACAGATGTATCTCTTTTTCATGGAGGCTGTTTTGAACCTTGTCTAAAATACTTTTTAACAAAGGCCAGTCTTCTCGGATTGCTACATATTGTTTTGTACTTTGAAAATAAGAGTCCCCTTTTAAAGCAAAAGCGTGAAGACCTACAAAAGAGTGTTTTTGTATACTGTGCTGAAAAATAGAGTAGTATCCTATCGTGGCATCCACCTCTTTATTAACAACCATCTGCATAGCTTCTATTTTGTCTTTAGCATAAACCAGTGTTATATCTGGAAAATTTAGAGTTAAAATACGTTCTTGATAGTGGTCTTTTAAAATAGCAACCCGTTTTCCTTTTAAATCGTTCATAGACAAAATATTGGCATTATTTCTTTGTAAAATGGCATGAAAAAGTTCTAAACTCGGCTTTTTTGAAAAGATTGCATAATTTTCTCTTTGGGGTGTTATTTTCATACTTGAGATGATATCAAGCTTTTTTTCATCTAACATTTGAAGATAGGTCGCCCAAGAACGCCCCGGATAAAACTTGACTTTAAAACCTGCTTTTGTTGCTAAAAGAGTAATGTAATCAACTGCATACCCCTTGGCTTGAGCATTCTCTCTAAAGTCAATGGGCGCCCAATTTCTTTCATTTTGAATACGTAAAACAGGGTGTTTGCTAATAAATAACTTTTCTTCATGGGTGAGTTTTATAGACGAGGCAAAGAGGGGTAGGTGTATAAATAAAAATAATAAAAGAATCTTCATTAACACTCTCCATTATATTTAATGCTTATTCTATCTTATCATCTTTAAGTGAAAGTATTTCTGATAGAGGCACAAACTTGTAAGATTTTGGCTTATATCTTTAACTTTATTATTGATACTAAGAAGTTATATTGATTTTTTCTTTAAAAACCTGAAATTCTTCACGGGTAATGAGCCCATCATCAAGCATCTGTTTTAACTCAAGAAGTCTGTCTATCTTATTTCCATTTTCATCTACGGCACGCATCACAAATTGGTTTTTGAGTTTTTCTTCTTCGGCTTTTTTTATAGCAGCTTTTCGCTCTTGAATAGGATGTTCTTCTTCATAAGCTTTAGCATGTTTTCTTGAATAATAGATTGAGACTAAAGACATAAAGCCTATCACTATAACAAAGGCAATGGCTTCGGTATAAATACTGTTAAGGTTTTCATCACTAATACCTTCTGCAAAAAGAGTATTAAGAAATAAAGAGAGTAAGAGAAGTTGTTTTTTCATTTGAATTCCACGATTACAATTTTTTATTTTGTTATTATAGTAAAAGAAATTTAAAAAGATAAAAGGAATTGACTTATGCTTAGACCTCTTCTTCTTTGTGTAACACTTTTCAGCCTTTCTTATGCTTCTGTTGAAGTGTATCAAGATAAGGTGAAACTGAGTTACCTGCCCAGTCAAAAATTTGTAGGCTTTAATAAAAATGTCAAGCTTAGCAGTACTAATGGAAGTCTACGACTTGTACAGGGAAGTTGTGAAAACATCAAAAGCCCTGCGTGTAAAAGTTTAAATATTATTTCTAAGTTAAATGCTGAAAATAGATCCTTACAGAAACAGAAACAGATTCTTAACTTAACTCTTAATGAAGCACTCTTTGATACAAAAGATGCACAAAAGACGATGGCATATATTGAAATGATGAGTAATAAGATTGTTTCTATTGAAAATCAGATTGAGCATAATAATTTTCTAATTATAAAAGAAAACACTAAAAGAGTTTTAAATTCAAAGTTTCCTTATTTCTTAGATGATTTAGCTAAAAGTACGATAGAACTTGAGTTTTCAGGGGTGAGTTTTGGAAGTGAGTATGAGTTAAACCTTGATAAAAAACGGCTTAAGCATAAACTGTTTTTTGTAAATCGTTCCGGCATAGATATTAAAAAGAGTGAGGCAAAAATCTTTGATAGAGCTCTTGTTGGTCTTGAAAATAATTATAAGTTTCAGCCAAGGCTTATTTATGTCAACAGCGCGCGTCCTATGAAAAAACGTGCTTTTTCTCAGTCAATGATGCAAAGTGAGGAGGCAAGTTTGAATAAGCTTGCAAGCGCTGTACCCAGAGCTATAAAAGAGTCAACCCGTATTTATAAAATCAAGAACTTTTCTCTTGATTCAGATGGTATGAAAAAATTCTATACAGTAGAAGAAAAAAATATAAAATTACAACTCCAAACGCAATGGAATACTTGGGAAAATAAGGTTTTTAAACTTGCGAAACTTCACTTAGATGAGGGCTTAGAGGCAAAATCATTAAACCTGATTTATAAAAATGCCATGACAAAAAATGTAAGGGTTCGATCGGAGGGAAAAAATCTTATTTTTAATGTCATTCAAGAGTATGATCTTAGTGTTAAACGTGAAAAAATCCCTAATTATTCTAAAGATAAGGGTCTTTTTAATTCGGATACACAGATTCAACATGCTTATAAACTTCTTATAAGTAACCCTTCAAAACAGACAAAAAAGCTTATTGTAGTGCTAAGGATTCCTGTCTCAACACAAGAAAATATAAGGGTGGACTTTAAGGGGCTGTTTTTAAATAAAGAGAATAAAGAAGTGAAGTATACGTATTATAAAAAGCTGGGAAAAGTTGAATTTACAATTCAATTAAAAGCAGGTGAAAGCAGAAAGTATAATTATGCGTTTACTATAAAACATCCGAAAAATATGCCCATTAGTTATTAACAATAGGCACTTGTAATAGCAGATAATATATAGTTTTAAAAGTATAGAAAGCACGTCTACACACCCCTCTCTTGATATTAAACAATGATTTAAATGGGGTATTTATGCTAGTGTGAATATAGAAACTTTCTTGTAAAGGTAATAAATGACATCTTTAATCATGAAAATTATGATGTTTCTTCTGCTTATAAGTACACTTTCTGGACTTGAAACTGACACTTTTGAAAGAGACATTTTTCTTACTCCCAATACAGATGAATTAAATCTTTTTAATTACCTTGATATTTACATAGATGTTGATAAAAACCTAAGCATTCAAGAGATTAGTGATGCTTCAAATCAAAACCTATTTAGACCTATTTCTGAGCTTGGAAATAGTTTTGGCTTTTCTGATGCTGTGTACTGGGTTCGGTTCTCTTTAGATACGCAAGAGATAGAAAATAAAACCTTTTTGCTAGAGTTGGCTTTTCCTCTTATTGATAAACTCACTTTTTATTTTCCACACAATAAGAACCTGTTTGGACACAAAGAGATGGGGGATGCTGTCGCTTTTTGTAAAAGGGATATAGATTATAGAAACTTTGTGATTGAACTGCCTTTAAAAACAGGTAAAAAAAACAGGTATTATATGCGGCTAGAATCAACAGGCCCTATACAGATTCCACTTTTTTTATGGACACAAGAAGCTTTTATTAGCCATATTGAAAAAACAAACTTTCTTATTGGTGGATATTATGGAACTATGTTTTTACTGATGCTTATGGCATTAGTCGCTTTTATAAAAGTAAGAAAAGAACTGTTTATCTATTATGTGTTTTATATTTCTAGTTTTTTAATTTTTCAACTTTCTCTTAATGGTTTTGTTTATCAGTACCTCTTATCAAAACATCCTTATGCAAATGCACTGTTTTTACCTATTAGTGTAGGGGCGGTTGTGATTGGTGGTCTGGTTTTTTCAAGTGAATTTTTACAAATATGGAGACGAGAACATAAGTACTTAAAATTGGCATTTTTAACATTAATGAGTATGGGTGTTTTCACAATAGTCTTTACTCTCTTTGGTGACTACAGGCGCGCACTTGAAGTTGCGACCATTACAGGCTTTTTACTTCCTCCTTTAGTTTTAGTGGCTTCTTTTCGTTCTTGGCATGTAGGTTACTCGCCTGCACGATATTTTTTATTAGCATGGAGTCTTTTACTCTTTGGTGTTTTTATTTCAGGTTTATTGCATTTAGGTTATGTGTCAAATAATTTTTTTACTGTATATTCTATGCAGATAGGTTCAACCTTAGAAGTCATTCTCTTAGGTTACGCTATGTTTGATCAAGTCACTCTACTGAACAAAGAAAAAGAGGATGCGACCTTACAAGCCAATCGGTATTTAAATCAAATTAATGAAGGTTTAGAAGGTTTAGTCTTAGAAAGAACAAAAGAGTTAGAAGAAAAAAACAGACAATTAAAAGAACTCTCCATTCACGACAGTATGACAGGTTTATTGAATCATAATACTTCCATAGAACATCTGAAAATGATAATAAAATCGGTAAAACGTTATAACGACAGTTTGGCGGTCATCATGTTAGATATTGATTTATTTAAAAATATTAATGACAATTATGGTCATCCCGCAGGCGATAAGGTAATTATCTCAATAGCTGCTATTTTAAAACAGAGTTTACGCGACTCTGATATCTGTGGTCGTTATGGTGGAGAAGAGTTTATTCTAATTTTAGATAGAATTGAGCGTGAACAAGCCTATGCTTTAGCAGAACGTATTAGAAAAAAGATTCTCTTACTTAAAATAGATGAAATTGATAATAGTGTAATTTCTGCAAGTTTTGGTTTGAGTATATATGATAAAAATAGATCAGATCAAGACTTAATTCTTGAAGCTGATAAGGCATTATATAGAGCAAAAAAAGAGGGTCGAAATCAAGTAGTTATTAGCAGTTAAAATTAGATAATAAGGGTGAAAGATGAAAGAAAAACGAAAAAACGAAGAAGATAGACGTAAACATAAAAAAGACGGAAAGGTACAGGTCTGGGTTAAAGAAGAAACACTTGAGTATGAAAAAGAGTTAAAACGTCTTCAGGTTGAACTGCTGAAGTTTCAAAATCATGTTAAGGCTAAGGGTCTGAAGATTTTAATGATTTTTGAGGGGCGTGATGCTGCAGGAAAGGGCGGTACCATTAAACGTATAACAGAACACCTTAATCCAAGGGGCGCACGCATAGTTGCACTTGAAAAACCAAGTGATAAAGAGGCTTCTCAATGGTACTTTCAACGTTACACAAACCATCTTCCTAGTGCAGGAGAGATTGTCCTTTTTGATAGAAGTTGGTATAACCGTTCTATGGTTGAGCCGGTAATGGGTTTTTGTACAGAACGCCAACATCATAAGTTTTTAAAAGATGCCCCTGAGTTTGAAAAGATGCTTATTGCTGAAGAGATACAGATTTTTAAGTTTTATTTTTCTGTCTCAAAAGAGGAGCAAGCCAGACGATTTAAAGCTAGAGAAACAGACCCTCTTAAACAGTATAAACTTTCACCTGTGGATAAAGAGTCACAAAAGTACTGGAATGAATACTCTTTAGCAAAATACATGATGCTGAGTGCAACCCATACGAAGGTTGCCCCATGGACAATTGTAAAAAGTGATAATAAAAAACGTGCTCGTATTAACTGCATCAAACATATTTTAAACTTTGTAAATTATCCTGATAAAATTAGTAAAAAGAAGATAAAAGTAGAAGATGAAATTATCATCTATGGACGAGATGAAGCCATTGCTATGGAAAAAAAGTTTAAATTCTCTTTAAAATAATAAAGAGCAATACGAAGCGTTTAATATCTTTGTATAAACCTCTCATATTCAATGTGACTGGGGCTTTTTATCATAAAAATTTCGGCTTCTTTTTGTGTTGAAATAGTAATCATCTCTTCATGTGCTAAAACAAGAAAATCATCTTTTTCAATAATATTATTGTTGATTTTTACTCTTCCTTTTAAGAGATAAAAAGAGTAAGTGGCTTCTTTATCTAAGGGTTCGCTGTATTTGCCCTCTGTCATACTCAGTTTTTGAATTTCTAAGCCTTGGGTGTCAAAAGAGACAGGTCCTCTGTCTTTTAGGTAAACCACTCTTTCAAGACCCTCTTCTTTGTAGACAATAAAACTTTTTTTTGCATAGTCTTTATACGCAGCACTCTTATTTAAAGATAAAGAGAAATCAGGATCAAACCATATCTGAAAAAGTTCACTACCTTGTTTAATACGCTCAGCATGTTGAACCCCTGAACCTGCTTGAATAACTTGGACATCGCCTTCATTTAAGGTAGTCCACACCTCAGTTGCTGTATCAAAATATTCTAAAGAACCCTTAAAGATAAAGGTCATGATTTCAAAACCCTCATGA
>JAJRQV010000047.1 GCA_024280035.1 Campylobacterales bacterium
CACCTTTTTTAAGCATACGCCTCCCATCAAATATCTTGATAGAAAACTCTAACAGAATTAATCTGTTTCTTTAAGCTTTCGGTTGTAAAAACTACTTATCAAGCAGCTTTCATACTGCCCATTTTAACTCCGCGTCTGACAATCAGGGACACATAACTTTATACATAACCTAATTTTAGCATAGTTTCTATTTTATAAGTATTTTTAATAATTTATTTTTGATTTTTTGTTACTGAAGATTTTCTATAAGCTCTAAGAGTCCCTAAATATGGTGCGTCTGGGGAGATTTGAACTCCCACACCCGTAAGGCACTACCCCCTCAAGGTAGCGTGTCTACCGTTCCACCACAGACGCATATTTTAACAATTTCACAATTCCCTCAAGGTAGCGTGTCTACCGTTCCACCACGTGCGCATCTGTAAAGTTAAAAGTAGTACTTCAGTAAAAGATATATTGAGGGCTTAAACTGAGTAAGTAATAAGTGTGCTAAGCACACCTATTAAGTGTCTTTAGACTATCCTAGGTAAGGGTTAGCGTAAAGAGCGATAAGAGCAATTACTAGAGTATAGATAACTTGCGCTTCGATCATTGTAAGAGCGATGAACATTGTAGTCATTAGTTTACCACCAAGACCTGGGTTACGTGCAGTACCAGCGATAGTTGCAGCAGCAGTATGACCCATACCGATTGCACCACCAAGAGCAGCAAGACCAAGACCAACACCAGCAGCGATCATTGAATAAGCTTTAAGTGTTTGGTTAGCAACATCACCATCATTTGCGAATGCAACAGCAGCAAGTGCTAGCATTAAAAGTACGATTTTTTTCATTATGTTTCTCCGTTTTAATATCAAAATCCGTTCGGCTAGCGTAACCTATCTGACGATAAGCCAGAGCCACATAAATGCGAGCCCTGTCCCTACTTGAGATTTTGTCTGCGGAATTATACTGTGTGGGTACTTAAAAGTTGCTTTTTTTATGGAGTTATGGAGTAGGATGTCACAGTTAAACTTAAACTGTTCTTACTGTTTCATTCTCTTGCACTTCCTCATTCCATCTTCATGAGCAAAGCGAATGCCACTTTACCTCTTTCCCGTAAGGCTATGCCTTATTAAGGTCGTCCAAGACTGATTTTATTACCTTTAAATTCAATGATTTCAACTTCAATTTCTTCATCAATACTCAGTACATCAGCTACATTAGAGACTCTCTCTTTAGAGATTTTAGAGATGTGTAAAAGCCCATCAATGCCACCTGGAAGTTCAATAAACGCACCAAAATCAACAATACGTTTTACCTTACCCATAGCTACATCACCTACGTGGTATTCAGGTGCTTTCTCTTTTGGCGTAGACAGTAGCGTCTCAATATGAGCACGTGCGCCTGCAACACCTTTTTTATTTGAACCAGTAACTTTTACGCTTCCCTTGTTTTTATCAATATCAATAGCCACACCAAAGGTCTCAATAATCTCACGAATCACCTTACCTGCTTGACCAATAACATCACCTACACGAGAAGGATCAATTGAGAAAATATCCATACCCGGCAGTTTTCCCTCATTAATTTCAATATTATCTTCAGCTTCTTTCATAATATCTAAGATATGAGCACGACCCTCTTTAGCTTGGTAGAGTGCCTCTTTAAGAAGTTCTTTTGAGATACCACCCAATTTAATATCCATTTGCATAGCTGTAATACCATCATACGAACCTGCCACTTTAAAGTCCATATCTCCATCATGGTCTTCTAATCCCATAATATCTGAAAGAACAGCATGTTTATCACCCTCAGTAACAAGACCCATAGCAATCCCTGCAATGGCTTCACTCATCTCAATCTCACCCGCACGAAGTGCCATATAACCACCACATACTGTTGCCATTGAAGACGAACCATTAGACTCTAATATTTCTGAAACTAAACGTATGGTTCTACCTTCTGAATTAAGTGCTGCTTCTAAGGCACGTTTTCCTAGGTTTCCATGTCCCAATTCTCTACGTTTTGGAGCACCTACAGGATTCGCTTCTCCAACTGAAAAACCGGGGAAATTGTAATGTAACATAAAGGTTTCATTTTGTGTACCTGGAGTTGTAAGACTTTCAAACATCTGAGCATCTTTATGCCCACCCAGTGTCATGACAACAAGTGCCTGTATTTGCCCCCGTGTAAACAGACAAGAAGAGTGAGCATTTGGAAGAATATTGGTCTCAATCGTAATCGGACGCACCTCTGTTAAAGTACGTCCATCCGCACGTTTACCCTCATTAATAATCTGCTCACGAACTTTTTTTCTTTTGTAATTAACTACAGAAGATTTTACTTGGTTGTAATGCCAGTCATTTTCTACTGCAATATCAAGTTTTGCAATCTCTTTTGCAATATGTTTAAGCGCAAAATTTCTCTCAGATTTTGCCATTTGATTAATAGCATCAAGAATTTGTGCATGATAATTTGTTTCAACAAAGGCGTAAATTTCAGAGTTTTCAATTTTCTCTATCAAGCTCACTTCAACCGCTTCTTTAGCCAAAGGAATCATCACTTCTTCAAACTGACTGTTAGCTATTTCTAAAGCTTCTTGTGCAATTTCAATGACCTCAACAAGTTCATCTTCATTCATTGCATTTGAAATAGTACTTGTAATAGTTTCTGAGGCTAATGAAGGGTCTATCATAGGATCAATCATAGGTGCCGGAATCACTTCTGTTTCAATCCCACCCAAAGAACGCATCTCAATCATAAGTAGGTCTTCTTTAGAGCCTGCTATAAAAAGGTCAAGGCTTGAATCAAGCATCTGAGAATTGCTTGGATTAATCTCTATTTTTCCATCAATTTTTCCTAAACGGACACCTGTTACTGAGTTTTTAAAAGGAAGATCTGATTGAAGTAAAGCAGCAGAAGCAGCATTTAAAGCAAGACGCTGAAGATCAGCTTCTTTATCTGCACTAAAAACCATAATAGTAATTTGAGTAGGATGTCCATAACCCTTAGGAAACACAGGACGTAAAGAGCGGTCAACAAGGCGTGATGTTAAGGTTTCAAAATCACTCGGTTTTATTTCACGTTTAAAAAAACCACCAGGGATTTTTCCTGCTGCATATGTTTTTTCAAGATACTGAACCGTTAAAGGAAGAAAATCTCCTTCAATAGCTTCTTCTCTATCTACAGTAATTGTTGCTAAAATGACAGTATCACCAACCTTTAACCAAGCCGCTCCATTTGCCTGTCTTGCTACCTTATCAAACTCATATTCTTCTATATGGTTATTTACTTCAAAAATTGATTTGCTCATGTTAATGTATATCCTTAGTTTAGTTTATTTTACTCAATATTGGATCTGACTTACTCATTTTCATCTAAGCCATCTTTTTTATTTAATATCTTTTCTATTTTTTTATCGCTTATAGGTGTAAAGTCTTTATAATAACAGTAAGTTTTAACATAATCACTTACCTCATGTACTACATATTCTTCATCTACAATCTGACTTAGTGCTTCAGAAACGGATTTTGGTGCAACGGGAATAGCTACAAAAACAGCCTTTGCATCCATCGTCATGGCAGACTTAATTCCTGTCATTAACTTCATTCCACTCTCACATCCTTCATCAATTAAAAGAACATGTTCATCTTTTAAATTAGGAAAAGGACGCCCCTGTCTAAACTGATAAATAGATGCAAGAATCTTCTCTTCATGTTTACGATGGGCTTCACCATAAATATAATCATACTGAACATCAAAAGCATTCACGAGCTCTTCATGCACAACAATCTCTTCAGTTTCACTAATACGCCCCAGTTCACAATCCGAATTTAAAGGGGCATAAATGGCTTCTGAAAAGAGCATTTCAGCATATAAGCCCGCTTTTTTAGCAATCTTATCTGCAATCTTTAATCCCCCTGAAGAGACGGCTATGATTTTCCACTCTTCTTGACGAATACGTTCAATGGGTAATGCCTCAATTAGCTGTTGTGCGGCATCATTTCGATCTTCATAATACTGATTCATCTACGCCATCCTCTTATATTAATTCGTTTCTGATTTTTTATAATCAAGCTCCATACCACCTAATGGACGTAAATTCAATGTCAAATAAAGTACCTTGTCTTTAATTGATGAACTTTCCGTCACTCCATTAATTGTTGTTAGTGTTGGTCGAATATTTTCAACATAACGTAATTCAAGACTCCAACAACGTTTAGCAAAAGCAAACCCTAGGTGACGATTTTTTGTCTCTCTAAGCTCAATATCATAAGCATAACCTGCATAATATTGCCAACGTTCAGAGTGGTTATAACGAAAACTTGTCGTTAAATAACTCGACTTTTCTCTGTTTTCTCCACCTAAAGGGTCTTCTGTAAACTTATCTGTATACAGATGAGAGATATTAAAGAGATAGGTTCGGTCATTATAGCTAATTGTATTTTGTAATTTCGATAAGGTGTTATGCTGGTAATTATAAAAGGTGTTATTATAATAAGAGAAGTCACCACTAAAACTGTAACGAAGCTCATTTTCTAAATCACCATATTTTTCATAACCTGAGTCATAAATAAAAGGTTGACGAAGGCGATGATACAGTTTTTCTTTTCCATTTGCTAAAAAGACAAACTGCGTAAACTCTACATAAGACTGTTCTAATACAGAAGCAGCAAGAGTATCATATTCACAAGGTCCAGCAACACAGGTTTGATTTTTAAGGGTAATATCATTAAAGGCTTCAGCATTTTCTTCATAAAAACCACTTCTTTTATCATTACCAGGATGGATATAACCAAGCGTAAAAGCGATACTATGTGAAAATGTATCAAATGCTTTAATTAAGTTGGTATTTAATTCAGCAGTTTGAAAATCTTGTGCATAATATCCAGGGGAGTACCCATTTGCATATTGTGGGTCACTAGGAAGTTTAATAGGATCCGTATAATTATTGTCAGAGCCATAAAAAGCAATATGTGAACCATATATATTTTCACTAAGAGTTAGGGTCAGGTATTCATCCAAAAGAGGAAACTGTAAACTGATAGGGATTTCAATTTCATTTTGAACAGCATTTTTACGGGTCTCTCTATAAAAATTAGTACCACGATAATCAAATGAGTACATTAGATGATCATCAAAAAAGGTATCTAAATAACTGTGATACTGAATAATAGGAAGATACTGTTGGGTATCAGAATTACTATTTTTGTTTAAATCTATAAAGTATTTTCCATACATTCCAAAATAATTTTCTTTTTGATTTAAAAAAACATTTATTTTTGAAGTCACCTGTGAGTCAGCCGTATAATCTAAAGAATCTGTTTGTTGAAGATTCATATATTCAATATCATTCAAGTAGGTAATATCTGCAAAAATACCAGACTCCCCACTCGGCTTCCATCCAAACCAAGTATCTAAAAAACCTCTGTGTTCATAATCAAATTCAAAACCATAGTGCTGATTATTTTTTAATTGAAACTCTTCTTGATATGAAGCTTTTTCTTTAAAACCACCAATAGTTAAGGCACCTTTTGATTTTTTTGAATCTGCAAAACGTAAAGTAGTATATAAGCCTTCTCCGCGACTGGTACGAACCTGAGGTGAGATTTCCAAATCCCAATACGGGCTTTGTGCAATATAAATGGGTTGAAGGTACATAAAACCTTCATCATTAGAAAGCCCAAAGGTAGGTCGCAATAGACCTGTTCTACGAGTAGTATCTGTTGAGTATGCAAAATAAGGAAAATAAAACACAGGTAATTCACCCGCATAAAGTCTTGCATTATACAGTTGCATCCATTGGTCTTGTTTATCATAATAACCTGAGCTAAAACGAATTGTCCAATCTGGATCTTGAGGGTTACATGAGGAGACGATACCCGTATGAATCTCATAATCTTGAGCCTTAGACTTAGCCGATTGTGCGCTTATCCAAAATTCATCAGAGTGTTCTTGAAAAAAGAAAGGACGAAACTGTCTAATATTTTCTTTGGTATTAACCATAAGGTAATCACCCATTGCATAATACTCAGCACCTTGTAGCGCATTAACACTTCCATATAATTCTAAGATACCCGTCTCACGATTAAAGCTTGCAGATTCAGCACTTACATACATGCCATCAAATAAAACAACAACATCCCCATCTGCTTGCATAATGCCATTACGAGTAGTCACATTTGCAGCAAAAACTTCAACCTTTTTATCTGCATATAAAGAGAGTGTTAAAAGAAGCAGTAAAAGAAGTCTAAACATCAACCACAACCGTTCGTGCTGTTTTGTCATGCCAAGTTTGACGTGCAGGGTCTAATAATCCCCAAACAAAACCCATATATAACATCGCTTCGCTTAATATTCTAAAAGAAGCCCGATTCAGTGCACAAAAGAAAGACGGTGTTGAAAGAGTAGAGAGTTCAAGTACACGAATTTTCATAAATATTTTGCCGGGGCTTGCTGCATATTGCATCACAAAAAAGGTGTGATAAATCACTTTTAAAAGCATGAATTCTAAGACATATGAGTTAATTAAAAGTACTTTTTCTTCAATACTATCTAAACCTGTAAAAGCATCCCAAATAATCGTAAGCCAGATTACAGATAAGATAAGTTCATCAATCAAATACGCAGAAACCCTCTTCTGTTTTGATGAAAGAAATAGTTGTTCTCTATCTAAGAGTCGATATATCTCTTCGTTCATTATGCACGCAATGCTTGGTATGCTATATCAGTACGAAGTTTTTTACCTGCAAAATGAACCTGCCCACATAAGGCATAGGCTCTGTCTCTGGCTTCTTGAATACTGTAACCCAAACCAACACACACAAGAACACGTCCGCCTGAGGCGAAAAGAACACCCTCTTCTTTTTTTACACCAGCATAAGAGATATGGGTATTATTTTTTATCTCTTCATGATGAATCTCATCTACAACAATCTCAGCTGGCGTTGATGAAGAGTAAGGATAATCACGTGAAGCCATCACCACACCTACACCATATTTATCATAAAACTCAACATTAAGTTCATTGAGTTTTCCTGTTGCTGCCTTGTGAAAAAGGTCAAATACCGAAGATTTCATTAATGGCATTAAAATCTCACATTCAGGATCACCAAAACGCACATTAAACTCTAGGGTAATAGGTTCACCATTCACCACCATAATCCCAATAAAAAGAACACCTTCAAAAGGAGCACCCTCTTTTTTCATTCCATCTAAGGTTGGACGAATAACACGGTCTTTTACTTTTTGGTAGAGTTCATCATCTACAAGAGGTGTTGGAGCATACGCACCCATTCCTCCAGTGTTTGGTCCTTCATCACCATCTAAAAGACGTTTATGGTCTTGTGCTGCTTGAAGAAGAACATAATCTTCACCATCACAAATAGCAAACATTGAAAGCTCATACCCATCAAGAAACTCTTCAATAATTACTTTAAGCCCCGCATCACCAAAAGATTTACCGCTTAACATTTCAGAAGCCGCTTTTTTAGCCTCATCATGACTAGACGCAATAATTACACCCTTACCCGCACAAAGCCCATCCGCTTTTACAACAATAGGTACTTCTAAGGTATCAATAAATTTAAACACTTCTTCAATACTGTCAGACTCAATGTAACGCGCGGTAGGAATATTATATTTTGCTAAAAAGTTTTTCATATAAACTTTTGAACCCTCAAGCTGCGCCGCTTCTTTAGAGGGACCAAAAATCGTTAAACCTTCTGCCTTAAAGATATCAACAACACCATCAACAAGAGGTGCTTCTGGACCTACAATAGTAAACTCAATATTATTATCTTTAGCATACTGAGCCAATTCATGATAATCTTTAATATCTACGTTTTGACCTAAGTTTTCAGTCGCCCCATTACCTGGGCAGAAGTAGAGTTTATCAACATTTTCATCATCTTTCATAGCACGGCCAATAGAGTACTCTCTACCACCACTTCCCATTATCATTACGTTCACATTCATTCCTTACAGGAAATGAGCAAAAGCTCATCTTCCTTACGATAACTCTACGTTTCCTTCAGCAGGAAACTCACGTACAGTTAACCGTACTTTCTTTTAATTTTTATATATTATTTAATTCAATGCTTAATTTAAGTTTAGGGAAAAAGCTGTCCAGTAGTGATAATGCTTGTGTCTAGAGGATTCACAAAAGTTTTGAGTCGTCCTATTTGTACGGCGATGAACTTTTGTGAGTTCTATAGGCGCAATGATTATTGCTAATGTATATCTTTTTTTCTAAACTTAAATTTATGTCCGGGTGGGCGTTTCGCGTGTAGCGATGGTTCTCAAAGCCTAAAATGGTCAAACGAAAGAGTCATCATAGGTAGCAGATTCTAAGGTTTGCACCCTCAAACAAAAATACTTCACACAAACTCTCTACGGCGTCAACCCAATGTATATGTAGAACCCCCTGATATGCGATTAGTCGCTTCACCCAGGCTTCTTAAATTATATCAAATAAAAGTTTAAAAGTGGGTTATTATAAAAGAGAAATTGCACGTTCTATGGTGCTCAGAACAGAAGTCTTTTCAGAGATGACGTAATTAAGGTCTTTTGGCAGTGCTGAAGCTGTTGTTTCACCTATACAAACAATTTTGAAATCTGGCATAAAACGGTACTGTTCTTCAAAGCATTTAACCGAAGAGGGTGACGTAAAAATACAAATAGCATCTAAAGGAAGGTCAATTTTAGGCGCTTGTGAACAGGAGGTCTCATACACAATAAAAGAGTCAATTGAGATATTTAAAGCCTTTAAAGCCGAGTGCAAGTCAAAGGCTATAGTCTTTGCATGTGGATGTAAAGCTCTTAAGTGTGCATACTTCTTCTCAACAATAGCTACAATACTTTTACCATAACCTCCGGCGATATCTAAAATCTTTCCCCCCTGTTTTTTAACATACTCAGCGGTTGAGTCGGAAATGGATAAGACCGGTAAGTGACGCCACTCACCAATCTTATCTAATGCTGTAAGTACCTCTTTAGAGGTTGCAATAATATAATCATAATCAGTAAAGTCAATAGTGGGTTGAAGATAAGTAGGAACTAAAATAGGGATATGCCTAACATTAGGATAGGATGTTTTTGAGAAGAGAAAAATTTTATCAGATTTATTCATAAAGTATTTTATCCAAGTAAAACAAAATTATGAAGAGTTTAGTTCAGATTGAGACTTTTTGAGTTTAAAAGCGTAGTAGTCTACGCTGATGCCTCAAAAGGTTTCAATCTGTGCTGAAATCTTCTTAATTTTTTATTCCCACTCGATTGTTGCTGGTGGCTTTGAACTGATATCATAAACAACTCTGTTGATGCCATCAACTTCATTAATAATACGACGAGAAATTCTTTCAAGAAGATCATGAGGAAGATGAGCAAAGGTAGCAGTCATCCCATCAACAGCTTCTACAACACGTACACAAACCGTATTATCATAGGTTCTATTATCCCCCATAACACCAACAGATTTAACATTTAAAAGTACCGCGAAGGCTTGCCATGTTTTTGCGTAATATCCACTTGCTTTTAACTCTTCTAAAAGAATCACATCAGCCTCACGAAGAAGGGTTAAATCAGGAACATTAACATCTCCCATAATACGAATGGCTAGACCCGGTCCAGGGAATGGATGACGGTTAATCATACCTTCGGGAAGACCCAGTTCTAAACCAATTTTACGTACCTCATCTTTAAATAATTCACGAAGAGGTTCAATCAGTTCAAAATCCATCCAATCAGGAAGACCACCCACATTATGGTGTGATTTAATAACTTCAGAAGGTCCATTTACAGAAATAGATTCAATAACATCAGGGTAAAGCGTTCCTTGTGCTAAGAACTTAATTCCATCATGTTTTTTTGCCTCTTTTTCAAACTCTTCAATGAAAGTGTGACCAATGATTTTACGTTTCTCTTCAGGATCAGAGATACCTTCAAGTTTTCCTAAAAAGTTATCTACCGCGTCAACTGTGATAAGAGGTGTTTTAAGATTAATCTTGAAAACCTCTTCCACCTGTTCACGTTCACCCTTACGAAGAAGCCCATTATCCACAAATACTGGAATTAACTGATCCCCAATGGCTTCATAAAGCATTGCGGCAACAACAGAAGAATCAACACCACCTGAAAGCCCACAAAGTACTTTTCCATCACCAACAGTTTCACGGATTTTAGTAATTTGCTCTTTTAAGAAGTGTTCCATCTTCCATTTTTCAGTTACACCACAAATTTTTCTTGCAAAATTACGAAGCATTAAATAACCCTCTTCAGAGTGGTTTACTTCAGGGTGAAACTGCATTGCATAAACTCGTTTTTCTTCATTTGCAATGGCAGCATAAGGAGAGTTTGCTGATGTTGCAATAGGGGTAAAACCTTTAGGAAGGGTATCTACCTTATCTGAGTGAGACATCCATACAATACCATTATCATCAATATCATCAAAAAGAGCAGACTTAGATTCTAGCTTAAGTTCAGCCTTACCATATTCATGATGATCAGAGCGTACTACAGAACCACCAAAGTCTACGGCAATTCTCTGCATACCGTAACAGATACCTAAAACAGGAATGCCAAGTTCATAAACACCTTGGTCTACCTCATAAGCGTCTTTATTATAAACAGATGAAGGACCACCAGAAAGGATAATACCTTGAGGATTTTTAGCTTTGATATCTTCAATACTAGAGTGATAAGGAATAATCTCACAATAAATTTTATCTTCACGCATACGACGTGCAATTAATTGCGTATATTGTGAACTAAAATCAAGAACAACAATGCTTACATTTTTCATTAAAGAAGCCTTTTAAATATAAAATAAAGAGAAGAAAAGAGAGATCCTCTCACAAGAATATGAAAGGATACACTAAAGCAGTTTAAGAGAGGGTAAGAGAAATTAATAAAGTCCCATAACTTGAAATTGAACATACCATACTGAGACAGAAACGATATAACCTACAAGAATCGTCCACGAGTGTTTCATATGTGCACCAAAGGTGTAAATTCCATGTAATCTACCCATTACACCAACCCCTGCAGCTGAGCCAAAAGAGATTAATGAACCCCCCACACCTGCGGTTAAAGTAACTAATAACCACTGGTCAAGCCCCATCACTGGTGAAGATTTTAAAATAGCTGACATGACGGGTACATTATCAACAATGGCAGAGATAAATCCAACCCCTACGTTAGCTGCAGTTGGTCCTACTAAATCATACAGACTGTGAATGTAATGTAAGAAACCTAAAAAGTGTAAGGCACCTACCGCCGATAAAATACCAAAGAAGAAAAGCAGGGTATCATTTTCAACTTTTTGCATATTAATATAGATATTAAAACTGTCTTGTCCTGTTTTTGTTAAAGTGATAGAGTAAAGTTTAAGTACCGCTAAACCAAACATCATACCCCACATTGCTGGAAAGTGAAAAAATTGGTGACCTAAGACAGCCATAACAATCGTTAATACACCAAGATATACAACACCCATTCCCCCATCACGTACTTTAGGTTTACTCTCTTTACTTGCATCAAAATCTGGTTCACCCTCAGGTACAGACTTACTTAATAAAAAGGCGGTTACACCCCACCCTAAAATAGAGGCTGGGAAAAGATATAAGAAGTCAATAAATTGACCCTTTCCTGCCGTCCATGCCATAAGTGTTGTAATATCTCCAAAAGGAGACCAAGCACCACCAGCATTAGCAGCAACAACAATGTTAATTGCACCAGGAACTAAAAAAGCAATATTTTTCTTATCAATAGTAAATAAAACTGTTGAAAGAATCAATGCCGTCGTAAGATTATCTGCAACAGGTGAAATAAAGAAGGCTAAAAGCCCTGTTAACCAGAACAGTTTTTTATAAGTGTAACCCTTTGAAACAAGCTTATATTTCATTAAGTCAAACACACCTCTTTCAATTAAGGTCTCAATATAGGTCATTGCAACAAGCAAGAAAAAGAAAATCTCTGCAATTTCAAGAATGAGAAGTTCTAGTTCATCATGTAAAGGGTCTGGATTAAGCCCATTAATCGCATAATAAATCCCAATCAGCATAAACATAAAAGTACCAGCAAAAAGGGCAGGCTTTGCCTTGTTTACCTCATACTTTTCTTCTGTTGCTATAAAATAATAGGCAATCACAAATACCGCTAAACTTAACCAACCTACCCATGTTACAGCAAGATTGACTTCCTCTCCTGTGGCAACAGGCATCCCTGATGCAAATAGCGATATTGCAAAAGCAAATAATAATACAATTATTTTTTTCATTTTAACTTTCCCTTTTTATATAGTGTACACCCACAGATGTTTTTCTTTTTAGTGCTGATATAACAATCTCTTTTGCTGTTAAAAGACGTAATTTAAGCAAGCGCCCAATCTCTTTTTCTAAGCTTGATTCGATGAACACCAATGCCTCTTCAAGCCCTTTTTGTGTTCGTACTATCCCTACATCATTCCACATTATAGACCGAAGTTCGTCTTTATAGCTTTTATCATTAGCACAACGTAAAGAATCTGTACTCATAACAAACTCTTTTGGAAAATAAGTAACACTTTGTTCTAAAATGTTTTTAACAGCTCTATCAGCAAAAACCAGCCCCTCTAATAAAGAGTTACTTGCTAAACGGTTTGCCCCATGTACCTGAGTAGAAGCAACTTCACCAATAGCATACAGGTTTTTAACTGAAGAAATTTCACCATTTAAATTAGTTTTAATTCCCCCAATAGCATAATGAAAAGCAGGTGAAATTGGAACTCTCTGCTTAGGTAGGTTAAAACCAAGGTCTTTTAAAGAAGAGTAGATATTTGGAAAACGTTTTTGAAAATAGTCAACATCAAAATTTTCAAAAGAGAGATAAACCTCCCCCTTTGTGACCTGTTTTCTATCAAAAATAGCACGACTTACAATATCTCGTGGAGCAAGTTCTTCTCTTGAATCATACTCTTTCATAAAGGCATACCCATTTTCATCGACTAACTTAGCACCCTCCCCGCGTAAGGCTTCTGTTAATAACTGCTTTTGCGCAAAGGCTGAACTTACATATACCGTTGGGTGAAACTGTAACATTTCCATGCGCTCTAACTCAATACCCTTTTCAAGACAAATTCCTTGAAGGTCTCCACTAATTGTATGTGCATTGGTATGATAAGCGAAAAGTGAGCCTAAACCACCTGAAGCAATAATTAGATTTTTACAAAAGATATGTTTTAAACTATTTTCATAATGGACACAGACCCCATAACATCTTCCCTCATCAATTAAAAGGTCCGTCACTTGAGCACCTTCTAGCATTGGATGAGGGTTTTGTTCTAATAAAAACTTATGAAGATAACGACCTGTAGCGTCTCCCCCTGCATGTAATATTCGTGAAGCAGAATGCGCGGCTTCTTTGGTATAAAGAAGTTTTCCCAAACTGTCCTTATCAAACTCAAAACCTCTTTGAATTAAGTCGCCAACAACTTCTCGACTATGTTCACTTAACACACGTACTGCGTCCGCATTACAAAGCCCTGCTCCCGCTTCCATCGTATCTTTTACATGTAAAATCTCATCTGCATCATCTACGGCAGTAACTACACCACCTTGGGCATAAAAAGTATTACACTCCCAAGGATGATTTTTATTTATAATAAGAACTTTTTGATTTGTTGGTAGCTTCATTGCTGCATATAAACCCGCAACACCTGCTCCAATAATTACTACATCATATACCATTAACTACTTTCTAGATTATTGTGTAACACAATAAAGAAGCAAAAGCTTTTTTATTTATCTTAACACTACGTTTAATAAATACTAACACCTAATATTTTCACCTTTTTTTGGGAAAACACCATGCATCAATCTCTATACATTAATCCTATTGTCCACTTTTTATGTTTTCATCAGGATAGTAGGGAGGACCTTTATATCCACATCCACTTAAACTTAACATCAAAACTGTTATAATAGTGATATGAAAAATTCTAAACAACTTGTTTCTCATCTTCGCTCTCAATCGGCTTTTGCACATCTCAGTATGCAACCTTGTATTGACGCAGTGAAGGAACTTCTTCCCCCTCGTCTGCATAGATTTATTTTGTTTGGATATATAAAACACAACATCCTATTTTTTGCGCTTAATCATCCTGGCGCAAAACAAGAGTTTGATAATATTATAAATTCTATAAAAACACCTTTAAAGCAGATGCCACCTTTAAAATGTAAGAACTTTGAATTATTTGATGTCAGAGCCTTTGTCTCACATAAAAAGCCTCTTACTTTTTCTGTACATCAAGACCTTATTTATAAGGAACGTGCCCAAGGTAGCTTTCAAAATGATATTAAAGATGATAAACTTCATGCTATGTTTGAAGAGATAAGAGATATCATACACAAAACATGAGACTTAATTACACACTTTTAAAACAGGTAAAGAATTTACCAAAAAACTCTGGCGTTTACCATTATTTTGATAAAAAAGGAAAACTACTTTATATAGGTAAGGCAAAAGACCTCAGTGCACGAGTTAAAAGCTATTTTCGTTTTTCTCCCCACTTTATACCTAACCCTCATCTTAATCTCCGTCTTTTAAAGATGCTAAACGAATTGCATAGTATGCACTATATTATTGTTGAGACTGAGCATGACGCTCTTATTTTAGAAAATTCTCTTATTAAACAGCTTCGTCCCAAATATAATATTTTACTTAGAGATGATAAAACCTATCCCTATATTTATATTAATAAAAACGAGGATTTTGCACGATTTGAGATAACACGAGAGGTACTAAAAGAGAAGAATATTCTTTATTTTGGACCTTTTTCTATTGGTGCTAGAGATATTTTAAATTCATTGTATGAGCTCCTTCCTCTAGTTCAAAAAAGTTCTTGTTTAAAAGGAGGTAAGGCATGTTTGTATTATCAAATCAAAAAATGTTTTGCTCCTTGTGAAGGAAAAATAAGCCCTCAAGAGTATCAAGTTTATATCAATAAGGGTATTCATTATATAAATAATAAAAAAGAGCTTTGTAAAGACTTAGAAAAAAAGATGCTTTTACTGGCAGAGGATTTACGTTTTGAAGAGGCTAAAGAAATTCGTGACAGCATAGATAAAATCTCTAAAAGTAACACACTTTCTGCTATGGACAGTGCAAAGCATGAAGATTTAGATCTTTTTTGTGTTAATGCTAAAGATAAGCGTGCTGTTATTTTACGTCTTTTTATGCGTAATGGCAAAATAATCTCTAGTTCACATAATTTCATCTATCTTAATCATGGTTATGATGCAGATGAGATTTATAAGCGTGCACTCTTAGATTTTTATCAGTTATCACCATTGACTTCATCTCAAATCCTTGTTGCAAATAACTTTGAGGAGATGAATGATGTGAAAGAGTATCTGCAAGAAAACTTTGAAAAGAGTATTAAACTTTATTCTCCTGAACGTGGGTCAAAAGCTAAATTATGTGAACTGGCTCTTAAAAATAGTGAAGAGTTACTTAAAAATTATACTTATGAAAATAATTCAGATTATGAAAGTTTAGAAGAAAAACTCCAAGACTTATGTCTTTTAGAAAAACTTCCCCAACACATAGAAATTTTTGACAATTCACATATGCAAGGTTCTGCCCCCGTCGGTGCTATGGTCTGTTTTGAAAATGGAAAGTTTAATAAGGCAGCGTATAGACAGTATCATTTAAAATCTTTAGATGAGTATGCGCAGATGAAAGAGACATTAACACGTCGTATACAAGGATTTGATAAAAATCCTGTTCCTGATTTATGGATTATTGATGGGGGCACTACTCTCTTAAAACTTGCCTTTGAACTTTTAGAGTCACATGCCGTCAACCTCAATGTAATTGCCATTTCTAAGGAGAAAATTGATGCGAAGTCACACCGAGCAAAAGGGAAAGCAAAAGATATTTTACATTCAGTAGAACAGAGTTTTAATTTAAGCGTCAGTGATAAACGTCTTCAATGGGTTCAACGTATGAGAGATGAAGCCCATCGTTATGCCATAAGCTTTCATAAAAAAACTAAATTAAAATCTGACCAAGCCTCATTACTCTTGCAAACAAAAGGGATTGGACCCGCCAAGGTTAAAAAACTTCTTAATCATTTTGGTTCTTTTGAAGCTTTAAGAGAAGCAACTGAAGTAGATTTATGCCTTGTAGTGGGAAAAAATGATGCAATAGCTATAAAGAAAGTATATAAATAAGTTATATTTTGAAGATTTTATGATATATTATTCAATCCGCTATGCTTAAATGTAGATATTAGCTGTAGATTTAAAGGTTTTATATGGGACAAGTTGAAGCACTCGATGAAGAGTACATCTTTCAAGGACGTGTTATTGTTAGTGAAACAGACCTCAAGGGAAACATAACTTATGCTAACAGAAAGTTTTGTGAAATTTCAGGTTATTCAAAAGAAGAATTAATAGGGAAACCTCATAATATTATTAGACATCCAGATATGCCAAAAGAAGCTTTTGCTAAGATGTGGAGCACTATACAAAGTGGTCAAATATGGCATGGGCTTGTCAAAAATTTACGAAAAGATGGTAAGTTTTACTGGGTAGAAACAGAAGTTTTACCTTCTAAAGATGAAAATGGAAATATTACAGGTTATGTCGCTGCACGTAAACCTGCTGTACGTCAAGATATTCAAGAGATATCTGAAGTGTATAAAAAAATGAAAGACTCAGAAGTATAAAAAGGAGAGATATTGTTATTATATAACCAAAGAAAAGAGTTTGTTGGTATTGATGCAGATGACTTAAGTAGTTTAGGTTTTTCAAATATCAATGAACTGCTAAGCGAATCTAATGATTTTGCTGATCTTTTTGTAAAAAAACCTGGCTACATTCATAATTTTAAAAATTTTTCATGGATTGATTTTATCTTACACAGTGAAACAGGTGAATCAAAAGCTATTATACATGCCAAGGGAAAAAATTACAGTTGTCTTCTTCATGTTGCCAATTTTCATTTTGTTTCTGAAGAGGGTGGTTTTGGCATTGTTATCAAAAAACTACGTAAGCTTTCAGGAGCAGAAGATGCTCAAGCAAGTAAGAGTGTAGAAGAGAGTGGTGGAATTCAGCCTTCAGCTGTAACAACTCCAGTTACTACTCCTGCAGCTTCAACAATTACACCACCAAGCTTTGAGCAAGAGAGTCCATCTCTTGGCGAAGAGACATCAAGTTTTGAAAAACCTTCCTTAGATATTTCACTTGCTGACATGCAACTTGATGAACCTTATGATCATAACTTTACTCCTGAAGATGAGTCTGAACTTCCAAATTTTGGAGAAGATTTAGAATTAAGTGAACCAGATTTATTAGATATACCAGAAGTTCAAGATATTGACCTTGGTCTTGAAACTCTAGAAGATGAGAATTATGACCTCTCTATGGAGAATGAATTTGGAGCACCTGTTGATTTAGATCAGCCACTAAATAAAGAAGATTTTTCGACTGACTTTGATGAGCAGGCCTTAAATGACGAGTATCCACTTCCTGTTGAAGAGCCTGTACAAGAAGAAGCTCCAATGCTGGGTGATTACGTAACTTCAGGTAGCTCAGCTGCAAATGGTAATCATTTAAGTGAACTTGTAAGTTCAGGAACTTACCAATACAACCCACAGGTTGCCGCTGATGAACTTGGGCTTCCTGTTGATTTAATTGAAGAGTTTATTGGTGATTTTATTGACCAATCCCATGAGTTCCATTATGATCTCTTTGCTTCTGTTAATGGAAGTGATTTTGATAATGTACAGATTCTTTCGCATAAACTTAAGGGTGTTGCCGCAAATTTACGAGTTGAAGATGCTTTTGACACCTTAAGTGTAGTCAATACCTCGAAAGACACTGAAGAAGTTCTTGCTAACTTAAATCAATTCTACAAAATTATTGCAAAACTTGAAGGTAAAGAGATTGAAGAGCCTGTTGCTGTAACCGCTCCACAAACACCAACAAGTAATATTAGTGAAGATGAAGTTATAGGTATTGAGACAGACGTTAAAACAGAAATTGCTATTGGATTAAAACAACCAGATGAAGGTCCCCTTTTAATTGACGAAGAGATTAGTCCAATTGAAGATGATGACTTTTATGATGACCTTTTAGCAGATCAAGAAACTATAAGTAAGACAGAAACTAAAGCTCCAAACCTCTCTATTGAAGATGATGACTTATATGATGACCTTCTTGCGACACCAGAGCCAACTCTTGTACAAGAGACTCCTGCTGCAAGCATTGAAGATGATGATGATCTTTATGATGACCTTTTAGGTGCTCCTGAAGATAGTTTTGCTGAGCCTGAAGTGGCAGCAAGTGTTGACGTTGGCACAATAAACTTTGATGCTGCTCGTGCAGCTAATGAATTAGGTATTCCAGAAGATATTGTAAATGAGTTTGTTCAAGACTTTAAAGAGCAGGTAAATTCACATAAAATTGACTTTAATAATGCCATTACAGCAGATGATATTCAAGGAGTTAAGAAAACAGCTACTCTTCTTAAAGGAATGAGTGATAACCTTCGCCTTAATGAAATATCTGAGGTTTTAAAAGATTTACAACAGTCACAAGACACAAACAATACAGCACACGAGCTTGCAAAATTGCAAGCATATGCTGATCAACTATAAAAATAGAGGGGTATAAAAATGCAAATAGGTTTACGAACCAGACTAAGACTAATCAGTCTTCTCCCAATATTCATGCTTATTGGGGTTGCGAGTTACTACGTTTATGAATCATACGTAGGATATGATTCCGCTATTAAACTACAGACTAAACTTAATGAGAATAAAATTCTTAATGAGTTAATTGGGGATATCTCTCGCGAACGTGGTATGACTGTAATGTATATGTGGAACTCATCTGAAGCAACAGCTGAGTCGCTTAAATCTCAACGTAAGATTGTGGATAAAAAAGTAAGAGATTATATTAACCACCTCAAAACAACAGAATCTTTACATGATCACTCAGGTGAGACACCTTGTTTAGCCTGTAAGAGTATTAAAAGCGTTGAAGCGAACTACAGTACTATTGTTGAAGTTCGTCCCTTAGTTGATAATCAAAACATCGAATTCCAAGAAATTTTTTATGATATTTATGGAAATGCTCAAAAACTCATTATTAAAGAGCTAGAAGAGATTCGTAAATACAGACTAGATGAAAAAATTACTTCTATTGCAACCTCATACCTTATTCTTGCAAAAGCAAAAGAATATACAGGTTCTGAACGTGATTTTATTACCTATGCACTCGCACGTTCAACAAAATTTGATTCAGAAGAGTTAAATGTTTGGTTAACACTTATTGGTAAGGCTGATGCAATTAACTATAATGCATTATCAGATCCTAAATTAAAAGATCAGTTAGATAAACTTTTCCATGATGAGGATAATGCTGAACTTTTTGAAGATATTACACTCGAGCGTGCTGAAATTATGCAGGCTGTAAATGATGGTCTATATGCAACAGAGGCAGGAATCTGGTTTACTATGCTTTCTGAAAAAACAAACCTTATTGATGAAGCAGAACAGATTTTATTAAACGCAATGGATACTGAGTCTGAGGTTTTTAAACAAGAGCAGTTACAAATTCTTATTATCTCTATTGGTATTTGGTTATTTGCTATTCTTGGAGCAATTTTTGGTATTTTACTTTCATCCGATATTGCAAGAAATATCAAAAACCTTGAAACAGTACTTCAACGTGTTGCGACAGATACCCATGAGGGTGAGGATATGTCTTCATCTGAAATTGCCTCACATATTAATCTTGATACGGCTAAGGGTACGGCGCAGGCATACCAACTTCTTGAAACTATTATTGATCAAACACGTAAGGATAAAGACTTTGCGATGGAGGCTTCTGAAGCGAAATCAATGTTCCTTGCCAATATGTCACATGAAATTCGTACACCTCTAAATGGTATTGTTGGGTTTACAGAACTTCTTAAAGATACAGCCCTTCATGATGAGCAGCGTGAGTTCGTTGATATTATTGAAAAATCATCTGAAAACCTTCTAGAAATCATCAATAATATTCTTGACCTTTCTAAAATTGAATCAAATAAGCTTGAAATTGAAGAGATTGTCTTTAATGCTAATGAAGAGTTTGAATCAGCCGTTGAAGTCTACGCTGTACGTGCTTCTGAAAAACACATTGATCTGGGTTGTTTCATTGATCCTGAACTTGAACGTCCACTTAAAGGTGATCCCACTAAGATTAAAGAAGTTGTTATTAATCTTCTTTCAAATGCCGTTAAGTTTACGAATTCAGGAGGTCAAATCACTGTTGACATTCGTAAACTTCCTTGTGATGAACCAGGGCGTGCAAAGGTTCACTTTAGTGTTAAGGATTCTGGTATTGGTGTTACCCAAGAACAGAAAGAAAAAATCTTTGATGCCTTCTCTCAAGCAGATTCTTCTATTACACGTAAGTACGGTGGTACAGGGCTTGGTCTTACCATTTCTTCGTCTTTCATTGAACTTATGGGTGGGAAACTTGATCTTACGAGTGAATCAGGTCAAGGAACAACATTCTTCTTTACTCTTGAGTTTGAAGAGATTGAAACACTTAATGAATCAACACGTAATCAACACTCAAATGTTAATGCAGTGATTCTTGAATCTGACTCTAAGAAAAAAGTACAAGATACAAATCTACGTGAGTATCTTGATTTTTATGGTGTCTCTTACCAAACATTTAAAAGTATGAATGAACTTAATAAACTTGAGCAAAAAATCTCTTATGACCTACTCTTTATAGATTATGAGTACTCTGCAGAAGAGTTATTAGCTGAGTATGCTAAACACCCTGAGCATATGGTTTTAATTACTAAATCATATTACATGAAGAAAATTGATCAGATGAATTTAAATATTTTTAAAGTGCTTTATGAGCCTTTAAATGCAACTAAAATTCGTAATATTTTAGATTCTCATGATGTAGAAGACTTTAATCAACCTAAGGTTAAAACGATTCAAAAACGTAAATATGATGAGAAAACATCTAAGTTTGATGCTAAAGCACTTGTAGCTGAAGACAACTTGATTAATCAGAAACTTATTAAACGTACACTTGAAGATATTGGTCTGACTGTTCAGTTAGCCAATAATGGTCTTGAAGCCTTTGAAAAACGTAAAAACAATCAATTTGATGTTATCTTTATGGATATTCAGATGCCTGTTCTTGATGGAGTTGAAGCAACACAAGAAATTCTTGAATATGAAGAAGATTATAATGTTGAGCATACACCAATTATTGCCCTTACTGCAAATGCACTAAAAGGGGATAGAGAACGTTTCATGGGTGCAGGTATGGATGAGTACACAACTAAACCACTGGTGCGCTCTGAAATCATCTCTTTACTTAACCACTTTGTTGGGCATAAAATTGTAGATGCTAATGCGATCAGTAATGAACCACTAGAAGAGATTGTACCAGAGGTACAAGCAGTTAAAACAGTAAGTCAAGACTTAGAACTTGATATTCATGAAGAGCTTAGTTTAGATGAAGCACCAACAAACTTAGCTAAAGATATCTCAAAACTTGCATTAGATGATGCAGACTTTTCTCTTGATACAAGTTTAGATAATATGAAGCTTGATGAAGAGGTACTTGCAGAAGAAGAGCCTGTCAACACCACTCCTGAGCCTGTCTTAGGAATTATAGAAGAAGATATATATGCTGATGATACAGCTGATATTCCTGAAACAGCTTCTTATGTTGCTGATATTTTATTGGCTAAAAAGAGTTCTTTTGAAAACCGACTATTTAAATCCATTTTAGATGACTTAGGCTACAGCAGTGAAGTTGTTAATGGTGTAAGTGAAATGAAAGAGGCATTAAACAGTAAAAACTATAAACTTGTACTCTTTGATAAAGAAACAGATCACCTTGATATCCAACATACATCTGAAATAACTAAACAAAATGATACGGCATTAGTTATGATGATAGACCCAGCATTAGAAGCTGATGAGACAGATGCAAATTATGTACATGAAATTATCAAAAATATTGTAAATAAAGACTTATTACGTCTTGTTTTTGAAAAATTCATTTAAAAACAACTCAAATAAAAAGTGAGTCATCTCACTTTTTTAGATAAATAAATTAAAAAAGGAACCATATGAGCGCAATTAAAGTATTAGCAGTTGATGATGATATAATAAATCTTAAATTACTAAAATCAATGCTTTTAAAGACGAATTTCGTTAGTGAAGTTGTAGAAGCAAAAAATGGGGCTGATGCTATAGAAATTTTAAAGACCCAAAGTGATATTGGTCTTATTCTTTTAGATATTATCATGCCCATTATGAATGGTATTGAAGTTTTGAAAATTGTTCGTGCAGATGGGCATTTTAAAAATATTCCGATTATTGTTTTAACAACAGATGAGACAAAAAAAGCAGAAGCACTAGAGTCTGGGGCTAATGATTTCATTATGAAACCTGTAAGAATTGACCAAGTGTCAGAAAAAATCCAACGCCTTATTAATCTTTAATATCTAAAACTTAGAGTTTTTAACTCTAAGGTCTTAGTCTACAAGTACAATTTTAAGTACTTCTTCAATACGAGTAACCCCTCTAATTTCCAAACTATCTCGAACTTCTTTAGGAATATCCTCTAAATCACGTTCATAATTCTTTTCAGGAATAAGTGCCAGTTTCATATCTGCTCTATGTGCTGCAATTAGTTTCTCTCTTAAACCGCCAATAGGAAGAACATCACCTGTTAATGAAATTTCACCTGTCATAGCAACATCAGAACGTATCTTTTTAGAGCTTAAAATAGAGGTCATAACTGTTGCCATGGCGATACCTGCAGATGGTCCATCTTTAGGTGTTGCCCCATCAGGAACATGGATATGCAAATCATATCGTTTATACACCTCTGAGATAGGAACCTCAATGTCTTCTTCTTTCTCTTTAGTCGTTAAAGGAAGGTTGTCCTTATCTATCTCTACAGCACCAGTATCTATTAAGGTCTTAACAACACTCATAGCAATACGTGAAGACTCTTTCATAACATCACCAAGGCTGCCA
Organism: Campylobacterales bacterium; assembly: GCA_024280035.1. GTDB lineage: Bacteria > Campylobacterota > Campylobacteria > Campylobacterales > Sulfurimonadaceae. Next base: position 23,035 of record JAJRQV010000047.1, read on the forward strand.
GTTACTTGCATAAGCCCCTTGCCTTTAATACGAATAGCTTCAATCTTAAGAACATCTCCCCCCACTGAGGTCCATGCTAAACCATTAACCACACCCACATGGGGAATAGCATCTGTTTTATCAATTTCAAAAACTGTTTTTTCTAAAAAGTCTTTAAGATTTTTAACCGATACATTCACCTTATTAATAGAAGGATCTTCTAAAATTCTTTTTGCTGATTTACGTACAAGGTCTGCCATACGACGACGTAAATTACGTACACCAGCTTCACGTGTATATTTGTGAATAATCTCTTGCATGGCTACCTTTGAGATAGAAAACTCAGAAGTTTTTAATCCATGTTTTTTTAACTCTTGTGGAAGTAGATAACGTTTAGCAATTTCAAACTTCTCTTGAGGCGTGTATGAACTCACAAAAATAAATTCCATTCTATCTCGAAGAGGCGCAGGAATACGTCCTACATCATTAGCTGTTGCAATAAAAATTGCCTGAGAAAGGTCAAGATTAAAGTTCAGATAATAATCTCTAAAACTTGAATTTTGTTCAGGGTCTAAAATTTCTAAAAGTGCTGATGTAGGATCACCTCTACCCGAACGCCCTACCTTATCAATTTCATCTAAAACAACAATAGGATTCATTTTTTTAGCATCAATAATACCTTGAACAATACGTCCTGGCATAGCACCCACATAAGTACGTCTGTGCCCACGAAGTTCATTTACATCTTCTAACCAACCCAAGGCAATACGAACAAGAGGACGTTTTAAGGCTTGTGCAATTGAGTTAGCTAAAGAGGTCTTTCCTACACCTGGAGGACCTGCAAAACATAAGATAGCCCCACGCCCTTCACTGTCTTTAATCCCACGAAGCTCAAGTAACTCTTTAACAGAAAAATATTCTACAATACGCTCTTTAGGTTTTTCTAAAGAGAAGTGGTCTTTATCTAACTGTTTTTCTACATCCTGAATTTTCAAAGGCTTCTTAGCTAACTCACCAAAAGGAATCTCAAGTACCCACTCTATATAAGTCTGTAACATTCCGGCATCAGAAGAGTCAGGGTGCATACGAGCAAAACGTTCTAACTGTTTATTTACCTCTTTATAGGTGTCTTCACCCATCGCTTTTTTCTTTTTTTCTAGCTTTAGACGATACTCTTCAATCTCTTCTTCACGCTGAGAATCTGTACCTAACTCTTTTTGAATCTGCTTAAGTTGTTCTTTTAAAAAGTACTCTTTATTAACCTTTTCAATTCGGTTATGTACTTTTGAACGAATCTCTTTCTGAAGTCTATTGGCTTCAATTTCTTCACTTAAAACATCAATTAGCTTAAGGTATCGTTTTTCCAAATTTTCTTCAACAAAAAGCTCAGAAGCCAACTCTTTTTTAAGTTTGATAGAGGAACAAATCAGGTCAGCAATACGACCATGTTCATGATTTTCTTCTATGGTGCGAAGCAGGTCTGGTGGAAAATATGAACTCACTTGTGAAAGGGTACGAACCTTTTCTCTAACAATTTCTAAAACGGCATCCATCTTTAATTCATTTTCTGTTGTACTCTCAATAATATCAACATTACCCACCATCGGGTTTATGCCAACTTCCTTAAGAACTTTACCCCGAGCAAGACCTTGAAAAAGAACCTTAATACGCCCATCAGGCAAAGAGACCTTACGCATAATTGAACCAACTACACCTGCCTTATAGATACCCTCAAAATCACGAGCACCTTCTTCATCAGGTAAGGTTGGACAGACTAATACTAAAGAGTTATTCTCAATCGCTAAGGCTGCTGCAGCAATATTTTTATCATCACTTAAAAATAGTGGTGAAATCATAAAAGGGTATAAAAAAAGCTCATCTTCTACTATGATAGGGATATCTGAAGGGAAAGAGCTGTAGTGACTAAGTTGCATAAAATTCCTTAATTATCGAGTTCTATTTAAAATTTATATTTTATAATTTAGATTCTGGTGTTTGTGTTTTATCTTCAAGAAGCTCTTCTTTATCATTACCATCAGCATCTTGCGCCATTACACTTCGAGTATCTGGTAATAAAAAAGCATACCAAGAAGCTGTTCCATCACCCTCATACATCTCTCTATACCAGGCTGTATCAGGGGGGTTAACCTCATCCCAATTTATCCATGTTGCAGGTTCTTTTTGTTCATAATAAGCTTCTGCTTTAGGCTTATCAATACGCCCATACAGCCCCGCTATCGTTTTATTGAGATTTGCACGTGCTAAATAGAGTTTAACCAACATTGTATCAATAGCAGGTAAATAATATGAGTCAGGATATTTTGTTCTAAAAGCCTCACCTTCAATTAAAGCATCATTAATCAAAGTTTGGTCACGTCGTGGATTAGGCAGTGCCATAAACTTTGCACGTACCTTTAAATATTTAGAAAATTCTCTCTCATTTTTATTTGCAAAACGACGAATATCCTCATCTAGAAAGTGTTCTGCAAGCATATACTCCCCCACTTGCATATGTGCCTGAGCCATAATCATTGTTGCTTGTTTTAATAAGGGTGAACCAATATGCTCACTCTGCAAAGAAGAATAAAAACCATCTGCTTTTTCTAAAGAAGCATCTGCAACCGCATTATTCATCTTTTCATACCAAAATACAGCTGGCTTGTTATATTCAGCCACCTCTTTACCACAAGCACTAAATATTACCATTAATACTAAAGGCAATAAAAATATTTTATAATTCATAAACAATCCTAATTTCTTATAAGAAAAAAGATTTTAGCTAAGTCGATGTTAGGAAGAGATTAAAATATATTTTAAACCTTGCCTTTTAAATATTGTAGTGCTACAATAAGGGACTTTAAATACTAGGCTTATATATGCAATTTGAGTTAAAAATTCCATTTTTTGGATTTGAATCACTAAAAAGTATGAAATTAACAAAGATTGATGATGTTTTTATGCAGTTAGATAATGCAGATGAAGAGAAACCTTCTTTTACCCTAATTAACCCTTTTGTCCTTAAAAATTATGAAATCGAAATTCCTACTGCTGTAAAAAACCTTTTAGAAATTAATGAAAACTCAAATATTTTAATTTATAACATCGTTGTTATTCAAAAACCTCTGGACCAATCCGCAATTAATTTTGCCGCACCTCTCATTTTTAACACAGACAATCAAACAATGGCACAGGTAATTCTAGAAGGAAAATTTGCGAAAGACCATGGCATAGCAGAACGTATTTGTGATTTTATGAACAAAAATAAAAACTAAAAAGCAGACCTTATATTTCTTCATTTGTAAACAGATGGTAAACCCATAGTAAACTGCCTGTTAACCAGTACTTAAAGATAAAAAAATCTAATATTTATATCACCTTTTTAACATTCCCTGAAGTAAGTTTGTGTTTATAATTAGACAACACAATTCTCACACATTGTTCTGAGCCCGAATTATGTGTGCAGTAAAAAGGATAGTTTATGAACATACTATTGTTAAATAAAACTGGCACATACTTCCAAAAACCAAGGTTTTATCAAGGCTTGATTTTTATTCTGTTTTTTATATTTTTAAATACATCATTATATGCGACTGTTAGCCAATATACTTCAGGAGGAACGGCACAAGAATTAGCAGACAAAATTGCAGGACCAGGTCTAACTATTAGTAATCCTATTATAAGACGTGGGAACACCTCTCAAACTGCACGTTTTGATAATGGGACAGCAGATGCTAATCTTGCTGTTGATTCAGGAATACTTTTAACCACAATGAGTGCTGACGAAGCATTTTCAAGCAATGATAGTGGTAGTTTCACTATTAACAACACTGATATAACTCCTGATTCTGATTTAACAGCCATTGACAATCGAGCTCTTTATGATACTGTTGTTTTTGAATTTGATGTTGTCCTCGATGATAACACCCGTCTACTTTTAGTTAATTATCAATTTGCCTCTGAAGAGTATAATGAGTATGTTGGTTCAATATTTAATGATGCCTTTGGATTTTTTATCTCTGGAGGAGATTTAAATGGTACTACCTACAATATTGCAAGAGTACGAAACCCCAACGCATTTGTAACAATTAATAATCTTACAAACTTTCCCCCAGTAACTGTAAATAATGTTAATAATGGTTCACCCGGTGCAAACAGTACAAATGAACCATCTGATTATACAAACGCTATATATTTCATCGATAACGAAGGTAAAACTGATCCAGATGTTGAGTTTGATGGTTTAACTGTGGGATTAAATGCAACACTTGACAACCTTACTCCTGGTATCACTTACCATTTCAAAATGGCTCTTGCAGATGTAGGGGATAGTGCCCTAGATACAGGTGTATTTATTAACACTATCCGTGGGATTAGAGTTCCAAAAATCTGTTATGATTATTCTTACAAACAAAATGACCGTTTCTTCTCAGAAGACTATAACAAAACATTAGGGCCTGTTCTTTCTGGTACCGTAGTACCTGGAGATCCTATTGAAATAAGTGTTGCTATACAAAGTATTGAAGAGTCTGATATTAGTGCCAGTAATGTTAAGTTTAATGTCTTAAATATGGACATCTCTCAAATTACTTATTGGGATGACACCGTATATGTTGCTGATCCTGGTGTTGTTTCTCGACGTTTTATTGCTGATAACACCTAAGGCATGACCAACACTTCTTCAAGTATCAGTGATATTCCTATTGCAGATTTTCAAAACAAAGAATTCTTTTATACCTATTATTCAGTAAACCCATCCGTAGATAAACTCGATACACCATTAGATTTAAATGTAACCTACACCATGACAATTCCTTTATCACCAACACAAAGCTTTGATATCAACGTAACCTCAGTCATTGATATTGACACACCCATATGTTCATCTGGTGGGATTAGTTACCGACCTGAATGGGGTATATTTAATATTGTTGACCGAGCCTTATATGATTCAAATAATCCAAAGTATAATCTTTTTTCTCAAGTAACAAACAGACCTTTTGATGTTGATTTAATTGCAACTGATGTCAATAACACAACCATTTAACAAGCTGTTCAAACCGTTGTTGGTGTTCAAATGCTTGATGTTGGTGGGTATCAAGATATTAACTCATCTTGTTGGGATCCAACACGTGGTATTACTTCTATACAAGTACAACCTATTGGTGATGCGACAAATAGTGCTAGTCGTGTAACACTATCCGTAACAGATCCTGACTTTTATAATGTTTCAAGAGAAAACACTGCCTTTCGTATCTGGTATCTAACAGGCGGTGCAGACCATGGGCTCTTTGAATTCACTACACAAGGCGAGCTTGAAACAGAATTGGCATCAATGGTAAACCAAGCTGGGATTACCTGTATTCAAACTGTTGGTGGTCCATCCGGAGCCCCTTGTGCAGCTAATCCATCTGATCCTATTACGGCATCTTGTTTTGAGTGTTTACGTGCAATTTATGGAGTGGCTATCTGTTCACGTGACAACTTTAGTATTCGACCTGAAACCTTTAATATTCAGATAAATGACTCTACTGCAGCAGGTTTAATTCCTGTTCCGACTCAAGCAAACTTATCTGCTGGATATGAATATAGTTTCGATATAAATGCAACAACCCATATCGATGATAAAGCTGCTCCAGGGTACTCACAATACTTCTTTGAAGAACCAGAAACAAGTTTACAATTTCTTTGGGAGCCTACTGCTACAACAATTGTAAGCGGATGTAATGATACCAATGACTCATTTGTACCAGCTAACCTTGCGGCAGGTACTGTTGTAAATATGCGACGCTTACATAATAATGTTGGTCGTTATCGTTTGCATATGGTTGATACAACATGGACAGATGCTGATAAGCTTCCCGAACATCACGCATTAACTCCTAATTATTTTATTGATGGGGATGGAAATGGAAATGATTGTGTACAATCAAGTAATGATGTACCTCTATATATTCCTGGTGATTACCTCACAAGTATGGTAGGTTGTAATATTGAGTCAAAACACTTTAATAATAGTACAGGAAAACAATATAATGACCATAACCTAACATTTAGACCTCACCACTTTGGAGTGAGTACTATTCAGTATGGAGTAGGAACAGACTTTCTACCTCTACCTATACCAGCAGCATCACTAATAGATTTATATACAAATGATGTTGATAGAAATCAAAGTATGGGAATTCGATTTTTTGGTCAGATTCGTGCAGAAGGTGAAAATAATGTTACACTAAACAACTTTGTTAATAATTGTTATGCATCTAATGTGAATATAGATCTAAACCAAACAATTAATTCTCCATTAGCAGCACTGCCGATATTTAAATATCATCTAGAAGAACATGACGTAAATAATGTAGCTATAATAACTAATGAAGTTAATGGTAGTGTAATTAATAATACTACTGGAATAAATATTAATGCACTCACATTAAACGAATCACGTTTTATTCCTAATGCAATGGGTGCCTTAGATATGAACTTAACCTTTAATTATAACCACGTAGTTAATGCACCATCCAACCCAATTAATATGATATTAAATGGTCTTCAAGTACTTTGTCAAACAGGTACGGATTGTGATTCTATTGCTGATAATAATTTTCTGCATCAACCTGATAATGAGGTTATGGTCAATTCAAGCATTACCTCTTATTATTCACGTGTGCATATCCCTCGTTACCGTATAAATGGAGATGGTGCAGGAGTCAGTGGTAATGTTACTATGTATTATGAGGTATATTGTGACCAAGACCCAGCCCTTGTAAATACCTGTAATCCAGCCTTATACCCTACTCTGATGCCTGGGCAACTTTTAAGTCCAGATTCTGTTCGATGGTTTCAAAGTGAAAATCATACTGCTGAAGATGGTAAAGTCTATTCATTTAATATAAGAAATCCAGCCCTAGCAAATAACTTTTTAGATGCTAGTGTAGTTAATTTAACAACGGCACACTTTCAATATGATGGTTTACAAGGTTATCCATTTAAAACTACGATAATAATTAATCCGAGTCCATGGTTAATCTATCATAGATTTGATATTGGAGCAACCTTCAACCTTTTTGAACTTGAATTTACATCAACTGGTGCTTGGGCAGGAAAAGACAACAGTTTAAAAGAGATAGACTCAAATATTGCTCCAGTTACAAATAGGCGAATCCAATGGTAAACTTTACTCAAGGTAAAAGCAGAAATGCTTTTAGCATGATTGAATTAATTTTTGCAATAGTTATTATTTCAATTACAGTTTTTGCCTTACCTCTTGTTCTTCTACAAAATGCTGATTCACAAGAGATGTCACTTAAACAAGAAGGTATTACATTAACTTCTACAAAAATTTCTCAGATACTCACCTTTACTTGGGATCCATTGAGTTCACCTCTAGGTGCAATAATGTCGACATCAAATGCACTTGATATTGCAGGAGGAGGAACCGCTCCAAGAGTTGCCGGTACTGACTTTCGTGTAGGGCATTTCCAAAATGAACTTAGACGTAGAATGACTCCTGCAACTAACCCCAGGTTTGCTGGAGCCATTGTTGGTGGTGGTACAACAGGAAGTGTTAATGACTTTGATGGAACAGCTGTAACTTTAGGTGCTCCAACTGCTAGAGGATTTAAACGTGATTTTAGACTTACTACAACAGTAAGTTATGTAGCAGAACCTGCCAACTACGCTGCTACAACAATTATCAATAACTTTGGAACTGCTTCAGGTACATCAAACATTAAGATGGTTCAAATAAGTACAGATGAACAGATTAATGGAGCATGGACTCCAGCCATACAATTAAGCTCATTTACTTCAAATATTGGTGAAGCTGAATTTTTTAAAAGGAGATACTAATGAGAAAAGGGTTTACTTTTCTTGAGATGATATTTGTCATTGTTATTATTGGAGTCTTAGCAAAAGTTGGAACAAATTTACTATTTACTGCATATGAAGCTTCAATCTCAAGTAAAATCAATAATGATCTTCAATCAAACAGTTCTATGGCTTTACGTCAAATCTCAAACCGCTTACAATATCGTCTTAAAGATTCAGTAATTGCAAGAACCGCAGCAGGTGTAGCTCCTGTAGCCTTGACCTCAGCAGTTGGAAATAATTTTACTGTCTTAGAATGGATTGGTTATGACATAGATGGTCTACTGGGTACAAATCGAGCAGGAATCTTAGGTGAACCTGCTTTTAATCGACCAACATGGAGTGGTTTCATAGATGTAGATGATCCAGGAGCTATTGCCAGTGCTGCACTCACTGCTGCACCTTTTGCTTATTTGAGTAGTCCCGGTACAGATACGGGTTTAGTTAATAATGTTATTACTGCATTAAGTGTTAATGGCTCAACTGTGGGAACAAGTGCGATTTTTTTTACAGGAGCAAACACAAATGTAATTAACAATTATGGTTGGAGTGGAGTAGCACAAAACTTCCAAAATAATACAGCAGCACATAGAATTCAAGCTTATGTAGCTCCTTTTGTGTCAAGATTAGCAGATGCTACATTTATTGCACCTGGAGTAACCTCAAGTTTTACAGGAACAGATATATATGAGAACTACAAACTTGCATGGACTGCTTATGCTCTAGAACGAAGAGATATAGATGCAGATGGAGATGAAGACTTAGTTCTTTATTATGATTATCAACCATGGTTAGGTGAAAGTTTTTTAGCCAATGGAAGACGCGTACTTTTAATGGAAAATGTAGATACCTTTAAATTCACTGCTATTGGGGACACCATCAAACTTCAAGTCTGTGTTAATGAAGAAAATTTCTTATCAGGGGGGATGTATTCAATATGCAAAGAAACCGCAGTATTTTAAAATATACAAATATGAAATCAGGAATGGCTATGATTTTAGCCATTGCTTTTATGGTCGTTGTTGCTGGAATAATTGCTAGTATGCAGAGCATGACAGCTATTTCTACAAAAAGAACAGAACATATTTTCTTTACTGAGCAAGCTCAACTTTTAGCAAAAAGTGCTACAGAATTTGCAATACTAGCCATTTCGGGGCATGATAGAACAGGAGAGAGTTGTGTACAAAGAATAAATTCAACCTTCCCCACTGTAGCCACTCCAATTTTTACTATTGTAACAAATATACGTTATATAGGTTTAAACCCTATTGTTGCGGGAAGTACCTGTGATAACAACTCTTATATTGATATTATTGCAACACCGCAATCAGAAGGAAGTGTTTTGATTGATGTAACAGTGAGCAGTATCGATGCTAACTTAAATATTGGTGAAACAATCACATACCACCGTAGAACACTTCAGAAACCTTAATCCAAGGTTTCTATCTTTGTACATTTTTTCCACTTACAAGCCTACTTAAGAAATCTCTCGTTATAATCATTATCTATCTATTAAACTTTTTATACAAAGGATATTTATGAATATTAGTATGGTTGGTCGTCATGTTGAACTTACAGACGCGATTAAACAACAAATTGAAGCTTCTATTGACTCTCTTAGTAAATATAACTTAGACATTATTTCAGTACGTGCCATCGCTTCTGGCGAAGAGTTAAAAGGGCATAAGGGTAAGGGAGTTAGTATTGAATTTACTATTAACTTACCGCATAAAAATACAATTGTGATTAAACAGCGTGATGATGATTTATATGCGGCTATTGATGTTGCAGCGAATCGTGCCCAAAAAGCACTTCGTCGTCATCATGAAAGAATCCGTGATCATAAAAAAGTAGGCATCAATGAAGCTAAGGCTGCTTCTAAAGACATTAATATGTCTGAAGAGCGTGAAGCTCTTGAAGATGAAATTGTTCCCCATGATTTAGAACTTCATAAACCTCAAGAAGTGGCAGATGTTCTTGAAAACCTTAAAGAGACAGATAAACAGTTTGAAATCTTTAATGATATAGATGGAAAAACTCGTGTTCTGTACAAACGTAAAGATGGGCGTTTCGGGCTTTATTAAGATCTTTTATCCACAGATTAAACGGATTTAATAGATTACCAATCTACTTAATCAGTTAAATCTGTGGAGTACTCTCTTTTATAAAACTTTGAACTTCAACAATAATTTCTTCATCCTCAGCCATATCTACAAATCTAAAACTTTGACCACTTTGTTCATTTCCACTTAAAACATCACCACTTTTTCTGTATTGTAAGTCTAATTTAGCAATCTCAAAACCACTCATTGTTTTAGTAAATGCCTCCAAGCGTTTTGAGCTTTCAACATTAGTATAAAGATAACAATAACCTTTTAAACCTGTTCGACTCACTCTTCCTCTTAACTGATGCAAGGTAGACAGACCTAAACGTTCAGCACCTACAATAACAACAGTCGTTAGCTTAGGCAAAGAGATACCTACTTCTACTACCGTAGTTGCCAGTAAGATATCTCCTTTTTCTCTAAAGTCATACAAAACCTGCTCTTTTTCCTTATCTTTCCCATGCGTAACATACACATTATCAAAGTTTTTTTCCCAAAATCCTCTCGCCTCTTCTATACTTTGATAATTTACAAACTCTGACTCTTCAACTAAGGGATAAACAATAAGAACTTGATGCTCCAGGGCTACCTCAGATTTAATATGCTCAAGTAAATCAGGAAAGTCTGGTTTATGAATCACAAAACTATCTATATCTTTTTTAAAAGGGGTTTCTTGAATTAAAGAGACCTCTAAAAGATAAGAGTTTATCATCGCCTGAGTTCTTGGAATCGGTGTGGCAGAAAATTGTAAAAAATGGGGTCGTTTTCTATTTTTTTCTAACATTTTAGAAAGTTTATTTCTTTGAGCGGTTCCAAATCGGTGTTGTTCATCAATCATCACAACTGCCATCTCTTTAATATCTCTAAACAGCAAGGCATGCGTTCCAATGATAAAGTCATAATCACTTAAGTCCTCTTTTTTACTTTTATTTGTAACCAGTGTAATTTTTATCTCTTTGGGTAAGAACTTTTGTGCCTCCTCAAAGAGCTGGTTAGCAAGCACGGTTGTAGGTGCCATTAAAATCGAGCCTAACTCTCTTGCCATATAAGCACAAGCAAGAATTACCATAGTTTTTCCTGAGCCTACATCACCCACAACCATTCTTTTGACTGCAATCTCCTTTGAAAAGTCTTTTTGTATCTTTTTAATAGCACGTAACTGGTCTTTGGTTAACTCAAAAGGCAAGGTCTTAACCCAAGTGTCATAATCAGCTTTAAAGCTTTTAAGCGCAGGATAGGACTCTTTTTTAGAGGCAAGTAGAGTTAGATGATTATACAGTTCTGCAAACTTTAGGGCTTCTAAGGCTTCATATACAGGTAGAGCCGAAGGAAAATGCAAAGCTATTAGACTCCGACATACATCTTCACGCAAGCCATCTGTCATTAAGTTTTCTACACTTACATACTTTTTAACTAGATTCTGCATTACATCTGCACGAAGCTTACTTTTATATACAGCAACGATGCCACCACTGTTTGTTACAATTTTAGGTTGCAACATCTGTAAATTAGAAAAGTTCAACTCCATTTTTCCAAAAAGAAAAACTCGTATACCCTTTACAAATTGTCTTGAGTAGTAAGGCTTAGGCTGAAAAATGATTGCATCTATCTCTAAATTAAAATTAAAAACAAAAAGACGAAGTTTAATAAACTTAGTAGAATAAGAGAAGTTAAGTACTTCGGCATCTATAAGTTGCTTAGTTCCAATGGAAGGTTGTGGATAAAGATTTCTATCTTCATAAGAGTGGGGAATTAAAAGAGCAAGTTCAATGAAGTTACGACTTCCTAGTTTAGAAAACTTAGGAAGGTCTTTTTCTTCAATGTTCATAACTCTATTGCGTTACAATCGCGTAAGATAAATTTTGAATCTCTTTATGTCTTTTAATAAAATCATTTAAATCTTTTAACTCAAGCTTCTCTATTTTTTCTAATTCAAGAGCAGAATTATTTAGAGGTTTCCCTGTGTAATAGTCCATAAAGGTACGAGAAAGTCTTTGAGAAAGTGTTTCTACGCGTAGAGGTTCTGAACCTAAAAGAAATTTCTTTGCATGGGCTAACTCTTCTTGTGTAATACCCTTATCAACAAAGGTCTTAATCACTTCATTAACCGATTTTTGTGCTTCATCTTGTGACTCAAGTTTGGTTTGTAAATAACCCGAGAAATAAGAATTTGAACGATTGACATAAACACGGGCATATGCCGAATATGCCAGACCTTTTTTCACACGAATCTCTTCCATCAGACGAGAGCCAAAACCTGATGAACCTAAAACAAAGGTTGCTACACGTGCTTTAAAATACTCTTCATCTCCTGACTTCATATGATAAGGGCTTCCAAAATAGACATAAGCCTGTTCTGTTTTCTTACGAACAATCTCTTCACGTGGTTTTGGATACACCTCAAAATAAGGAAGTTTTTTCTTTTTTCCTACTTCTAAAACAGAGACTACCTCAGCAATTGCCGATTCGGCTTCACTGGCATTAAGATCACCTCCTACAACCGTAATTGCTCTACTTCTCACCATATGTTCATTCATAAAAGATTGAATATCTTGAGCTGTTAAGGCACCTATACTTTCTGTTGTTCCAATACTTGGTTTTGCCATGACTGTATTTTTAAAAAGCAACTCTTTAAGTGTACGTCCTGCCACATAATCAAAGTCTGTACTTTTTCTTTGAATTTCGCCAAGAGTTGTTGTTTTTATCTGCTCTAAAGCTTCTTCACTAACATTTGGATTATTTAGCAAAGAAGTTAATGCCTTAACACCTTCAGAAAAATGTTCTTTTAAACATGAAAGCTCAAATACAAAGGTTTCTGTTCCTGAATTTGCTGAGATATGAATTGCTTTAGCATCAAGTTTTTTTGCAAATGCAATTGAACCTAAGGTTTTTGTACCTTCTCCATACATCTTGGCAACACTTCTTGAAAGCCCTGCAATTTTTGTGTTCGAAATCGAACCTGCATTTTCAAATACAACTTGCATCGTTACAATTGGCAATCTATTATCTTGTTCAAAAACAAGAGGTACTGCCGTACCATTTACATCAACTTTTAAAACTTCACTTCCCATAATAACCTCACATAAAATCAAAAACAGTAGGATTAACTTTTTCATTAAAATATCTCCAATGTTTCATAAGCTGTATTTCGAATACCTGCTGTTTCACCAATATCTTGAATAAGATGAACCATCTCTTCTTTTGCCATTCGGTAACCTGCTCCTGCACTTTTAACAACATTTTCTTCCATCATCGTTGAACCTAAGTCATTGGCACCAAATTTTAATGCCATCTGACCGATGTATGGTCCTTGCGTCACCCATGAACTTTGAATATTGGGAACATTGTCTAAGAACAGACGTGCCACCGCAAGTAGTCGTAAGTAACGGTTTGATGAAGGTTTATCAATATTTGGAAACTCTTGACCCAGTTCTGTATTGTCTGACTGAAAAGACCACATAATAAAGGCTCTAAAACCACCTGTTTCATCTTGTAGTTTTCTTACTAAATTCCAATGTTCAACAATCTCTTCGTCTGTTTCAACGGTTCCAAACATCATCGTAGCTGTTGATTTAATACCTAATTTATGTGCCTGTCTATGCACATCAATCCAAACATAAGAGTCATGTTTTTTAGGTGCAATGATATCACGTACACGATCAGAAAGAATTTCAGCTCCCGCACCAGGGATTGATGAGAGCCCTTGGGCTTTAAGACGTGTTAATACCTCAATAATAGAGATTTTAGAAATCTTTGCTATATAATCAAGTTCAATAGCTGAAAAAGCATGAATAGTAATCGTAGGATATTTTGTATGAATATGCCCTACTAACTCTTCATAAAACTCAATCTTTAACTTAGGATGAACACCTCCTTGAAAAAGTATCTGTGTTCCACCAATTTCAATCAGTTCATCAATTTTTTTATCAATTTCTTCATAAGTCAGTACATAAGCATCACCCTCTTTAACATGACGATAAAAAGCACAAAACTTACAATCAACCCAACATACATTTGTATAATTAATATTCCTATCAACAACAAAGGTAGTTAAACCCTTAGGATGTAACTCTTTTTTTCTTGCTGTTGCCATCTTACCAATCTCTTTTAAATCAGCTTCTTTAATAAGACGTACGGCTTCTTCAGATGTCATTCTACTCATTTTCTACGCGCCTTATCTGTAATTTTTTGTATAACTTTATCTACTTTTTTCACTAAATTATCTTCTTGTAAAAAGTGATGGCTTTAATCCATGAACCGTCTCTATAGGCTAGTTTTGTTTTACCATTTATATCTTTATTCATTAACATTTCAAGAGGTAAATCTAAGGCTATATTCATATTTTCTTGCATTAAAAGTGTTCCTACCAACGATTTTTCCTTTTTCTAAAAAATATTTTATACAGAACAAAGAGTCCTATAAGAACAGCAATTACTTGAACCCAAGCACCTATATGTAAAAGTTTATTAGTAATTCCATGGTGTTCTTTAGTATCAATATGCATACCCGTCATTTTAGCCACATGAACCATGGTACTAACCGCTAAATCACCCTTTGGAATATCTTTATGACATGACATACATACGCCACGTCTGTCAAGTTTTGAACGCTGTTGTTTAGATAAAGGACCAGAGAGTTTCCAATGATGCCCAACTGTCATTAATTGTGTTCCATTTTCATCTATAAACTGCGAATAATCATGCTTAAGATTAGGAATTGCCGGTATCTGTTCATCTATTTTATGCGGTAAAATTGTTCTGTTAGGACTCATTAAATCAATAATACTTGTTTTTGATGGATCGGCATTAAGTCTTCCACCACCTACGCCAAGCCCCAGAGCTTTGTCACTGGCATGACATGACTCACATGTACGCGCATGCTTTTGAATAGTATGAGGTTGAACAGGTGCCATATCTATAGCATTTTGCCCTTCAGCACCAGCACCTTCCACATTAGGAATTTTAAAAATATGGTTTTGAAGCAGGGCTTTTCCATCTTTTCCAATTACAGTAATCGTTGTCTGACATCCTGGAATTGTTGGGCTGACCCGCCCTTCTCCATTTTGAGAAAGTGCAGGATCTTCCCAACGTAAATACGAACGTGTTTCAGTTACCTTACCAGGAACAAGATACTTTTTAAGGTCACGCATTCCACCTGTAGTTCCATGAATATCTTGATCATGGGAGGCTTTTAAGAAGTCAGGATTTTTCTTTCCACCTGAATAATCAACCTTAACATGACACCCATAACATTGTGGTGCCCAGGTTGCGTGACATGAATAACACTCCATCTTGTCATTATGAGGTTCAATCACATCCATAGCAATTAAACCCTCTTGAGTTAAGGCGTCAGTCTCTTTAAGAAGTTTCAAAGGTTTCATTAAGATATCTTTACCTGAAGCCAAATGAATAAGGATTTTATTCCCTTTTTTCACTGCCTTTGGAAGTGGATTTCCACGTGCAGTTAAGATATAACCATCTTCCATATTTTTAGGAACATAACCTTTTTTTAAGTACTCCGCTAGAGTCTTCGTTGTACCCCTAGCCTTACCCGTTTTTGCCTTCTCTTCAAACTCATCTGAATAACCAATAGGAAGTTCCCATGGGTATTTTTTAGTTGTTCCGTGACAATCTTGACACTCAATTTCAACAGCAGCTGCATTTGCCCCACCTAAGAAACCATCTCCATGCAAGTCATTAGAGGTGTGACAATCTTGACACAACATTCCTTTTTGATAATGCACATCTTCTTGCATATGTAAATAACGTTTGGTATGAAGTTTAGGTTGCCCGTGTCCCTCAGAATCAAAGGTAGATTGATACTCAGTTTCCATCAAACCTTGATAAGAGACGCCAATACGTTTACCCCGATTATGACAGGTTGAACAGGTCTCAACAGGTACACCAGAATAATTAATATCATGAACTTGAACCTTCACCTTACGTGAAGATTGAATAGCATGTACTAGCATATGCCCTGGAGTTTTCTTCGTTGTTTTAGGGTCATTTCCTTCGTAAAAACCTTCATTAGAGTAAGGAACATGACATGAAGAACAGCCTATTCCTCTAAAGTCTCCACGTTTAAAACGCCCTTTTGAACCCATATGACATCGTAAACATTCTTGACGTAAATAAGTGTATACGGCTAAAGAAGGGTCTTTATGAATCTCTTCTACGGTAGGTGCATCCGGAATTTCATGCATCTCTTTTGGAAAACCTTGAGGCTCCATCGTCGCCAGTTGTTCCATGTATTTTCTATAGGTATCTGTGCCTAAACGTTTACTTTTATCATGTGGATTTTTTGTATCATAGGTTCCTGCTGTATGCTGATAACCCTCTTTTCCACCAAAACTCCACATTGCCCCTTGAATCTTACCTTGTTCTGTCATCATCAAAGAGTTCATCTGAGCAAATACTTGTTCTTGATGACACATACCACAGGTGTTTTCATTTATCCAAGTAGAACCCGGTGCTGGATAATACTCTTTTGGACCCTTATGCGTTTTAAAATACTTAACTGTCCCCGAATGAGAACGTTTCTTATTTTTTGTTCTTGGGTTTCCTCCATGACAAACAATACAGTCATTCCCCGCATGACCCGCTTTATCTGCCACATTTAAAATGGCTTTCATCATACCTGAGTCACGCTCGCGGATATCTTCAATACCCTTATGACACTCAACACAAGTATTCCTTGCTATAAGAGAAAGGCTTAAAAAAAGTAAGAGGAAAAGAAGCTTAAGCATTAAGTCTACTTTGATTTGGCTACTGCGTCTAAAACACCATTAATAAACTTTGGAGACTGTTCTGTTCCAAAAGCCTTAGTAATTTCAATCGCTTCATTAATAATTACAGCTGAATCTAACTCACCAAATAAAATTTCATACGCACCTAAACGAAGTGTTGCTCTCTCAATAGAACCAAGTCTATCAAAATCCCAGTCTGTTAGGTTTGCCTCTATTTTTTCATCTATTTTTTCGATGTTATCCATTACACCTCTAAAAAGATTCATTGCAAATTCACGCTGTTTATTACGGATTTTTTTCTCTTCTAAAATTTCATCTGAAAAATCAGAAATACTTTTGTTTCCTAAATCATGTGCGTACAGAAGGCTTACTACAGCCATTCTTGCGTGATGTCTAGTAGCCATTAAAGATCAATCTCAGAATAAAGATTAAGCATCTCAATCACGGTTACCATAGCTTCACTACCTTTATTTCCTGCCTTAGAACCAGCTCTTTCAATAGCTTGCTCAATAGTATCTACTGTAAGTACACCAAAGGCTACAGGTTTCCCATATTTTAATGCAACTGAAGCTACACCTTTTGTGGCTTCAGCAGAGATATAATCAAAATGAGGTGTGGCACCACGAATAACTGCACCCACACAACATACCGCGTCATATTTTCCAGAAGCCAAAGCTTTTTCAAGTGCTAAGGGAATTTCAAATGCACCTGGAACTAAAATCAAATCTAAATTATCTGCATCTCCACCATGACGTGAATAGGCATCTACCGCACCTTCGACTAAACGATCAGTAATAATGTGATTAAAACGAGAGTTAATAATGGCAACTCTTTTATCTGTTTGAACTTGTAATTTACCTTCTACTATTTTCATTATTTTCCTTAATTTTATTTCATAAAATGAAGAGAACCCTTCATTAATTTAAAACGGCATTGAAGCAAAAACCCCAAGACCTACGTTAACACTAGGTTCTCTTCAAAAAAGAGCTCACGTGCAGTCAACCAC